>NZ_CP064952.1:0-335137 GCF_011038885.2 Schaalia sp. ZJ405 | reverse complement strand
AGGGATGAGTCGCCCATCCTCAAATTCGAATAGCGCCATCGGTCACGCTCCCCTCACATACGCGGGCGATCAGCTGTGGTCCGCGGCCCGGCGACACCACGGGTGCCATTGTCCCACAGATAGTCCGCAGCGTCACTGCGCAGCCCGCGCTTCTTCATTGACGAGGACGGCTCCGGCCCCCGAGGGTTCAGACTTCGATCGGGGCTGCCGCACGTCCTCGTCCTACGTACAATTTCCCTCATGAGCGCTGACCGGACCCCGAGAACCACCTCCGATGCGGCGATGACCTCTCCAGGCTCCGCGCACACGATCCCCGCGCCAACATCCGGACCCTCTGCGCCCTCACGCAGCGCCACTCTTCGTGACTTAGCGCCCGTGAACGGGACACAGACAGATCAGGCGTGGGCGCCCTCGTCCCTGGACAATGATCCCCGGATCGCACAATTCTTCACCGAGCTGCGTCAGGCAATCACGGGCGAGGTCGACACACACACGGCAACCCGCGCCCGCTATTCAACGGACGCCGGCTTATACCGGATCCCCCCGCTGGGAGTCGTTTATCCGCGAACACGTCAGGACGTGGTGACAACTCTCGATCTGTGTCGCTCCCACGCAGTTCCGGTGACGAATCGCGGCGGCGGCACCTCGTGTTCAGGAAACGCCATCGGTCCGGGCATCGTCATTGATTTCACCCGTCACCTCAACCGGGTCCTGTCAATCGACCCGGAAACAAAAACCGCCGTCGTGGAACCCGGATGCATCGAGTCAACACTCCAGGCTGCTGCCAAGCCTTTCGGTTTGCGCTTCGGTCCTGACCCCTCGAGTCAAAACCGCGCAACGATCGGCGGAATGGTGGGGAATAACGCGTGCGGACCCCACGCGACGGCATGGGGGCGAACAGCAAGCAACATTGTGTCAATGGAATGCGTGGACGGCACCGGCAGACATTTCACCGCCCGCACGAGCCACGACTCTGCGATCCACGAAATACCCGGACTCGCCCACCTGATCGATACGAACCTCGAAATAATCCGCACTGAACTGGGACGTTTCTCCCGTCAGGTTTCCGGTTATTCTCTTGAATTACTCACGCCGGAGCATCACCGTAACCTCGCGGCAATGCTTGTGGGCACCGAGGGAACCCTCGTCACGATCCTCGAAATCACCGTCACACTCGTTGACCTTCCGGCTGCTCCCGTGCTGGTGGCGCTGGGATATCCCGACATGATTGCCGCGGCAGATGACGTACCTGCGCTTCTTGAGCACCATCCACTTGCCGTTGAAGGGCTGGATTCTCGGCTCGTTGACGTTGTCCGTCACCACAACGGCCCAGGAAGTGTGCCTGACCTGCCCGCAGGGAATGGCTGGCTCATGTGCGAGATGAGCTCAGACACCGTGGAAGACTCTCTCGCGCGCGCTCGTGAACTGGCGGCATCAGCCCACACCGATGCCGTAGCGATCTACCCGCCGGGAGAGGATGCCACCCGCCTGTGGCGTATTCGTGCCGACGGTGCCGGACTGGGTGGACGCACCCCGGTGAATATCCACACCGGTGGCGGCAACGAACAAGCATGGCCCGGGTTCGAGGACGCGGCGGTTCCCCCGCAACACCTGGGAGCATATCTGCGTGACTTCACGGCACTGATGACGCGTTATGGAATCGACGGCCTGCTGTATGGCCATTTCGGTGACGGCTGTGTCCATGTGCGCCTGAATTTCCCCATCGAAACGGACGACGGGGTTGCCCACACGAGACGCTTCCTTGAGGAAGCGGCACAGATCTGTGCGCGACACGGCGGTTCTGTCTCGGGGGAACACGGGGATGGGCGCACGCGTTCTGAGCTTCTTCGCTTCATGTATTCCCCGGAGCTTCTCGATCTTTTTGCCCAGGTCAAAGCGATTTTTGACCCTGAGAATCTCATGAATCCTGGTGTTCTCACCGCGCCGATGTCACCGGCTCAGGCCCAGGCGCGGCGCGTGGAACGCCGCAGTCAAGATGCCACCGCAGCCTCGCAGCAAGATCCACAACCCGGAGTTGACCTCGTTGACCAATTCCTTCGCCGCCCTGCCGCGCGCCGTCTCCTCGCGGACGGAGGATTTGCGTTTAGTGAAGACGGAGGTGACTTCTCCACGGCGATCCACCGATGCACCGGAGTGGGCAAGTGCCGAGCCACGATCCCCGGCACATTCATGTGCCCCAGTTGGAAAGCCTCGTCCCAGGAAAAAGACGTCACTCGCGGTCGCGCACGTACCCTTCAAGAAGCTGCTAATGGTCAACTCATCGCCGCGATCGACTCACCGGAAGTTCTTCAGGCCCTTGACTTGTGCCTTGCATGTAAGGCGTGCTCCTCGGACTGTCCCGCGGGTGTTGACATGGCCAGATACCGGTCCGAGGTTCTCTTTCGGCGCTACCAAGGGCGCATACGCCCACTCTCGCACTATGCGCTCGGGTGGCTTCCGCGGTGGACGAGGCTGTCGGCACGGATCCCCGGGGTTGCGGCAATGGGAAATGCGCTGCTTTCCGTCGACGCAATCCGGCGCATCGTGTTCTCCCTCATCGGTTTGGATGCCAGGCGTCCGATGCCGCCTCTCCAGTCGGGCACCTTCTCGCGCTGGGCGAAGAAACGCGGACTTTGCTCTGCGGTCCCGTCCTTGACGGTCTCGTCCTCGTCCCCCGAAACATACGACCCCGCGGGGCCGCTGCCTGAGTGGCCCCGCGACAACACGCTCACCGCAGCGCAGTCCGAAGCGGCGGGCGATCATGGGCACGCCACCTCCCCCAAGGACCCACATGGGAGGCCCTACGTTGTGGTGTGGGCGGACTCGTTTAGTCAGACACTTGACGACACGGGGGCGCGCAGCGTTGTTGAGCTGCTTGAACGCAATGGGTTCGCGCCGATTGTTGCGCCGGATGTGTGCTGTGGTCTCACCTGGGTGACAACGGGACAGCTGGCGGGCGCGCGGAAAAAACTCACGTCCCTGCTGAGTGCGCTCGCGCCCTTTGCTGCCAATGGCATCCCGATCGTCGGTATTGAGCCGTCGTGTACGGCGGTGCTGCGCGACGATCTGCGTGATCTCCTGCCCGATGATCCCCGGGCACACCTGGTGTCCCAAGCAACGCAGACACTTGCTGAGCTTCTCAGTTCCGTTGACCCCAGCGAGCGTCACCTCCCTGATCTCACCGGCGTTGACGTCGTTGCGCAGCCACACTGTCATCACTACTCCGTCATGGGGTGGGATGCGGATCAGGCACTCCTGGAAAGCCTGGGAGCACGCGTGATCCGCCTCGACGGATGCTGCGGACTTGCGGGGAACTTCGGAATGGAACGCGGACACTACGACATGTCCGTTGCTGTTGCCTCGCAGTCACTGCTTCCCGCTCTCGAACAATACCCTGACGCGATATATGTTGCTGATGGATTCTCCTGTCGCACGCAGGCGCAGCAGCTGGCTGCCCGGGGCGGGGTTCATCTGGCCACTTTGCTCGCGTCTGGGCCCGGTGGCCCGGCCCGCTAGGTCGCTGCGCGGGGGTGGGGAGGCGCGCAGTCGTCCTCGTTAATGAAGGGCGGCGACAAACGAAGTGCGGGTGGGAGGCTACTCGCGACCACCCACCCGCACCGTCTGTTGTGACACCTCACGTTCGCCTCATCCAGGCACCCCCACGTAAAGCGATCGGGGGACGAGGACGAGGCAGATTGAGGCGCCGCGTCTTAGAAGGTCAGGCCAAACACTGGCACGCCGATGAGAAGAACCACCAGCGGGATGAGGACAATGCCCGCCAGGTTGAGCCACACGCCCGTTTTGACCATGTCGCCGATCTTCACATAACCCGAGGAGTAGGCAATCGCATTCGGCGGTGTTGCCACCGGCAGCATGAACGCGAAGGTTGCCGCCAATGCCACGGGGACAGCGAGAAGCATGACGTTCATCGGGTTGTCAGTCGTCAGGCCGATGCCCATCGCAATGCCACCCATGATCGGCAGGAACGCGGCCGCCGTGGCGGTATTGGATGTCAGTTCCGTCAGGAAGATGATGATTGTCGTGATCGCCGCGAGGATGAGAATCATCGGGAGGACGCCCAGAGCCTTCGACTGTTCACCGATCCACAGGGACAATCCGAGCTTGGAGAACATCGCCGACAGGGACAGGCCACCTCCAAAGAGGAGAAGAACATCCCACGGAAGTTCAGCCGCAGTCTTCCAATCCAGCAGGCGCGTTCCTTTCGCGAAGTCCGCGGGGATGAGGAAGAGGAGGAGGGCTGCCGTCATGCCAATGAGCGAATCAGAGATCACCAGAGTCGCACCCGTGAGGTCAAGGATGAACGGAACAAACACCCATGACAGCGCCGCGAGAAGGAAGATCAGCAGGACGCTGATCTCCGGGCGACGCATCCGCCCAAGTTCTTTCCACTGATTCTCAATGAGTTCGCGGCCACCGGGAATCTCGGAGATCTCCGGCTTGAAGAGGACGAACACCATGAGCCACCAGGCAAAGAGCAGGAAGATCACAGCGAGTGGAGCTCCCACGAGCATCCATTGCCCGAAGCCGATGTGAATGTCGTGATTTTCTGACAGATAGGCAACGAGGAGAGCGTTCGGCGGTGTGCCAATGATCGTTGCAACGGAGCCAATTGATGCCGCGTATGCGATACCGAGCATGAGAGATGTTGCAAATTTCCGAATCTGGGCCATTCCGCCGACCAGCTCTGCAACGAGTTTGAGGACCGACAGGCCAATCGGCAGCATAACAACCGCCGTTGCTGTGTTGGACACCCACATCGACATGAATCCTGTCGCGATCATGAACCCGAGGACGAGTTGGCGTGGTTTCGTGCCGACGAGCAGAACCACACCGAGGGCGATCCTGACGTGGAGATTCCATTTCTGCATTGCCAGGGCGATCATGAATCCACCCATGAAGAGGTAGATCGTGTCAGAGGCGTAGGGAGCGGCAACTTCTTTGAATGTTGCCACTTGGAAAGCTGGGAAGATTACCAATGGCAGCAGCGCTGTTGCTGCCAGGGGGATTGCCTCAGTCATCCACCAGACTCCAAGAAGTACTGCCGCACATGCGACGACCCGCAGCCCGATGTCGGTGAAAGGAACGAATTCCTCACCTTTTGCTGCGGCCGACGCCTGAGCGATTTCGTTAATCTGGTCCACGCCTGAGGCCGGGAAGAGGAAGAATACGAGCGCCGCCAACGCAAGTCCGCTGACGATGCCAATGATCTGACGTTTCCAGGTGCCCGAGTCAGGTGCTTTTTCTTGAGTTCCTGGGGCGACCGTTGTCGCTTCGTGTGTGATAGGGATTCCCACCGCTGCACTCCTTCTAACAGTTGAGACGGTCGTCACTAACCCTTTTACTGTAATCGGGACATTGGTCCCTCGTCAGCGGTTACCCAAAAATTACCAAATTGTGATCAAAATTCCTGCGGCGGCGGGTAGCACAATCCTCACGCACCCTCGTGCGCCCCACTCCAGCTACCGTCACCGCGGCCTCGGAAATGAACTATTTTCTCGGCCCCAAGGGGATGAGCGGACACCCCGCACAGTGGAGACGCACATCCGGTGAATCCCCACCGTGGCATGCCCCTAGGCCTGAAGCACAGAGAGTTTCCGCGCGATCAAGCAGTCCGGTACGCTCGAATTCCTCGATCATCACCGCAGCGAGCTGGGGATCCACTCCCGCCTGAGCTGCCGCCGCCGTGACCGTTGCGCCGCGGCTGAGCTGGCGAAAAAGTCGTTCGCGTGCAGTCCCGGCTCCACCGCGATCCTCAGGCTCATCGCACGGACCCGTAGTTTCGGCTTCAGTCATGCCAGCGGAATCCTGATGAACGAGGACGGGCGCGGGTGTTCCACCTGAGAACTCTTTGAGGCGCGCTACGCAGGTGTCAAGGTGAAAGATGCGGCGGCGACGCGCCGCACGAAGGGTAAAACTCATCAGCTCCACCTCCACAAGCACACACTCGACGCAGTGATTCGATCAACGCATGGGCGGCTCATAGGAACAGCTTTCCCACTTGGAAGATTGCCACTGCGAGGATCCACGCAGCGGCCAGCTGAACAACAACCGCGGCGGCGGTCCGTTTCCCACCGATCTGGCGAGCCTGTTCGGCAACTGTTGCCAGACAGGGGGTGTATGCCAGAACAAACACCATGAAGCCGAAGGCGGCGATGGGGGCGGCATTCCCGGCAGATGACCGGAAAGATTCGGTGACGAGCTGCGGGAGGGACCCCAGGTCGCTGCCGCCGTCTTCGGCGTCGCCTCCGGCGACTTCGGGGTCGAGGTTGTAGGAGGTGACGATTGACGAGATCACGGTTTCTTTCGCAACGAATCCGGTCATCAGCGCCCCCGTCATGTGCCATTCACCAAAGCCTGTGGGAGCGAAAACCGGGACAAGTGCCTGAGCGGTTGCGCCGTAGAGAGAGTCCTCCATCGCCAGGTCCTCATCGGCGAAGGCGTGTCCCGCCGTTACGGGAATCGCACTCATGAGCCACACAACGAAGGACATGGCAACGATGATTTTGCCGGCGCCGGTAACGAATGCCCAGGCCCTCATCCACGTGTTTTTAAGCGTCACGAGGATGCGCGGCATCTGGTAGGCGGGAAGAACGAGCATTAGAGGCGCCTGCGTTTCACCGCGCGTCACGAAAGGCTTCAGGACGAGCGCCCCGAGGATCACCAGGGTCAGCGAGAGCATGTAGAGGATGAAGACAACGGTGCCGGCGTTGTTGGGGAAGAAGATCCGGGAGATCATCAGGTAAATCGTCAGCCGCGCGGCACACGAGGTGTAGGGCGTGATCAGTGTTGTCACGAGGCGTTGCCTGGCACTTGGCAGGGTGCGCGTGGCAGCCAAAGAGGGAAGATTGCAGCCAAAACCCATGATTAACGGCATAATGACTCGTCCGTCAAGACCAATGGCTCGCATGACACGATCACCGAGGAATGCCGCTCTAGCCATGTACCCGGAGTCTTCAAGGATCGAAATCATGAGGAATATGACGAACATCAACGGCAGGAAGGAGGCAACAACCCCAAGTCCCGTTGCAATCCCGCCGATGAGGAGCCCGTGAAGCCACGATTGATCCCATCCGAAGAATCCCAGCAGCGCATTAATCGCCTGGGCAACAGAGACGGCTCCGGGGTCTTCATTGGTAAAAAGCTGATCAAAGAAATCCTGGACGGGCCCCACCCATTCCCCTGCGATCTTGAAAAGGAACCACATGAGCGCAAAGAACACGGGGATCCCCACAAGCGGGTGCAGGAGGAATCGGTCAATTTTGTCAGATCGAGAGAGTTTTGCCTGATCAGCGCGCTTACCGAAGGCCTGTGTTTCAACATTTTCAACCCAGGCAAAGAGTTCATCGGCCTGTGCGAGGACATCCGTCAGAGCCGGCATATCATCGCCGTCAATCTCCGCGTCGTCGAGGAGGCCACGGTCATCGTCGGAAATTGTCGTCTCCGTGGCGGCGGCTTTGGCGTACCCGGGTGCCGCGGGGCTCGGGGTGATTCCTTTGACACGAGGACGAGTGTGCAGGGCTGCGGTCACCATGTCGGCAACCCCTTCGATGCCGGCATTTCTGCGGGGGTCAATCGCCATGACAGGAATTCCAAGCGTTGCCCCCAGCGCCGCAACGTCAACGGATTCCCCTTCGTGTTCAACAACGTCACTCAGGGTGACGAGGGCGGCAACGGGTTGTCCTGTTCGGGCGACTTGGCCGAGGAGATACAGTGAGCGCGTCATCGCCGTGGCATCAAGAACAACGAGGACGAGGTCGACGCCCCCTCCTCGGATCGGATCGGTAAAAGAACCGGGGGCTCCGGCGAGGGTGTCAACAACAACCTGTTCGTCCTGCGAGTTCGCGATCAGAGAGTAGGTTCCCGGCATGTCGAGGAGCCGGGCGTCAATGGCACCCCACGTTCCCGACATGACCTCAACGGTGGTTCCCGGCGCGTTGATCACGGCTTGGCGCGCCCCGGTGAGCTGATTAAATAGCGTTGATTTCCCAACGTTGGGGTTGCCCACAAGAAGAATGGTTGGCTGTCCCCCTTCGCGGTGCGAGGGCGATGAGGCAGCGGCCACTCCGGGCATTGATGCACGGTGGGTTGTGCATGTTGAGGACGCGGATGGGGAACACTTTGGGCAGCTCATGCGAGTTCTTCAACCTCGATCCGGCGGGCACTGCGCGCATCAACGGCAACGCGGGTCCCTGCAATGTTGACGACGATTCCTCCGAATGCCGCGCGATTAGCCAAGAAGAATTGGGCTCCCACGCGCACGCCAAGCTCTTCGAGGCGCAGACGATGAGCCGGCTCAACATTGACGGCGAGGAGCCGCCCTCGGGTGTTTGGCACGCAAGAGGAAAGCAACATGAGGTCAGGTTAGTCTTGCCTGCCTTAATTTACCTAGCCGAAAGTCCCTAATGGCAATCGACATCACTCACACATGCGGCCATGACACCTCGCCACGTCGGATCCGCCAAGCCACAGTGCGCACCCACGCGGAGATTCGCAAGCGAAAGCACCGACCTCGGTCAGGGCGCCAACGATTCGCGCGGCATCCACTGCGCACCGGGGGAACACACCACGTCCTCGGCCCGATCCCCCAGTGCGATGAATGACCACCGCGGATCAAGACCTCGATGCATGGCCCAACGCTCAATCGCTTCCTCGTCAACACATTCAACGCCACCGATGAGAATCGCGGTTGACAGCGCCTCAGCCATGACTCCGGACTGACTCAGGACACTCACCTGACGAAAAGGCCCCGAGGAGGGACGCCCTGTCCGCGGGTCAATGATGTGATGGAGGAACATCCCTTCAAGGAATTCCGCCTGGCTCTCAGTGCGCGCAGTACTGCGAGGAACGCGTCCCTGACGATCCTGTGACTTCGCGCCGCTTGCGCGCCCGGCATTCACGTCGTCCTCGCCAAGAACATCGATCCCCTGCGTCCGGGGGGCGAGTGCCCGAAGGAGAGCCGGCCCCACGTAGTCACCCGAGGTTGCCAGTGCCCGGAATCCACCCGTGGGCCCCTGGGAATCACTGCGTGTTCTTCTGACGGAACTGGGCGCTTGGCCAGGCGATGTCTGCGCACCACGGGAGCTTTCTTCACCGAGTGGCACCCATCCAACCCATCGGCTTTCGCTTGCTCCGGGGTCACGTAAACCGACTTTCCAGACACTCCCATCCACTCTGGTTCCCCGTACCGTCACGGACGAGGTTCCCAGGGACACCAGCACCCCACCTGCGCCCAGCTCCATGATCCGCTCAGCCAGGCGATCCGCCGTCAGCCCCTTCGCGATCCCTCCCAGGTCAACGCGCGGGTTGATTCCCATGAACGAGGACGAGCGGGCGTCGATGCCACCCGAATCCTTCATATCGCTGAGGTGTCCCCGTCTTCTCTGTGACCGACCATCAACCCCCAATACCCATCGACGAGGCGCGAGACGATGGATCCTCTCAAGCGAGGTGGCCGCGAGCGCCGCCTCGATATCCTCGGACGTGGGAAGAGGACGAATACCTGCGCCGTCGAGGAACGCCTGGTGACGTCCCTTGACATCCCACAGGTCAACAAGCGCACCGATGAGTGGCGTGAACACTCCGCCGCAGGCACGTGAGAGTTCGCAGGCGTCACGCAGGAGCTCATCGGTCAGGGCATCCACGGCGGCTGCGTCCTCGTCCCCTGAAAATGGCGGAGAAAGTGACGCGGAGGCGAAGCAGTTGAGCCGTGAAATATCCGAATCGGGGCGGAACACGGAAAAGAGTGCCTCATCGTGAGCAACCACGGAGCATGCTGCTTCGGTGATTGCGTGGAGGTCTCCGCCCCACCCGCTGATGTCGACGCGGGTTCCCATCGCGGGGAAAGACACGGACCAACCATAGGTGTCGCCACCATTGGGGACGATGCGGACTTCAGTTTGTTGAGCCACCCAGGTCCTCATCGAGGGTGGGATCTGTGGATTCCGTGCCGGTGTTGAGTCCAGGAATGTCGATCTTGTCAGCTGAGGCGTCGTTGTTGACTCCCTGAGCGGCTGAGATCGCGCGGATCGCGGCTTGCACGAACTGGCTGTGGGCAACGGTTGCCCCCGAGATCACGTCAACTTGAGTGAGGTCACCGGTTTCGGTGAGCTTTTGGGAATACTGGGCGAAGGATTCAACGGCCTTTTGGGCGCGATCGTAGTAGTCCTTGTTGAAGACCTTGCCAGAGGAATCTTTCCCGTAGTCTGAGTCTTTGAGATGCCCATCTGATTCCTCAGTCTGGTACTCGGATCGGGTGATTTTCCCATCTTTGACGGTGATTGTCAGCGCGCCAACGGCTCCTTGTTCATCCGGGTTGGACAGCCCGGTCCATTCGCCGTCTCGCATGGGGATGGACATGTCGATCGTTGGCTGAGTCGAACATGCCGCAAGGATCATTGCGGTCAGCCCCATCATTGATCCCCACTGACTCATCCGCCTCACAGCGTCACCGTGTCCTTCCCCTGAGTGCGTGGATTTTCACTGTCATGATCGTGCCACGTTTCTTTGATGATCCGGCCATGATCGAGACGAATTTCTCGCTGTCCTTGCGATGCAACGAGCGCGTCATGGGTGACGACCATCAGCGTTGTTCCTTCGCGGTGAAGCTGCTGGAACAGATTGAGAACGATCTCCTCGTTCTTTTCGTCAAGGTTGCCGGTCGGTTCGTCAGCCAGCAGCAGCTTCGGGTAGTTGATTAGAGCGCGAGCAACGCACACGCGCTGCTGTTCACCACCGGAAAGCTGACGGGGAAGGTGTGTTGCCCGGTCCGCAAGGCCAACACGATCGAGGGCTTCCATCGCTTCTTTCTCATCGGGAACCGAGTGGTAGTACTGGGCGACCATGATGTTTTCCACTGCCGTCAGGTGTGGAATGAGGTGGAACTGCTGGAACACGAGGCCGATGGTCTGGCAGCGGATCTCCGTGAGTTCGTTGGTTGTCAGGTCGGAGATGTCGGCGCCGTCAAGCATGACGGTTCCCTGGCTCGCCGTGTCCATGCAGCCGACGATATTCATCATTGTTGTTTTCCCTGATCCGGAAGGGCCAACGATGGATAGCCACTGTCCGCGGGGGATTTCGAGGGATACGTTGTCCAGGGCGTGCAGCTCGCCGTAGATCTTTGACACACCGCGCAGGTCCAGCAGCGGCGATTGCGATTCTTCGGTCATGATGTTCTCTCATTCTCCGCGCAAGACGAGCGCGGGATCAACAGCTGCGGCGCGACGCACGGGCGACAGGCACGCGATGACGGACACGGCAACGGACGCGAGGATCGTCACGATGATGATCAGGGGGTTCACGGCGATCGTCCGGTGGAAGACGTTCAGGGACACGAGTGCGGCGAGGCCGAAGCCCAGCGCAGCGCCGATAATGCCACCGATGAGTCCAAGGACAACGCCCTCGCCGATGAACTCCCAGACGATGGATGTCGAGGTTGCACCCAGGGCTTTCCGTAGCCCGATTTCGTTGCGACGCTCGGTCACAACGGCCACCATCGTCGTCGACACACCGATGATTGTCAGCGCCAGGACAATGACGGTGACGATGAGGAGGAGAGATCGCAGCATCTCAAGGACCCCTGTGTCAGACTGCGCAAGACGTTTCACGGTCTGAGCGTGAACGCCGTCGACCTGCGTATTGATCGAATCAACAAGGCCCGCCAACTGCTCGCCCTCAAGAGCAACCGAGTATTCAGCGAGTGAGTAATGCGGTTGTTGCCCCGTGAGTGTGGACATATCCGAATACCCCATGAACAGGTATTGGTCGTCGTTTCCTCCGGTTTTCAAGATCCCGGACACCGTCAGCGTCACTGTGGCCGGGGTGTCCGCGTTGGCCGATGCGTGCGCGGCCTGGGTCATTGACGAGGACGACTCGCGCGTTTCCCCGTGGCCGGCATCGTCACCGTGGCCTACGTGGTCACTGTGATCGGCGTGGTCACCATGTGCAGCGTGGTCACCGTGCCCGGGATGGTCACCGTGACCTGAGTGCCCGGCGTGGGCGTCATGACCCGCATGATCACTGTTCCCGGGAGCGCTGGCGTGGCCCGCATGATTGCCGTGACCCGCATGGTCGCTGTGGTTTTCGCTATTGCCCGACTGAGCTGCCTCGTGATCATGAGCGCACTCACCTGAGCCGCTGGTTCCCGTGAAGATGTCCATTCCAGGTGCGGCAGCGTCACCTTTGAGTGGTTTCGACGTGTCGATAGCGGCAGAACCTGACTGAGATGTCGCGTTGAGCAGTGACACGTCGATCTGATCACCGACTGTGACACCGATTGTCGACGCGATTTCCTCGCCAATGAGCACCTGTCCTGAGCCCTGAGGCCAGTCTCCGTCGATATACCAGAAGGGGTTGACGGTTTTCGCTGCCTCGAAGTCGATTCCGGCCCCCACATACGGCTGATCGTTGACAACAACGGTTTCGTAATCGAAAGCGGCATATCCAATGAGCGCCTCCGATTCCACACGCTCGGCCACCGATTTCAGATCCGCATCTGCCAGCGCAGACGAGTCCTCGCCTGGAGTGACCACGAGGTTTGCCCCGTAGGATCGCACTTCCCTGGCCATCTGCGCAGGCACGTCAATGGCAATCGTTGCCAGGCCCGACAGAGTTGTTCCGCCGATGGCAACGGCGAGGATCGCAATGAACACGCGCGAGCGGCGACGAAGAATGGATGAGAGCACCATCCGGAAGAACATTGAACGACGAGTCATGACCTCACCTTCCGTGAAGAACTTCGGCGGCGTTCAAGCGCAGAAGGTAGCGGATCGCAGGAATTGATGCCCCAAGAACAACGAGCGCCACGAGGACGGCAACCAACGCGGCAACAACCGGAGCAAAAGCAATTGATGAACGGAAAACCATCAGGCCGATGAGCTGAGCAACGCCCAGACCTGCGGCATATCCGACGAGTCCACCAACGAGGCCCACAACAACGATTTCCGTGAGGAAAAGCGCAATAATCGACCGTCCTCTCGCACCGACGGCTTTCATCAGGCCGATCTCGGAGGAACGCTCCATGACATTCGCTGTCACAAGGTTAGCGATAGCGAGGGCCGAGGCAACGAGGGCCAGCACGGTGACGAGGACCATGAGCAGCTGAGTCTTTTCAAGGATTGTGCCTTCGGACTCTGCGACCTGTCGGACGGGCCTGGCAACCGAGTCCGTCATGACTTCCTCGATCTGGTAGGCAATTGATGAGACATACGCGGTGCAGTACCAGGTTTCCCGTTCCGTCACGGACAGCGAGTTCGGATTCTTCGCGGCCTTGCGCGCCAGGTCATTGTCGGGAGTTGTCAGCGCCGACACCTCGACACTGGAGACAACGCCCGGCTGTCCCAGCAGGTTCTGGGCGATCGCAAGAGGCACGTAGATTTGCTCATCGGCCTCGTCACCGGAGGTAAAAATTCCTCGGACAACAAGGGCGATTGGCTCGCCATTTCGCCTCACGTGGATGGTATCGCCAATGGATACGTGACGGACAGATGCATAGCGTGAGCCGATGACTGCGCCGTTCGGATCGTCGTCACCGACCCACTGGCCTTCCAGACTCCACCACCCGCGAAGTTTGTCCAGGCCCGTGGTCACGCTCTCTCCGGTTTCCAGCGCCAGGTGATGATCAAACCATGTTCCCGTCACGGTGACGTGATCGTCTGAATCATCGGTGACCGTCACGGGCAGCAGCGGCGTGAAGTCGAGGATGTTGTAGGTCCAGAAAATCGTCTTGATCTTCCCGAGCTCGTTTTCACGCAGATACGAACTCTGTCCCATCGTGGAGTCTGTTCCGTAGAGGTCTTCTAAGACCGCCGACCCCTGGGGACGCACGACGATATTTGCACCGTAGGATTTGAGTTCCTGGTTGACCTTATCGCCAACATCAAACATCACCGACAGCATGCTCGTGGCAACGCACGCCCCCAAAGCCACGGTCAGGGCAATCATCGCGTGTCGGTTTCCTCGGCGAGTCAGCGCTCCCCATAGCATCCGGACAAACATTAGGCGAAGACCTCCGCGCTGGATTCCAGCACCGACAACGGAACTGTCAGTTGACCATTGGAGACGTCATAGTCAATGGGGATGGGGTTGCAGCCACCCTTGAAACCAATCGTCGCGATATTCATTGCGACTTCACAGAGTTTGCAGATGACTTTGCCGTCCTTCTCGTAATAGCCGGTTGGACCGCAGATTTCACAGGCATCCAGCGCGACCCCAAAAGACGAGCCGGCCTTCTGAATGACGATAAAGCGGACCTCAACTCCAGACTTCGTTGTGTAGGCAAAACGGTGGAGGTGTCCGTCAGAAACATCGGCCAGCGCGATGACGGCCTTGTCATTCGACACGGAGTAGTCTTCCGGTTCCGACAACTCAACCTGGGCAGACCCGATCGCCACACCGAGCGTGACTAAGAGAGCGCCGCAGAGGTACCCGGCGGCGGCGCCACCGGCCAGAGTTTTCCACAGTTTCACCCGCGCCCGGTTGAGGCGGCCCTGAGCAGGATTCGCAGCCTGAGTGGGGATCGACCGTGTCGCAACAACAATTGAGACGGCGACGAACGCGAGGACAGCCATCGCCGCCAGCGGGAAAACAGCTTCGTGGTTGATGAACCAGGCAATGACGTTGAAGACGTCTTTCGAGAGGACAATCGTGCGGCGTGCTTGGAGGATGCGGACGATCAAGAGGAGATGCGTCAACGCCAAAACGCCAACGATCAATGCCGTCGGCCAGATGCTCCTCGTGAGAGAGCGCCGCAGAGCGATGAGTTTCGCCGACACCCACGCAAGCGCACCAACGATCACCCAGCCCAAGGTATATCCCAGCAGGGCCATGACCATCGGCGTTGAAAACAGCTCAAACCCCGTGGGGAAAAGCATGACGACCTGCGCCATTGCCGTTGGCACGCTGCGGAAGATGACCAACGCGAAGTACGCGAACGCCACCCAGCGAAGGATCGCATCCTCCCGACAAGCAGGTGCGTCGTCATCGCGTCGAGAATGTCGGGCAACGAGGACGAGGACGATCGCCGCACACACGATGACCATCGGAAGAGTCCACAGGCCCACGGTCTGTCTATTCACGGCTTTAGGCCACATCGTGTTAACCACCGACAGCACGGCAGAGGCGACGAGGCCGAGGCCGACACCACCCGCGATGATCCTTGTCCGTCGGGACTGTGCGCCTCGTCCTCGTCCCTGGGAGGGCAGAAGGGGAACTAACGCACCGATGGCAAGGCCCGTCAGGAGAAGCGTGAGCGTTACTTCGCTCATCTGTTCAATCATCGCGATGTCAATCCTTCACATATCGCACGAAAACGCCGCACTCATGGCGGCGTTGATTCGAGCGACCGGGGTCATGTCGTGGAGCCTCAAGACGATCGTGCTCCACCAATGGGATGGTGAACACTCACGTTCACCGATCACCCAGGCGGGCGGTCACGCACCAGATAGGGGTGAGCGCGTGACCGCCCCGCAGGTCACCATTCAACAGCGGTGGGATCCCACTGCCAGTTCGTGAACTCGGCAACGAGAGGTTCGGTCCAGTAGCGTCCCTCAACACCCGTCGCCTTGTCGGTGTGCAGCATCCATCCGGATTCTTCCGGCGACTTGATGATGAACTGCACCGTGTATGTGCCGGCCTCGAGCTTGGGCAGGTTGATGCCGTAGTGCGGACCATCGGAGGCGACCATCGGCATAAAGGTGCCCTCCTGGACAACCTTTCCACCCTCGCCAAGAATCCGGTAATCCACGGTCAGCCCGGGGATGAAGTCGCCGGCGCCGTAGCCCAGCTTGTTGTTGGGCGCGGCAGCAATGTCAGCTTCCATGTGCATCGATGCCTCGGAAGCGGGGGTGCCCATCGCGGGTTCCATCTCAACTGGTTGGAAGTACACGCCAGCGACGGTCAGAGGTCCAACGAACACCTCGTCACCCAGAGGGAACTCGTCGAAGCCTGCATCCTCACCGGGTGCTGCGCCCTCACCGGACTGCATCGGCTCAGAAGCATGCGAGTGGTCGTGGTTGTGCATCTCATCGGACGATTCTTTTGTGGATGGGCTGCACGCTGCCAGACCGGTGATGAGGGCAGCGGCCGCGAGGGCAGCACCCATGCGAATGTGAGAGCGTTTCATCAATCATTCTCCATGTTGAGGGTTGGTTGCATTGTTGGTGACCGTCGTTAGGGCGCGTCGATTGCGCACAGCACCCCAGGCATAGAGCCCAACGATGATCATGAGAACCAGTGCCTGTGCAGCAAGGTTCTCCACTCGGGGATAGATCCCCAAGAGGTCAATGGTGGGGAAGCCTTCAAGGTAGGTCAGTGAAACCACATCGGCTTCCTGGAGTTCCTTGATTCCGGCTCCCGTGAATGTGAACGCCATGATCGCCAGGAGGATCGACGTCACTGTAAAGAATGGACGCAGCGGGATGCGTATCGCTGCGAATTGGATGAGGAGGAAGACAACGATCAGAGCAAGAGCCCCGACGCCCAGGCCCATCCAGACGTAGCCCACAGCGTCGCCGGCGTTTGAGAAGACCGGGACGTAGAAGAGGATTGTCTCTGCTCCTTCACGCAGCACCGCGAGGAACACGATGAAGACGAGGCCAAAAAGGGATCCGTTGGTCAGTGACCGGTCCGTTGTGTCTTTGATATACCGGTCCCAGGCTTGTCCGGAGGACTTGTTGATCATCCAGTTGGACACCCAGATGAGCATGGCGACGGCGAATAGTGCGGTTACCCCTTCGAGGAGTTCCTGGTTGGCTCCGGCCGCAGCTTTGACCAGGGTAAAGAGGACGGCAAGCGCCACGGAAGCCACAAGTGCCAGCCCAACACCGAGCCACACAAAGCGCGTCTTGTCGCGATGCCCCGCTTTCGTCAGATACGCCAACACAGCGGCAACAACGAGGATCGCTTCCATTCCTTCGCGGAGAATCACCGCAAGTGACGGCAGGAATCCCGTGAGCCAAGGGCTCGTCATTGCGGTCTGAGCACCGGTGTAGCCATCAAGAGAATTCGCGTCTTCGCGAAGAAAGTTTTTCAGAGTGGCAACGTGCTCGGCCACTGCCTGGTCGTCGCCCTCGTTCATTGCTTTCTTGACGAGGGCGAATTCCATTTCGACGCTGGATACTCGATCACCGGAAATCCGCGCCATCACCTGCTTCTCAAAGCCAAGAACTTCATAGCGACGGTAATACGCTTCATTCACGCCGTCCTTGCCGCCTTGAACATCTCCGTCAAGGTAGGTCTTTTCCGCCCGATCGAGGATGCCTGCCATGTCTTTGGCAACCTCGCCCCAGGCTCCCGGGCTGTAGTCGTTCGCGTTCCCCGCGCCGCCACCCGATCCGCTGGTTCCGTCGAGAACTGCGGCGTCTTCGCTCAGATAGGTCTTCAGAGTCTGCGTGTGCTGCTTGACCCCCTGGTCGTCGCCCTCGTTCATTGCTTTCTTCACGAGGGCGAATTCCATCTCGACGCTGGACACTCGATCACCGGAAATCCGCGCCATCACCTGCTTCTCAAAGCCAAGAACTTCATAGCGACGGTAATACGCTTCATTCACGCCGTCCTTGCCGCCTTGAACATCTCCGTCAAGATAGGTCTTTTCCGCCCGATCGAGCATCTGCCCCATCTCTTCGGCGACAGCTGTCCACGTCTGTTTTTCGTTCGCAGCGCTCACCTGGGCATTGATCGCAGCTGAGCGTGCGTCCACAGGTTGTGCGATGGCAGGTGTTGTCCACGAAAAGATCGCACAAAGAACAGCCCCGATGAGGAGGACAGATGAGAACCACAGAACCGACGACTGGTGAGCCGACCGAGCGAGCGTCTGCGTGGGTGCCGAGCGTCGACGAGGGTGCACGCTAATTTGCCTCCTATATCACCGCAGGGATACGCGGGATGCCCGGCGAGGAGGGACGTCAATTGTCATTGGCATCCGTGCACTCGCTGAGCGCGATGAAAACCTTACTCATGAAGCCTAGCGACATTTTGCTAAGGCGTAAAGAAGCAATATAAGTATAACCTAATTAATTTTGCGTCAGACTCATCACATTACTGCGACCTCCTCATGTCTGCCATGATCTTCATCTCTGATATCACAGCGAATACCGGTGTCCCACCCCCCCCCACCCGCTCAAAGGCAAACCGGGTCCGCACCGTCCTTTCGGACAGTGCGGACCCGGCCTCTACAGGGTCAGCGACTCAACGTCACGCCGTGGTGGAGCCACCACCGACCGCAGCGCGGCCAGCCTCAAGACGAGCCACAGGAACACGGAACGGAGAGCAGGACACGTAGTCGATGCCGACCTCGTGGAAGAAGTGGATCGATGCGGGATCGCCACCGTGTTCGCCACAGACACCGAGCTTGATATTCGGTTTCGTTGAACGTGCGCGACGCACGCCCTCAGAAACCACGGTGCCCACACCGTGAACGTCAATGGACTCAAAGGGAGACACGCCGAAAATTCCAGCCTCGATGTAGTCGGCGAAGAACACGCCCTCAACATCGTCACGGGAGAAGCCCCACACCGTCTGGGTGAGGTCATTCGTGCCGAAACTGAAGAAGTCGGCTTCCTCCGCCAAGTCTTCGGCGGTCATTGCCGCACGCGGAAGCTCGATCATTGCGCCGATCGTGATCTTCGACAGGTCAACGCCTCGATCAGCGGACACCTGAGCGATGATGCTTTCGCCTTCCTCGCGGATCAGCTGAAGCTCACGGACCGAGCCAACCAGCGGAACCATGATCTCCGGACGAGGATCAAGACCGCGGGACACAAGTTCAGCAGCGGCCTCACACAGAGCGCGCATCTGTAGCCCAAAAAGACCGGGGAGGTAGATGCCAAGGCGAACACCGCGCAAGCCGAGCATCGGGTTTTGCTCATGGAAGCGACGAACCGCGACGAGCATCTTCTCATCGTCAGGATCAACCGTCCCCGCAACCCGGTCAACAGCGACCTTGACTTCCAGGTCACCTAGAGCCGGCATAAATTCGTGCAGCGGCGGGTCAATGAGGCGAACCGTCATCGACTTTCCATCCATGACCTCAAGCATCTGCAAGAAGTCCTGCTTTTGCAGTTTCTCAAGCTCATCGAAGGCATCCCGACGTTCCTGCGAACCCGCTTCGGAGAGAATGGCGCGCTCAACCAGCGGACGACGTGCGCCGAGGAACATGTGCTCGGTGCGGCACAGGCCAATGCCTTCGGCACCGAACTCAATGGAACGGCGAGAATCCTCCGGCGTATCCGCATTCGCGCGGACCCGCAGACGGCGAACCTTATCGGCGTGGGTGAGCAGGCGATCAACGGACTCAACGAGTTCACGAGTGCCTTCGTTGTCACCAGCAGCTTCGAGGCCAGCGGCGAGGCCGTGCGCAAGATAGGTTGTCACCGGGGAATCCACAACCGGCACGTCACCGATGAAAATTTCACCGGTCTGGCCATCAATCGCGATGACATCGTCCGCTGTCAGAACACGGTCCCCGATCTTCACGGTGCCAGCATCGGCGTTGATGTCGAGGGACTCCGCACCACACACGCAGGTCTTGCCCATTCCACGAGCAACAACGGCAGCGTGCGATGTCTTACCGCCACGAGCCGTGAGCACGCCCTCGGCAGCAACCATGCCCGGGAGGTCATCCGGATTCGTTTCGCGGCGCACGAGGATGCATTTGACACCGGCGGCAGCGGCGGCCTCAGCCTGAGCGTTGTCGAAAGCGATCTTACCGACGGCGGCACCCGGAGAGGCGGCCATACCCTTGGCAACGAGTTCTTTGTCAGCTTCGGCGTCGAATTGCGGGAACATCAGCTGGGTCAGCTGTTCACCCGTCACGCGATCAAGGGCTTCGTTGCGGGTGATGAGTTTCTCCTCAACGAGCTGCGTCGCGATACGGAACGCGGCGGCGGCGGTGCGCTTGCCAACGCGGGTCTGGAGCATCCACAGTTTGCCCTGTTCAATGGTGAACTCAATGTCACACATGTCGCGGTAGTGGGTCTCCAGCTTGCGCATGATCGCGCGCAATTCGTTGTACGACTTCTCATCGATGCGCTCAAGATCGGCCAGTGCCAGGGTGTTGCGGATACCGGCAACGACGTCCTCGCCCTGAGCGTTTTCCAGGTAGTCGCCATACACGCCGGAGTGACCCGAGGAGGGGTCGCGCGTGAAGCAGACACCCGTGCCAGAACCCTCACCCATGTTGCCGAAGACCATCGTGCAGATGTTGACGGCGGTGCCCAGGTCATGCGGAATACGCTCACGGCGACGGTAGATGCGTGCGCGATCGGTGTTCCACGAGCGGAACACGGCTTCAATCGCCATGTCCATCTGGGTGCGAGGATCCTGCGGGAAGTCCATTCCCTTGGTCTTGGCAACAATTTTCTTGAAGGTCTCCACCAGACCACGCAGGTCATCGGCGTTGAGCTCGGTGTCTCCCGTGACGCCTCGTTCCTTCTTGAGGTCATCGAGAGCGTCGGCGAAGAGGTCGCCGTCGATGTCGAGCACCGTCTTGCCGAACATCTGGATGAGGCGACGGTAGGAGTCCCATGCGAATCGCTCGTTGCCCGACTTCTCAGCCAGACCCTTGACCGACTCGTCATTCAGGCCGATGTTGAGGACCGTTTCCATCATGCCGGGCATCGAGAACTTCGCACCGGAACGAACAGACACGAGGAGAGGGTTCTGGGGATCACCGAGGCGACGACCCATGAGGTCCTCGACGCGACGCAGAGCGGTGGTCACTTCCGTTTCCAGCGACTCAGGAACAACGGAGTCCTTCAGGTAGGCACGGCAGGCTTGCGTGGTGATGGTGAATCCGGGGGGAACTGGAAGCCCCAGCTTCGTCATTTCTGCCAGGTTGGCACCCTTGCCTCCAAGCAAGTCCTTCATGGACTTGTCGCCCTCGGAAAAATCGTAAACGTACTTGACCATTGAGGTCCTCAACTTCCGTTGTCGCTGCGTAGACCCATCGTTGGGTCGCTTCAGGAGAATCGTACCAAATTCGGGACTTAGGGCCCTCAAAACGACCACTGCGCAACATCTGTTGCCCGGGAGGGTCATGATCGGGGCCCTGTGGGCCCTCACGGCCTTCGCCTCAGCTGTTCTTCAGGGGGCGGTGATCACGGCGCGTCTGATCGACACAGCCCCCACCTCGATTGGTGGTGTTTCCTTACTCTCGGCCGGTGACGCGAGGACGCACGGCCTGGACGAGGCGTTCGGTGATAGGTCGGGAATTTCCCACGTGTTGCTGCGTCGTGGCGCGCACAACTAGCGCGCTTGCGTTATCTCGGGTTCCCGCTCCCAGGGCTGCCTGAACGAGGAAGTGCGCGATGTCGGCAGGAGAGTCTCCCGATGTTGCTGCGCGATGGAGGTCGTCATCAGACAACACACCGTGCACCCCATCGGTGCAGAGAATCGCAACATCACCGTCAACAATGGGAACGACTGCGTAGTCTGCTTGAGGTGACCCCGGGAGCCCACCACCGAGAGCGCGCGTGACAACGTGTGCCGAGGGAACAGCAAGCTGGGTGTGCGTGGCCTCCATGAGGTCCTTCGCTTCCTGGATCGCCGTGTGGTCCTTGGTGATCTGGCGAATTGCTCCTCCTCCGACCACGTAGGTCCGTGAGTCCCCGATATTAAAAGTTAACCAATACGGGTGTTCACTGGTGTTTAACGCGAGCACCCCGGTCACGGTTGTCCCAGGGGAATTCGACGGATCGTCAGGATCTGCAAGCTCAGCAACTGCATGACCCGCAGCCTCAATAGCTGCGTCAAGATCTGTGACATCTAGGCGGCGTTCCCCACGGAATGCGGAGGTCATGACAGAGCCGAGCGTGTGGACGGCAACCGCAGATGCCTGCGCTCCCCCGGCATGACCACCCATCCCATCGGCGACAACGAAGAAAGGAGGTGCTGACAGCCACGAGTCCTGGTTTTCGGTTCTCACCGGACCCGCATCCGTGGCGGCTCCCCAGTCGATGCTCAGGGATGTGTCAAGCCGTGATTCCACCGTGCCTCCCAAGACATGTCGTGCGATCCTGCCCTCTGCGGGCCGCTGCGATCAAGGAGACGGTGATGGCACCGCCTCGCTTCTATTGTCACTCAGAATGGCACAGCGCATCCCCGTTGTTCATTGATCGTCCGCCACCCGTATCGGCATGGACCAGCCACCGCATGTCACCCCCCTGTCACAGAGCGGCACGCAATGACCCTAGTTCTCAGCTCCGCCGTCCTCCCCTCTGACTAACCACATGGGTTGGTAGGGAGCCAGGGCAATTGTCCCATCGCTGTCCACCCGCACCGAGTGTCCGCTCAGCGCATCAACCGCGTTCTCAAGTCCGTACTGGCCAAGCCGCCACCCGGGCCAACTCCTGTGTGTCGGGGTGACGTTATATAGACCGACCATTGTCCCCAAGGGATGATGACGCACCGTGACGAGGACACCGGGATCATCAACCGCTCCGATTTCTGTACGCGTCGACGCTTCAAGATACGGCAACGATGCCCTGACCTTTGCCAGGTGAGCGATGGACTCAAAAACGCGTCCGGGAATGGTTGAACGGTCGTGGCGAAGCGCGACCGCGTCCTCGTCAAGTCGAGGACGATGCGCCCACCGGTTGTCCGCCTCGTGGCCTTCCTCCTCGGCCCAGTGCGGATCGTTGAACTGTCCAAGCTCGTCGCCGCTCCAGATGACGGGAACGCCGCCCCAGCCGAAGATCATCGCGTTGACGCAGAACAGCGCCTGGATCGCCAGGTCAACGTCCTGGTTGGCACGCACCGTGTCAATGGGGTTGACGCTGTCTTTCATTTCCTTCGCACGCTCAGCCGCGACCTCAAGGCCAATGAGCGAGGCCGCGGTTCCTGAAATCCGGCGATCGTTAGTCACCGGGTTGTATTGGAACACGAGGCCGCGCGCATTCGACCCTTCGTAGAGGCCCGAATACCAGTCGGAGAGGAAGACTCTGTGCCAGTAGCCGGACAAGCCGACCGCTCCGGCATCGTGGTCGGAGATTGCCCAGCCAATGTCGTCGTGACACCGGGCGTAGCAAATCCACGTTGAGCTCGCCGGAGCCACCGGGAGGGAACCGAGCGCATGAGCGGTCAAACGCACGTCCTTCGTGGCCATCATCGACCAGATCTGCACCATGAGGGAATTGTGATACGCGAGGTCGGAGACCTTGCCGGTGTAGCGACCACGCCCCAGGTACTGCATGAGTTCCTCGGGCGCAACGATCGCCTCTGCTTTGAGGATCACCGCGGGGCAGGCGATGCGCACAAGCGCATGAAGAACCTCCGTGATCGCGTGAACCTCGGGTTGACCTTGGCAGTCCGTCCCCTTGCGTTTGCCCATAAAAGCAATCGCGTCCAGGCGCAGGACCTCAACCCCTTGGTTCGCCAAGTTGAGGATGATGTCCCCGTATTCGACGAGCACTTCAGGGTTCGCCCAGTTGACATCCCATTGGAAGGAGTTGAATGTTGTCCACACCCATCCCTGAGCTTCCTCGTCCCAGGTGAAGTTTCCGGGGGCGAAATCGGGGAAGATCTCCGGAAGAGTCTTTTCGTACTCGTCCGGTTCTGTGCGATCGGGGAATATGAGGAAATAGTCCCGGTACTTTTGCTCGCCGGCTCGCGCGCGCCGCGCCCACTCGTGCTCACGGGCAACGTGGTTGAGGACGAGGTCCATCACCAGCGACATCCCTTTTGCACGGAGTTCACGCGTGAGAACGCGCAGGTCCTCCATTGTTCCAAGATCCTCGCGGACCGTGCGGTAGTCCGCAACGGCATAACCCCCGTCAGAATCCCCGGGTCTGGGCGTGAGCAGGGGCATGAGGTGGAGATAGGTGACTCCTAGTTCTTGGAGATAGGGAATCCGTCGGACAACGCCACGCAGGTCACCACCGAAGCGCTCAGTGTAGGCCGCGTATCCGATGCGATCGGGAGATTGGATCCAGTTCGGATGAATCATCCGGGATAGGTCGAGCCTTTTGAGATCGTCATCGCGCTCAACGTAGGAACCGGCCGCGGCTTCAACAAGGTGTTTCGCCGTGTCGATTCCCCGTTGCGCACCATAGAGAGTGACGAGGCCGTCGAGCAGGTCTGGACCCCATTCGTCGAGGCGCGCGAGAAAAATCTCGCGTGCCGTTGGATCCAGGGACTCCAGCGCCGATCGCGCAGCATCGCGAACATCCGTGGGCAGTGGCATGATTCCTCCCCCGAGCCTTACTTTTCTGCTGCGGCAAGCTCCGCCTGAACAAGTGGATCAGCGTCTTTGCGCGTGTTGATCCACTGAATGAGGACGCCGGCGATTGCCAGGCAGACACCGGCGAAGACCAGGGCGTTCGTTGGCGATCCGCCAAGCAGGTTCTCAAAGATCCAACCGAAGGTCAGCGTCTGGATGAGCTGGGGGATGACGATCATCATGTTGACGACGCCCATGTACACGCCTTGGCGGTCGCGTCGAATCATCCGCGAAATCATGATGTAGGGAACACCCATGATCGAGGCCCAGGCGATGCCAATACCCACCATCGGGATATAGAGAATCCAGTGCTTGCCCGTTGCGTCGATGTGCGTCAGCGCGTAGAAGCAGACACCTGCGAGGATCAGGCAGACCATGTGGACATTGCGCGGCCCCACCTTGTTTGCCAGTGCAGCAAGGAAGAGCGCAGCGATCGTGCACGAGATGTAGTAGACCGCCATGAGCGAGGCCGAGAATGCCGTTGCCTGAGCGAAGGCCTCAGACTTGGCATAGTTCTTGTCGGCAAGGTCGACAGACCAGAGCGTGACGGCCATTGCCAATCCCAGGTATTGCCAGAAAATCTGCATTCCGTACCACTGGAAGAGATACACCACCGAGAGTTTCTTCAGGCCGCGCGGCATCTCGATGATGGCAACCCAGACGTCGCGAACGAATCCGAAGGAGCCTTCCTCTTTCTTCTTCCGTTCAAGTTCCGCGCGCTGCTCGGGAGTGGGTGGGAGTTCTTTGGTAGACAGAACACTGACGAGGACGGAGCCGATCGAGCAGACTGCGCCGATCATGAAGGCTCCGAATACCCAGTAGGGAATACCCACAGCCGTTGCTCCGGAGAGAACAACTTCCAATCCGGCCAACGACAGGGCTGCGAGAGCAGAGCCAGCCCCCGTGAAGAGGGACTGTGTGAGGAAGCCCTTGGCGAGCTGATTGTTCGGCAGGCGATCTGCGATGAAAGCTCGATAGGGTTCCATAGCGGTGTTATTTGACGCATCAAGGAGCCAGAGCAGCAGCACTGCCATCCACACCGCGGTGACGAAGGGGAATAGGAACAGGCAGATCGAACATCCGATGGCACCGATCAGGAAGAAGGGTTTGCGTCTGCCCCAACGATCCGACCACGTTCGGTCGGATAGTGCCCCAATGAGGGGTTGAATAAGTAGTCCTGTGACGGGTCCTGCAAGGTTGAGAATCGGTAGGTCCGCAGGGTCTGCACCGAGGATCTGATAAATCGGTGAGATCGCATTCTGCTGCATACCGAAGGAATACTGAATACCAAAGAAGCCGAAGTTGAGAAGAAGAATCTGCAACATCGACATCTGTGGCTTATGTGCAAGATCCGCTACTGACTGCGTATTGTCTGAACCACTGGGACGCTTAGTCATGGTCACTCCTCCACACGAAACATGTGATTCACACCATAAAATAAGATGGTTCCAGCGAACTTTTCGCGGTATGTTCAGATCTTGAGATAGTTGATTTTTCCTCGTTCACCGGCTGAAGGCACCCGAGCAAACACCAGCAATGACAACGAAAAGACGGGTGACCTGCGACTGGGGCAACAGACTGTACCGACCTGGCCGCAGCTTAGTCGCAGATGTCCACTCGCAGGTGAAGACACCCTCGCTGATTCCTCGACGCCTCTGGGCAGAGGGGGCGACACGATGACGATTGCGAGACAAAAACGTCACACTGAAAGAATTCACTGCTACGCAAAGTGCTCAGAATTGCCCCAAAATAGCCTTTTCCGACCAAAAACGTCACAACGAATAGATTCACTGTGACGTTTTGGTCGGAAAGGGGGGAGTTTTCGCCGCGATCCGAACAGTCCGCAGCCGAGCGACGTCGGGCCTTACACCTATCAGGCACCGTTGAAAGTGAAGCGGCGATCCACGCCCTCACCTTCGACACCCACAGTGACAACCTGACCGGCGTGAATCTCACCAAAGAGGATGCGTTCAGACAGCGCGTCTTCGATCTCCCGTTGGATCGCACGGCGCAGCGGTCGAGCACCCAACACCGGATCGAAACCAAGGTCCGCCAGCAAGTCACGGGCCTCGTCGGACAGCTGTAGGTGCATGTCCTGTGCTTCCATGCGCTTGGCCAGCTTCGCGATCATCAAGTCAACAATCTGCTTGATCTGTTCCTTCTCCAGCGGCGGGAAGACGATCGTGTCATCCACGCGGTTGAGGAACTCGGGGCGGAAGTGCTGCTTGAGTTCCTCGTTGACCTTCGCCTTCATGCGCGTGTAATCGTGGGTTAGGTTGTCGGCCGACTGGAATCCCGTGAGAACCCCCTTGTTGATGTCCCGCGTCCCCAGGTTCGTTGTCATGATGATGACGGTGTTCTTGAAATCAACCTTGCGTCCCTGAGCGTCCGTCAAGCGTCCCTCTTCAAGGATCTGGAGCAACGAGTTGAAGATGTCGGGGTGAGCCTTCTCGACCTCGTCAAAAAGAACGACGGAGAACGGCTTGCGACGCACCTTCTCGGTGAGCTGCCCACCCTCGTCGTAGCCAACGTACCCGGGAGGGGCACCGAAGAGACGCGACGCCGTGTGCTTCTCGGAGAATTCCGACATGTCCAGCTGGATCAGCGCATCCTCGTCACCGAAGAGGAACTCAGCGAGAGCCTTCGCCAACTCCGTCTTCCCAACACCCGTGGGGCCAGCGAAGATGAACGAACCACCGGGACGGTTCGGATCCTTCAAGCCCGAACGGGTACGGCGAATCGACTGCGACAGAGCCTTCACAGCCGCGTCCTGACCGATGATGCGCCGATGCAGCTCGTCCTCCATCTTCAGCAGCTTCGTTGTTTCCGTCTGGGTGAGCTTAAAGACCGGAATACCCGTGGACATTGCGAGGACCTCGGCGATCTCATCCTCGGACACCTCGGCGATCTCGTCGCTCTCGCCGCCCTTCCACGCATCTTCCTTCGCTTTGCGTTCGGCGAACAGCTTCGCTTCCTCATCGCGCAGCGCCGCAGCCTTCTCAAAGTCCTGATCGTCAATCGCGGATTCCTTGTTGCGCTTGACCTCGGCGATCTTTTCGTCGAGTTCACGCAGCTCAGGCGGGGCCGTCATCCGGCGAATACGCAGGCGCGCACCCGCCTCGTCCATGAGGTCAATCGCCTTATCCGGGAGGAAACGATCCGAAATGTAACGATCCGCCAACTCAGCAGCAGCCTTGATCGCATCATCCGTAATGATCACGCGATGGTGGGCTTCATAGCGATCACGCAGCCCCTTGAGAATCTCAACGGTTTCCTCAACGGACGGTTCGTCAACCTTCACCGGCTGAAAACGACGCTCAAGTGCCGCATCCTTCTCAATGTACTTGCGGTACTCATCATTGGTTGTTGCACCGATTGTCTGAAGTTCACCGCGGGCAAGCATCGGCTTGAGCATCTGCGCCGCATCAATTGAACCTTCAGCGGCACCGGCACCAACGAGCGTGTGAATCTCGTCGATGAAAAGAATGATGTCACCGCGCGTACGAATTTCCTTAAGAACCTTCTTCAGGCGTTCCTCAAAGTCACCGCGGTAGCGTGAACCAGCAATAAGCGACCCCATATCGAGGCTGTAGATCTGCTTGTCCTTAATTGTCTCAGGCACGTCACCGTGAACAATGGCCTGCGCAAGTCCCTCAACGACAGCGGTCTTTCCCACGCCGGGCTCACCGATGAGGACCGGGTTGTTCTTCGTTCGACGTGACAAGACCTGCATGACGCGTTCCATCTCGGTGCGACGGCCGATCACGGGATCAAGTTTGTTGTCCCGAGCCGCCTGAGTGAGATTGCGTCCAAATTGCTCAAGAATTGCCGAGTTCGAGCGCTCAGCTCCACCCGGACCACCCACACCGGCGCCCACGGATTCACGGCGTTCATCATCTCCGCGCTGGTAACCCGAGAGCATTTGAATGACGGTCTGACGCACCTGCGCAAGGTCAGCTCCCTGCTTCGTCAGGACCTGGGCTGCCACGCCCTCGCCCTCTTTGAGCAGACCGAGCAGGAGGTGTTCCGTCCCAATGTAGTTGTGTCCCAGCTGGAGGGCTTCGCGAAGCGACAGCTCGAAAACGCGCTTTGCGCGCGGTGTAAACGGAATGTGACCTTCAACGGGCTTCTCGCCCTCGCCAATGATGTCGACGACGCTGGCTCGCACCTCGTTACCCTTGATTCCCATAGTTTCAAGGGCCTTTGCGGCCACGCCCTCGCCCTCGGTAATCAACCCGAGAAGCAGGTGCTCTGTTCCGATGTAGTTGTGTTTGAGTCCGCGCGCCTCATCCTGCGCCAGAACGACCACGCGTCGGGCACGGTCGGTAAAGCGTTCAAACATGTCTTCTCCCCTCGATGCCGGCCTGCTGGCCGCGCCACTGGGACGCCGCGCCGACACTGCTGAACTCTGTCACTGGCCCTAACACTACGGCCAGGCATCGGGGTTGTGCCCGTTAGTTCGCCCAGGGCGTGAGGGATTCAGGGGACGAGGACGAGGCTAGGCCTCAACAAGCACCGTGAAAGGCCCATCGTTGACCAATTCCACCTGCATCATCGCGCCGAAGGTGCCGGTGGCAACGTCAAGGCCGCGAGCGCGTAGATTCTCCACCACCGCGGCAACGAGCGGCTGGGCTTCGTCTCCCGGGGCAGCATGAGACCACGAGGGCCTGCGTCCCTTTCGCGTGTCCCCGTACAGAGTGAACTGGGAGACCACCAAGACGGGGGCGTGCGCGTCAAGAACGCTGACTTCTCCATCTAAAAGCCGCAGTTCCGCGATTTTTCTCGCAACGGTTTCGACCTGCTCAGCGCCGTCACCGCGAGCCACACCGAGCAGCACCATGAGGCCCGGACGGTCGATCCGTCCGACAACCTCTGAGTCGACCGTGACAGATGCGCGGGTCACGCGCTGAATCACCGCGCGCATCAGCGGGCCCCCAGACTTCCACTACCGGCGCGAACATGAGTGTCCACGCGACGCAGATCGGGGTTGGACAGGCCCAATCCCGGGCGCCTCTGCGGTGAAATCGACGACTTCCCGTCGATAGGAACGATCAGCTCCTGAGCTGCCGCCACACCGTCGATAACGAAAACCGTGTCGGCGGGCAGATTGCGCGCAACAAGCGCCAACGCAATCGGTCCCTGATCGGCGTGCCGGGCCACCGAGGTGACCCTCCCAACAACCCGATCCCCCAGCGTGATCTGCGTACCGGGTTCAGGAAGATCCGAGCGCATTCCATCGAGTTGGAGGTACACGAACCTGCGCGGTGGACGCCCCAGGTTAATGACGCGGGCAACCGTTTCCTGTCCCCGATAGCATCCTTTGTCGGTGTGGACTGCGGTTCGCAGCCAGTCAACCTCGTGCGGGATTGTCCGCTCATCCGTGTCGATGCCGACGCGTGGACGCCAGGCGGCGATGCGCATTGCTTCCCACGCGAGCATGCCCGCTCGCAGACGTTTCGGCGCCCGAGACAGCCAGTCTTCCTCGAATTCCTTCCTGCGGGAAGCATCGACCAGGTGCAGACGCATCGGCGTGGCCAGTCCCGGATGTGTCCCACGGAAGTATTCCGCTCCTCCATCCGTTGGTCCCGGCCACGGATCGTCCCACACGGCGATTTCTGCGCACACAGGTGAGCCGGGTTCGTCCTCGTCAATGAGGGAATCTTTTGTACCGGAAGAGGGGCGAGGACGAACGGACCCGTACACCGTGAGGTCGGATCGCAACTCCACGTCAACTCTCAAGGCAAAACGCATCGACTCAAGGAAATCGATGAGTCCGTCGGCGCGTGCACCCTCGGTGATCAGTAGCGTGGTGGAGCCATCATCAAGGACCGCGGCTGCATGTTCGATCCGACCTTCGGGGCTGAGGATTAAAAGCTCACGGGAATCAGATGGTCCCATGCCGGTGATGACCTGGCTCGTGATTGACGTCAACCACGTCTGACGGTCTGGCCCTGATACGGCGATCACGCGAAGATCACAGCGGTCAACGAGGGCGCGTCCTGCCTCCAACGCCCACTGCTCGCCAATTGGGTCGCCAAAATGCGCGGCAGGTTGGGCCAGTGCGGGTCCCTCAAATACCGGGGATTCACGGTTTTCAGACAAGGAACCCGTCCTGTTCACCTTCGGCGGCAATACCTTCAATACTTTGACCCGAGGCCGTTGTTGCCTGCTCGGTGCGCATCAGGCGACCGGAGAGCTCAACCGCGGCATCTCCTTGACCGACGGTTTTCTCCTGGGTCCACATGAGTTCCCCAGCGACCAGCCCGTACATGCGGCCCAGGTGGGTGACGTCCTCGGCCTGAGGAGATCGGGCAAGGGCGTCGGAGGTCATCTGCACCCGAGGACCCACGCCCACACCTGCCCACAGCGCGCCGAAACCTCGCGTGTCCGAGGCCGTTGTTGTGAACTCACGCGGTTCGTACTGTCCCGGAGGCGGAAGCGTTCCCGATCCGGGTAACACCGTGACGTACATCGTTTCCTCACGGAACAGGTCACCCCGTGTCATGTGACGCAGCCCTTCAGCGGCTTCCCACGTCGGCTCAATGGGCGTTTGTCCCGAGGGAATCGCATGCCACAGCGTCGTTGTCATCCGCATCTGGGAGGCCACAATGTCGCATCGAATTCGTTGAATAAGCGCCGTATCGGGGTCCTCGCCGTCGGTTGCGAGCATCCCCCATCCCTCCCAGGTTCCCAGCATCCAGGCAAGCGGAGCAAGTGAGGAGGGAAGGTCCGTTGGTATCACCATCATGGTGATAAGCCTACGACCCCGTGGGTCATTCGGCTTCTTTGACTGGGCGTCCCGTCTCAGAGTCCGCCAACGCGGATCATGACGTACACCGGAACCGCAGCGACAAGGAACTTCGTGGCACCCCGGGCAACCGCTGCTACGGGAGGTTGACGGACATCGTGGTCTCCCAGGAGTCCATCAATAACAACGATCGCCAGGGCAATAGAAATACCCGTGGCAACCCCCAGGAAAACAATTGCCGCAAGTTCGCCCATTGTCCGAGCCAGCCCCGGAAGGACAAGCGGTTGAAGAGCCGTTGCATGTCCCAGCGCCCACGCGATGACGGCGGCAGCGATTCCCGCGACAATCGCTGAGACCACTGCGGCCACGGACTGCGAGCGAAATGTTGAGCCGATCTGATTGCCCCACACAACGATGGCAACAACAACCGCTGCAATCGGAACTGTGACGGCCCATTCATTCAAGGAATCGAGGGCGGCCCATGCCGATCCACCCGTGATGATCAGGAGCGCTGTAATCCCCGAGGCGAGGGAAGCCATTGTCGAGGTTGTCCTCCATGACGGCCTTACCTGTTGTCCCGTGTCTTCGACGTACCATGCTCCCCGAGGTTCGTTGTTCGTCGGAGCGTCACAAATGTGGTGGTCAACGGGTGTTGGGGCTTCAAGAATGGACGTGATGACAAGTGCGACGATCGCCAAAGCAAGCGCTGAAACCGCGACGCGAAGATCCTGAGTTAACGCGACAGTCAGAGGAATGAGGGGAGCCGAGAGCACGAGGACCCCCTGGGTGAGGGAGCGAATACGCACTCCCGTGAGCCGTGGCCATCCGGCGGCGAGGAGGACACCGGCTAAGCCGATAACGGGGATGAACGTCCATTGAGCGCCGGGCAGGAACCAGACTCCGACAGCTCCAGCAGAGAGGATGAGAACGGTGATCGCCGAGACTCTCAGTCCCGCTGGAACGGAAAGCTTGCGAAAGAAGGTGTCGAGGATGCCGCCCTGTGACTCGTCATCGTCCTCATCGCTGTGCACGACGTCCCGGCGTAATGGGAAGCGTGGGGAAGTATCCGCGGTGTCCACAGGCTCACGGGTCTCATTCTGTGACGCCTGTGCCGATTGATCACGAATGGGCGATGCCTCTGTGGAGGATTCACCCAGCTGACTGTTGGTCATTCGCTCATCGTGCTCACGCACGTCCGCACTGTCCGTTGACGCCGCTGCGCGCTGGGCAAGGTCACGTCTCTTGGGAAAGGGACTGGAGTACTGAGGATCATTACCGGTAGTCACGGTATCCATCGTCGCACAGTCGGCGCGCGAGAACATCGGTGCGCGAAATCACCTGGCTGAAAATGCGCAAGTGTTTCCCTCTCGCATATGCTAATGCCTGCGCCGAGCCGCTAAGCCCCGGGCTCCAAACTCTGCCGCTACGAGCGGCCTTCGCGCCGACAGGCGCTTTCGGCTCGGCGTCTTCAGACTTTTCGTCCTTCTCTTGCGCTCCTACTCACCGGCTCACTGGCTCACCAGCTCACCGGCGAGAATCATTCCCCCAGCAGCGGGTAGCGAACGATTGTTGCCTCACGACCGGGACCAACTCCGATCGACTGGATGCGGCAACGAGAGATCTCCTCAAGACGTGTGACGTAGGCCTGAGCGTTTTCAGGCAGTTCGTCAAAGGACCGGCACTGGGAGATGTCGTCATCCCATCCGGGCATTTCCTCGTAAATCGGGATGGCACGCTCAAAAGCTCCCTGATCGAGAGGCATGTCTTCCGTACGAACTCCGTCAACCTCGTAGGCAACGCACAGCGGGATTGACTTGTAGCCCGAGAGCACGTCAAGTTTGGTCAAGCAGATGTCTGTCAGTCCGTTGACCCGCGTCGCGTAGCGCACGATGACTGCGTCAAACCAGCCGGTGCGACGAGGACGACCTGTCGTGACGCCGAACTCTCCGCCTTTCGTACGCAACTCTTCACCCACCTCGTCGGTCAACTCGGTGGGGAACGGTCCTTCACCAACGCGTGTCGTATAGGCCTTGGCAACGCCAACAACTCGGTCGATACGGGTGGGACCAACTCCGGACCCGGTGAGGGCACCGCCAGCTGTTGGGTTCGACGAGGTAACGAACGGGTAGGTTCCGTGATCGATGTCGAGCATCGTCGCCTGACCGCCCTCGAAAAGCACGGTTTCGCCGCGATCAAGAGCATTGTTGACTTCAAGCGATACGTCGGAGACCATCGGGCGGATGCGCTCAGCGTAGGACAGGAGTTCCTGCGTCACTTCGGCGGCATCAAGGGTGTCCATGCCAACGGCCTGGAAGATCTCGTTCTTCGGCGCCAGGGCGAGCGCGACTTTTTCCGCAAGGGTTTCCGGAGCGAACAGGTCCTGGATACGGATACCGATGCGGTTCATCTTGTCAGCGTAGGTCGGACCGATGCCGCGCCCCGTCGTGCCAATGAGGTTATGTCCGCGGGCCTTCTCATTGGCCTGATCGATGAAGCGGTTGTACGAGGGAATGATATGGGCGTTCGATGAGATCTTCAGCTTCGAGCAGTCGACGCCGCGTGCCGTCATTTCCTCGATTTCCTGGAAAAGAACTTCGATGTCAACGACGACGCCGTTTCCGATGATCGGCGTGACTCCCCGGGAGAGGATTCCGGCGGGGAGCAGGTGAAGCGCGTATTTCTCGTCGTCAATGACAACGGTGTGTCCCGCGTTGTTTCCACCATTGAACTTCACCACGTAGTTGGTCAGGTGGCCGATCTGGTCTGTGGCCTTGCCTTTGCCTTCGTCGCCCCACTGGGCACCAAGCACGATCACGGCTGGCATGGGTATCTCCCCCGAATTCGACGTCCGTACGACGGTGGCCGTACATCGAGAGTCTAGCGTTTGCTCGACATCGGGGCGATTCTATTCGACACAAGGGGGCGCGCCTCGTCCTCGTCAGTCGCTGATCCGGTCCTGATCATCAGCCTTTTCTTGACGAGGACGACCACGCCCTCTCATCGGAGCTGCCTTTGCCTCGCGTCCCGCTTCCCTCAGTGCGCGTCGCAAAATGATTTCGATCTGGGCGTTCACTGAGCGCAGCTCGTCCGCCGCCCACTTGGCAAGTTCTTCGTGGACGGCGGGATCAAGCCTCAGGAGGATACTTTTGCGTTCTTTTCCTGTCATGACTCCTCCCCTGTGTGGCTCTCCCTCGGTACTCTGCGTCGCGGGGAGGACCGCAGATTACGCGTACAGCGACCCCGTGTTCACCACGGGTTGCGTGCGTTGGTCGGAGCACAGGACAACGAGGAGGTTGGAGACCATCTGGGCTCGGCGTTCATCGTCCATGTCGACGATCCCTTCGTTTTCGAGGCGTGCGAGGGCCTGGTTGACCATGCTCACTGCCCCTTCAACGATTTGTTCACGTGCGGCAATCACTGCTCCGGCTTGCTGGCGTTGGAGCATTGCCTGGGCGATTTCGGGGGCGTAGGCCAGAGACGAGATCCGCACCTCGACAATTTCAAGTCCGGCGAGAGCAACACGAGCGGCAACTTCTTCGGCCAGTTCCTCCGATACGAGGTCGGTGGCTCCACGCAGCGAGGTTTCACCGGGTCCCGGTTCGTCGTAGGGGTGAGTGGTGGCAACGTGACGCAGCGCAGCCTCAGCTTGGGTTTGGATGAATTCTTCGTATTGTTCAACGGCGAAAACGGCGCGCGCAGTATCGGCAACCTGCCACACGACAATCGCGGCGATATTGATGGGGTTACCGTCAGAGTCATTGACTTTGAGTTCGTGGGTCTCGAAGTTGTGAACTTTGACGGAGACTTTCTTTCCTCCGGTGAATGGGGGAACGATGACTAGGCCGGTGCGGCGCACGGTTCCAATGTATTTTCCAAAGAACTGGCGAACACTGGTCTGTCCCGGTGGCACGATCGTCAGGGTTGTCAGGAGGATCAAGAAGAGGACGATGAGCACCCCTCCGAGCAGCCCATACAGGCCAGCCTTTTCCGCGGCTTCACCGCCGCCTTCCTCCGAGATAGCAGCCATGACGAAGCTCGGAACTGCGCCGGCGAGGCTGGCGATGATGAGGAGAAGAACGAGGAACGCTACACCGCTTCCCAAGGAGCGAGCAGGCTTTTCGCAGATATCGACTCGTGGACTGACGTTGTGCGGTGAGGTGGCGACGACGATTTCATCGTCTGCGACAGCGGGAACGCCATCATTGGTCACGTCGTTATGTGTCATCGCGGCTCCTTCGATTGAATCATATATCAATATGATATCACATTTTAAGCGTGACCCATGTTTATGCTCGTCATACACTAGCGCCCCGACTCATTCAGAGCCGGGGCGCGTCAGCCTCACACAAACGGACGCTCTACTCTTGGCTAGCCTCCGCCGCCCGCACCGAGGCGACCTCGTACAACGCAATACCCGTGGCAACAGCCGCGTTCAGGGACTCTACCGTCGAGGAAATCGGAATCGACACAATCTGATCGCAGGTTTCCCGCACAAGACGCGACAGACCAGCCCCCTCAGCCCCGGTGACAACAACCAGTGGCGCCGTGGCCAAAGGCAGATTGCGCAACTCGGCCTCGCCTCCCCCATCGAGGCCGACGATAAAGAATCCAGCTTTCTTACAGTCTTCCAACGCACGAACAAGGTTCGTTGCACGCGCAACAGGGACCCGAGCCGCCGCACCCGCCGACACCTTCCACGCCGTGGCATTCACCGATGCGCTGCGCCGCTCCGGAATAATGACGCCATCTCCACCAAATGCCCCGGTCGACCGCAAAACAGCGCCCAAGTTATGCGGATCCGTCACCTGATCAAGGGCAACAAGCAGCGGCTCACCGACTTGCTGAGTGGACTGCGCAATCAGATCGGCAACATCGAGGTATTCATAGGCGGGAACATCGATGGCAACTCCCTGATGCACGGCCCCGTCAGTGGCAACATCCAAGTCACGGCGTGTCACCTCCAAAACGGGAGCACCCAGCGCCGAGGCTTTGCGAATGACTTCCTCGACTCGTTCATCTTTGACGTTGTCGAGAACGAAGACGCGTTCAACGGGAACGTTTGCGCGCACGGCCTCGGCAACCGGATTACGCCCGGAAATTAGCTCGTGCCCCTCGGGGATCTTGATCGAGGTTTTCGCACGAGCCCGAGCGATCGCCGCTTCCTGCGCCTGACGTTTCTCACGCTCCACCTTGCGCTTATATGCCGGGTGATAGGTTCGGTCCTCGGCCTTGGGGGTGGGGCCTTTCCCTTCGAGCCTGCGCCGCGAATGACCGCCGGTGCCGACCTTGGGACCTTTCTTCGTTCCCGGCTTCCGTAAGGCGCCGCGGCGTCCATCGTTTCCGGCCATAGTGGTCCCCTTTGCTTCGTGCGGACGATGCCCGTTCGTGTCCGTCGCCTTTGTCGTATTCATTGACGAGGACGAGGCTGCTTAATAACACCCAGCCTAGCGGCCTGCTGGCCTGTCAAGCACACGAAGTTGCGGGACTGCGTGTTGATTCACTTGATCACAACAACAAACGCCTACCGATGTCTCATCCCGCGTTAGGCGAGATGCCACGTGGCTCCGTCGCGTCCGTCCTCGATCATGATGCCGGCATGTCCCAGGCGATCACGCAATTCGTCGGCCCGAGCCCAGTCTTTTGCGGCGCGGGCACAGGCACGTTCATCAAGCAGAGTCTGCACCAGAGAATCAAGAGCATCATGCTCGGCAGAATCTGATCCTCCACCGCTACCCAGGCCAGAACGCCATTGCGCCGATGCGGGATCGAGGCCGAGGACGTCGAGCATCGAACGCACCAGCAGCTGTTCGCGTCGTACAACCTGGGCATCACCTTCGGAAAGCGCCGTGTTCCCCGTCTTGAGGTGCTCGTAAATGATGGCCAGAGCGCCCGCGACGTTGAGGTCATCGTCCATCGCCGCAACGAAGCCTTCGGGCAGGTCACCGCTGCCCAGGGAGTGGACCTCATCGAAACCAACCTCACCAACAGAGTCGATGGAACGCTCAATGAACGAGGAGAACTTTGCCCAGGCCGCAGCCGCCGTGGGGAGGGTTTCCGGAGCCCATTCAATTGCGGAACGATGATGCACGGTTGACAGGGCCCAGCGCACGGCAACGGCCGGATAATCCTGCGTGAGGGCACCGATCGACAAGACGTTCCCCAGGGACTTCGACATTTTTTCGCCCTTGGTTGTCACCCATGCGTTGTGCACCCACAGGCGCGCGAAATCCCATCCCGCGCCGTGGGACTGAGCCTGCTCATTTTCGTGATGGGGGAAACGCAAGTCGATGCCGCCGCCGTGGATATCGAACTCATCGCCCAAGTATCGGCGTGACATTGCCGAGCATTCGAGGTGCCAGCCCGGACGGCCTCGCCCCCAGGGGGATTCCCACGCAGCGGTCTGAGGTTCACCCGCTTTCCAGGACTTCCACAGAGCGAAATCCCGTGGGTCACGTTTACCCGCCTCAACAGCAGAATCGATCTGCGCCTCGTCCTCGGTGGTCCGCATATCCTCTAGGCGCTGGCGGGTCAGCGACCCGTAGTCGGACTGCGAGTGCACATCAAAGTAGACATTTCCCCGGCCATCGTCGTAGGCGTGTCCGCGTTCAATGAGTCTGCGCACCAGGGCGATCTGGTCGGGAATGTGTCCGGTGGCGCGCGGTTCATAGGTGGGTGGGAGCACGCCGAGGGTTTCGTAGGCTTGGGTGAATTCTCGCTCAAAGCGGTACGCCCACGCCCACCACGGCGCTCCGGCCTCGGCTGACTTATTGAGGATTTTGTCGTCAATGTCGGTGACGTTGCGAACGTAGGTGACGTCCAGCCCACTGCGACGCAGCCACCGCACAAGCGCATCGAAAGCGACGGCCGCCCGCAGGTGTCCGACGTGCGGAGCCCCCTGAACCGTTGCGCCACACAGGTAAATCCCCACGTGACCGGGTGTCACGGGCGTCAGTTCCTGGAGGCGGGCGGTCTTGGAATCGTGCATGTGCAGCGTCATGGTGCTGATCATAGTGGTGTTCATTGAGATCCTCCGCGTCGGCTGGCCGCCGTGGGAAAAGGTGACGAACACGCGTTCACCACATATTCAGTTCGTCATCATGTCGTCAATGAACGGCCGAACAATTCGACCGCCCACGCGCCGAGAAGTACTCAACCCTCGCCTAGTCTGCTGCGCTACCGCAGCGATGTTCTTGGCGACAACGCCGGCAAGGAACGGTGAGTCCGGAGCCTGAGTGTCGATTGCCGCCTGCTCGAACGCGCGCGGAATCGATATCGCTAATTCATCAACCCAGTGAATAACCTGGTCGGGCGGCAACTGGATGAGGCGCGCAAAACGTTCCCAATTCCTTCGCTCGACATCGCCGAATCTTCGTTCACCGCCAATCGACATTGCTGCGCGCGGATAACGCAGGCGTCCATTAGCGTCGGGCACAAGACCGGTCGCAACGTCGTAGAGCGGTGTCAGACTCACCCGAGGCCCAACGAGAAGAACTCCGTAGTTCTTTGCGTGCGCGTCCGGTGCGCCGATGATGTAGTTGGCGATGACCGCACGAGCAAAGCGTTCAACGGAATCTTCACCCGCCGTCATTCTCAGGAGCGCAGAAATCCTCTGAACTCCAGGGCCACCATCGCTCTCGTATTTTCTCCGAGGATCCGTGGCGAAGGATTGAACAAGATCTTCCTGGTGGATCCGAATCGTTGCCCCAGACGTTGTCACTCCTCGATCGAAACGTCGAATGACGATCGCAGGCTGATCCTCGAATATCTGGTATTCACTGTGGGCCACGGGGAGCCCCACAATGTCGAGCGCTCGCATACTCACATGTTCGATGAGTGCTTGCGAACGGATTGTGTCAATCCCTGGTTTAACGATGTGGGTTGACGGCTGTGAGCCTTGCGCGAAGGCCCATCCTTGGGCTGTACATGCCAGAGCAAACTTTGACTGGGCTCCGGCAAGGCTCCAGTGCTCGGCATCGGATTCTTCCTGCCAGGCAGCACCGTCACGACGGATTCTCCTGAGCCTTTGCGCGATGTCAGCCTCGGATGCAGGAATAAGCCGACCTGGACGTTCGAGAAGGCTGTCAATCTCATCCTCCCGAGCAAAAATTGCACCGCCGGGCATGTCCGCACCATAGTGCGCGATCAAACCGAGAGTGTTGCCGGGACGAACATGTGCTTTGCGTGCCCATCTGTCGACGACCTGAGGATTATCGGGCAAAAGCCCCCGGAGGTATGCCTCAATTGGCTTCGTCATGTACGTCGTCGAGGCAATCGGCATCGACAACGAGAGAGGCGTTGGAGCTTCTTGGACAAGATATTCAGGCAGATACCGCAGCGATGTGCGCGGTCCGGTTCTCTCGATTATTCCGGCGACCTTGCCGTAGAGGGCGAAAGCGACTCTCATCTGTCCTCCACGAGTTGGTCTCCCACGAGCGCGTCGAGGATTTCATCCATGCTTCGAGTGTCCGCCGCAGTCAGGGTGATCGACACTTCGAGGGATCGTAATAGTGCGAGGACGCGTCCAAGTTCGGCACGAGGGCGTCGCCCTCGTTCGATATCGATGATGAAGGCGCGCGAAACCCCGGCACGCGCGGCAAGCTCAGCCTGTGTGAGCCCCGCCTTGTCGCGGTGCTCACGGATAGCGGCACCGAGTTCCAGTTCATTGCCGATCAACGCCATATTGTCACGATACCATGACAATGTGATTTGTCATAGAGTTATGACAAAGAGTAGCGGACGCAGCGAATAGGAATCGCTCAACTAGTTGAGATCGTCAAGTACCTCAAGGGGAGTCTCGACCTCGCCACCCCACGCCTCCAGCCCCTCACGAACGGCCAGCACGGCAACAACGAGAGCAGCAACGGAATCCGCCCACCACCAGTGGAACAGACTGTTGAGGATTAAACCAACAAAAACCGTTCCCGACAGGTAGACGCACAGGAGCAGCTGCTTCGAATCCGCAACAACGCTCTGTGAGCCCAGTTCCTCACCGGTGCGACGCTCAATGAGTGAAAGCGCAGGCATGATGATCAGGCTGAGGAGCGTGATTGCCAAGCCAAGCGGACTATGCTCCGGGCCCTCGCGCCCCAGGAGCGCCAGCACGGAATCCACGCTGACGTACGCCGCAAGCAAGAAGAACGCAAGGCCGATCGCTTTGACACTCACGCGTTCCCAACGTTGCGGATCCTTGCGAGTGAACTGCCAGGCAACAACAACCGCAGAAAGCACCTCGATCACTGAATCCAAACCGAAACCCAGGAGCGCAGCGGACGAGGACGCAGCACCCGCCCACACAGCGACGATCGCCTCAATGACGTTGTAGCAAATCGTTACGGCAACAATGAGCCGCACACGTCGATGAAGAATCCTGCGTCGCTCATCAGACACACCCTGCATCTTCACGTCGCCTTCCACCTTGTCGTCCACGAAAGACCGAGGATAGCAACCTCGACAATCACCTGCGCGACGCCCCACGCACCCCACCGCGGCTCATGAACCAGGCTCACGCTACAGCCCTGAGTTATCGCCCCTGGCGGACCTCGTCCTCGATCAGGGACTTCAGAGCGGCAACATCATTGGGCAGATCAACAACCCGCTGGTCGCTACCTTCGATCCCCGCGAAGCGTTCGGGCACGTCGGGCAGATGCCCCGTGGCCTCCACAACGGTCTGAGCGAACTTCACCGGCAACGCCGTCTCCATGACAACGACAGGCCCGTCGATTTCCTCGCGCCACTGCCGCGCAACATGCACACCATCAGCGGTGTGAGGATCCAAAAGATACCCGGATTCGTCGTGCGTGCGGGCGATCTCCACCAGGCGATCCGCATGAGTCGACGATCCCGAGACAAAACCGTAGGTCGCGCGCAACGACGCATATTCAGGTGTGCCGGACAGGTCGAAGAAGCCGTCGGTCCCCAGGCACTCACCGAAGAGTTCTCGCACGCGCTCACCATCGCGTCCCAGCAGGTCAAACACAAAACGCTCGAAGTTCGACGCCTTGGAAATATCCATTGACGGCGAGGACGTCGCCAGCGTCTGGTCACTTGTGCGGACGCGATAGACGCCGGTACGGAAGAATTCGTCAAGCACGTCATTCTCGTTCGTCGCAACGACCAGTGCTTTGAGGGGGACACCCATCTGCCGGGCAATATGGGCGGCGCACACGTTCCCAAAGTTCCCCGAGGGCACGACAACCGAGACCTCCGGCAGGCCCACGGATGCGGCGTGGGCGTCGCGGGAGAAAGGACCACGCTCGTCCTCGTCCCCAGACGTCGCAGCCGCACCGGTCACACCTTCGACGGAAGTCTGCGTGACACGCAGCCACGTGGCAATGTAGTAAATAACCTGGGCAAGTAGCCGCGCCCAGTTGATCGAGTTCACTGCACCCACGTGCCAGCGTTTCTTGAAGTCCGCGTCCATATTTACGGCCTTGACCAGGTCCTGACAGTCGTCAAATACTCCGTCAACAGCGACATTAATAATGTTGTCGTCCATCAGCGAGAACATCTGTGCTCGCTGGAAAGGAGTCATCCGCCCGGCGGGGGTCAGCATGACAACGCTCAGTCCCGCACGTCCACGCAGCGCGTATTCCGCGGAGGAACCCGTATCTCCCGATGTTGCACCGACAATCGTCAACCAGTCACCGCGGCGCGTGAGTTCGTAGTCGAAAAGCTCGCCGAGCAGCTGCATCGCCATGTCCTTAAAGGCCGCCGTCGGCCCGTTCGACAGGTGCGCAATCCACAGGTCGTCCGTATTCTCTAGCCGAGTGACGGGCACGATCTGCGGGTTGGAGAACGCGGGTGTCCGGTAGGCACGCGCCGTAATCTCACGCAGATCCTCAACGGGGATATCGTCGATATAGAGCTCAAGGATCCGGGCCGCGAGCGCCGCATACCCCTCGTCGTTGAGGGTTGTGCGCATCCCCGCCAAGTCCTCAGCGGTCAGCTGCGGATAGCTTTCCGGCAGGTAAAGTCCCCCATCTGGCGCAAGTCCTCCCAGGAGGATGTCGCAGAATTGACGAGGACGAACGTCAGGGCCTTGACGAGTGGAAATGTAACGCACACATTGATCCTATCTGTCACCGTCAACTGTTTGAGTGGCTGTCCGAAAGAGGACCTCTGATCTCCGGCGGTTGCAGATGACCAGTCTTCAGTCCGAGCATCCGAGCCACCCGTGCAGTGTGAGCACTCCACCGCCAGAAACGATTACTCTGGCCTCATGACCATGTCCTCAGAATCTTTCCCTTTCCGCGTCGGCCAAGCAATCGACGTTCACGCCTTCGCCACTGAGGAGGAACGTGCCGCCTCGTCCTCGTCACGAGAAGAGACCGGGGGAATCGACGCGGCACCGCTGATGCTTGCTTGCCTGCAATGGCCTGGCGAAACGCCTCTGAGCGGACATTCTGACGGCGACGTTGCCGCCCACGCCGTGTGCGACGCGATCCTTGCCGCAACAGGGCTGGGCGATATGGGAACGATCTTCGGCACGTCCCGCCCCGAATGGGCCAATGCTTCCGGGGAACAGTTCCTCACCGAGGTGCGGCGCATGGTGGCCGAGGCTGGATGGGTCATCGGGAATGTCACCGTGCAGGTCATCGGGAAGAAACCTCGGATGACTGCGCGCCTGCCTGAAGCCTGTAGGCGTATGAGCGAAATCGTTGGCGCTCCCGTTCACGTGTGCGCCACAACAACGGACGGCTTGGGATTCACTGGGCGCGCAGAAGGGCTGGCAGCATCCGCTGTTGCCTTGGTCGCTCGGTCCTAAGAACCGCAGGGGAGACTCACATCAGCGGGTGTGGACAGCTCGCGTTAACGCGTCAGGGTCACGTCAACGAATCGAGATGAGCCTGATCAGCTTTCACCGGGATCGTGAGAGCGAGGCCAACGAGGAGCACGAGGACGATGCCGAGAATCCCCCAGTAGGTGTAGTCCGCATTCGGATCAGTCTGCATGGCCCGACCGATCTGAAGGAAGACACCGTACATCGCGGGAGCCATGAAGGACACGGCTCGACCCGTTGTTGCGTAGAGGCCGAAGACCTCGCCCTCACGCCCCTCAGGGATCATGCGGCCAAGGAACGACCGGGATGCCGATTGGACCGGACCCACGAAGACGCACAGGACCAAGCCGAGAATCCAGAAGACAATGGCTCCGCGGTCGTGGAGGAAGAACACTCCGAGGCCGGCAGCAACCATGCAGATCAGCGACGCAAGAATCACTTTCTTCGGGCCGATCCAGTCGTCAATGGCACCAAAAGCAATCGTTGCCAAGCCCGCAACAACGTTCGCAGCGATCGCGAAGATCATGATGTCACCGGGACTGAAACCAAAGGCTGTCCGGGCGATGATCGCTCCGAACGTGAAGACGCCGGCGAGTCCGTCACGGAACACCGCCGAAGCGATGAGGAAGAACATCGTGTGAGGGGCATCTTTAGCCAGGGACTTCACTGTTTTCCACAGCAGGCGATACGAATCCACCAGGGACTCAGCAGAATCGTTGTGCTGGACGACCCGGGGTTTCGGAGGGCGAAGAATAACGGGGAGCGCGAATCCTCCAAACCACAGTGCGGCGATGACCATAGCGATACGGATGTTCAAGCCGTTCGCCGTGGAAACCCCCAGGAGGTTCGGGCCGATGAGTCCAACGTAGAGGATGAGGAGCAGCACGATGCCGCCGACATAGCCCATGCCCCAGCCCAGGCCGGAGATACGTCCCATGTCTTTCTTCGCTGCGAGGTGATTGAGCATCGCGTTGTAGTTGACCGAGGCGAACTCAAAAAAGACATTGCCGAGGCCGAGGAGCGCGATACCCAGCCACAGCGAAGCCTCGGGGCCCATCGCCGATTCGGGTGCAACGAAGAACATCGCGAGCATGCAGATGACAACGGCTCCGGTGAACCATCCAAGCAGGAGACCACCCTTGCCCTTACGGTCAGCACGTTGCCCCGTGATCGGCGCAAGCAAGGCGATGAAGAGTCCCGCAATGGTTAATCCCAGCGACAGGTACGAATTCGCTGTCCCCGAGTCGGTGAAAACTCCGTCGGACGTTAAGTAGGTGGAAAAGACGAAAGTTGTGGCAACTGCGTTGAATGCCGCAGAACCCCAATCCCACAGGGACCATTCAATGATGGGTCGCGTGAGAAGCTTCGTTGACGCCTGCTTGACGTCAACATTCGCTGTGTCGAGAGTGGACATGTCCTTCTCCTTAGGATGTCCGAGTTCCTGCCCGAAGGCCCGGCCTGAATGTACCACGCCTGAGCCGGCTCGTAACATTCCCACAGCCAACTGTCACCGGGTAATGAGGACCTCCGCGAGGGTCAAGTCAAGAGCCGTGGTCACTTTCAGCGACAGATGGTCACCGTCAACGACGTACACAATGCCGCCCATCTCCTCAACAAGCCCGGCGTCGTCCGTTGCCGCAGTTATTTCCGAGGCCGAGCGGGAAGCCCCTCGTTCATGAGCGGCGGAAATCACTTTCCAAGTGAAACCCTGCGGAGTTTGGACAGCAACCAAGCTGGATCGGTCAACTGTTTGATGCACGGGCCGAGGGGCACTCTCCTGCCCTTTCGCGTCACCAACACGTTTGAGAGTGTCCGACACGGGAATCGTTGGGATGACCGCGTGATACCCCTGTTCCACCGCATCGATCACGCGCCGAATCGCTTCGACGGGAGTCAGGCATCGTGCCGCATCGTGAATGAGGACAACAGAGTCATCAACGAGGTCAAGTCCGCGGCTCTCACTCATGTCACGCAGCCCCTCAAGACCCAGGGCAACCGATGCCTGCCGAGAGGCCTGGGATCCTGCCACGATGTCCACTGGAACCAAAGGCACATGTCGCTCGCCCGCCACCCCGGCAACACCACCGGGGAAAAGCCGACGAAAATCGTCAATTGCTTCTAGGGGAGCTGTGATGACAATGCCATCCACTCCGGCAGCCACCAATCCGTTGACGGCCCTGACAACCATCGGGACACCACCGACGGGAACTAAAGCCTTCGGCCCATCGCACCCGAGGCGGGTCCCCGATCCAGCGGCGGTGAGAACCGCCAGGCAGCTCGGGCTCACTCCTGAGAGGACTTCTCAGCTGCGTCCTCGGCCCCATCCTGGTCCGAAGCACCGGAAGCATCGGCGTCAGCGCTCGCGGCGTGTCCCTCTGCAAGAATCTCATCGAGGCGAATCATTGCAGCGCTCTTGTCGATATCTCGTGCCAATGCAAGTTCAGAGGTCAGAATGTTGCGGGCCTTCGTCAGCATCCGCTTCTCACCGGTTGACAGTTTTTTCTCTTCGTCACGACGGGTGAGGTCACGAACAACTTCCGCAACTTTGACGATATTGCCCGTTGCGATCTTTTCCTGGTTTGCCTTAAAGCGGCGTGACCAGTTCGTTGGCTCCTCGATGTAGGGGGCGCGCAGAACTGACAGGACCTCTTCTAAACCGCCCTCGTCAACGACATCACGCAACCCCACGAGGTCCACGTTGTCGGCCGGAACCTGGATCGTCAGGTCACCTTGGTTCACGCGGAGGGTCAGGTAGATACGTTCCTCGCCCTTAATTGTTCGAGTAGAGATTTCCTCGATCGTGGCAGCACCGTGGTGCGGATAGACGACGGTCTGACCAATTTCGAACGACATCGAGTTTCTCCCTGCATTCTGTCAATAGCAGGACCTATTCTACCATCCACTCACATCAGTGCCGTGGACTCTCAGATCTTCTCCGCCGAGGTGACCCGACGAATCGGAGCAGCGGGAACACCCGCAACGATCATCCCAGGAGCCACATCCTTCGTCACAACAGCTCCAGCCGCAATGATTGCGCCCCGGCCAATGGTCACGCCCCCAAGGATCGTGGCATGCGCACCAACCCAGACATCGTCCTCGATAATCACCGGAGCGGGATGAAGGATGCCGCGCTGGGTGGGATCTTCGTCGTGGTTGAGGGTCGCGATGACGACCTGATGGCCGATGAGTGTGCGGTTTCCAATCCACACGCCACCCTGGTCCTGGAAGCTGCATCCCGCATTGATGAAGACGCCCTCGCCAACGTGAAAGTTCACCCCGCAGTCAAGGGTGACCGGCGGGAGGATCGTTGTGGACTCCGGGACAGGTGATTGCGTGACGTCGCGGAGAATGGCGCGGATTTCGTCCTCGTCAAACTCGGAGGAATTAATTTTCTGGCAGAGGCGGCGGGCACGGTTCGCCTTCTCGTGCATGAAGCGCATTGCCTCGGTACCCGGTTCAAGAGCGCAGCGCTCGTCCATCAGCTGACGAAATGTTGAGACATCCACGCGAATTGTCCTTTCTTGAGGGTCAACAGTTCTTCTCACAGGTTCTTCTCAATGGACGAGGCCGCCGCTGCTTGCCAAGGCCGTAGACGCTCACGACTTGCACCCTGCGGTCGGGCTGTACGTCCACTGACTATTCAACGACACAGACTTACGCCCGAGCGCTCAGCTGCACGACGAGCGATGCACCCGCGCTAGGCGCCCCAGGACTCATCGACCCAAGCACCTCCAGTGACTGAGGCCGAAGGCGTCCCAGACGCGTGTACGACCATTGGTTTTCGCCGAGCATGAGAACGAGGCTGCGTGATTGGTAGAGCAGAATGTCGCCGCTTGTTGCCGCCAGAGCACGATCATTGCTTGTCACAGACCACGGGAGATCCCCAACGAGCTCAAATCCTCCGTAGGGAGTCAGTTCCACGGTCACAGGACTCTGAGCAACCAACGCGGCGAGATTCCTCACGGAGTCGTTATCTTCCCAGTCCACGAGGAGTTCCTGCCCGTTGGCTGTCATCACCAAAGTCTCGCGCATATTGTCTCCCGATCCGGTCGTTGTTTCTTCATTGTCTCCTGTCAGCGGCTGAGGAGACTCTCCAGACTCAGGCCCCTTCTTCTGATCTGGGACACGTCCTGATTGCTGTGATGGCATTGACTGGGGCGCGTGAAGCTGAGGTTCTTCGCTTAGTGGCGATTCCGGTTGCGTGCCACCGCATCCAGGCAGCAGGATCGCGGCCACAGCTACGAGGATCATGCTCAGGTGAACTCTCCACGGAGCAGATCCTGACGGATGACCGACGGCGTGTTTCTTCACATGAGTGAGCCTAAGACCTCAAGTGAACTTGAAGTCAAGGGGATCACAGGGACAGGCGGTTCCTTAGACCGCGGCTCGTGACGGCGACCGCGCAGTCACGAGCCGCTGGCGTCTGGCCTTGACCACGTCCGCTCATGATCACCCTCGCACGCAGTCACGGTTATCGGACTGCTCAACATCGGCTCTCTTTCGTCGTTTATTCATCATCTAAGGCAACAGACGTTGACCACGTCGACGCCACCGAGAACGGGGTTTGCGAAGCGATCTCAATGAAGGTGCCCACGAGCGGGGGAATGTGTCCGGCCAGAATAAATAACCGTAGCGTCGTCATCGGCGCCCCATTCAGGGGAAGATACACGATCCCCGGATGTGGTTTTGCGCACGCCGCCGATTGTCCGATTGCCCCCACTCCGCGACCCGCGGCGATCAGCGCTTCCCATTCGTCGTAGCTCTCACAGCTGACGATGCGTTCTGGAGGGAGCGGGTCGTCCCACAATTCTGGCTGAGTGCTTCCACTGAGTTTGTTAATCACCACCGGAAAATCCCTGAGTTCATCCCAGTCGAGTCGGTCACGACCACTCAGCGGCAGGCGCTTACTCACCGCAGCAACCCGCTGCTCAGAATGAATAACCAGTGATCGCACATCGTCAACTTGTGCCTCGTAACGACTCAGAGCAACGTCGACCTCGCCACGGCGCAGGCTCCCCAGGACGTCATCGTGGCGAAGAAGCTGAATTGAGGCACCGGTGAGCGCCTCGAAAGCGTCAACAACATCGGTCATCCACGGGTAGGGCAACGCCCAGGAAAATCCGATGCGTACGCGCTGAAACCCACGCACACCGTCAATCATCGCGTTGACGTCGGAAAGGATCCGCTGAGCTTTTTCGTTGAGGAATTGACCTGATTGAGTGAGCGCGAAATGCTGCGGCGATCGGTCGAAGAGCTGCACACCGAGAACGCGTTCAAGTTGTTGAATCGTCCGTGTCAGCGCCGGCTGCGTGATGTGGAGTTCGCGGCTGGCAGCGGTCATCGACAGTGTGCGCGCAACGGCAACAAAGGCACGCAGATGCCTGAGTTCAACATCTCCCTCACGATTCACCGTCATACTCACTGAGCATAGGTCATGTCCACCCGGCATTTCCTTCCCGTCAACACATTCTCTAATCTCAAAAGTGCCCGTTGTTGACTGCGCGGAAACATTCTCATTCACCCCGGGAGGACTCATGCATACTCATTCTCTCTTTCACTCCGATCTCCCACTTATTGCCGCCCCGATGGCAGGCGGAATCTCCACCGTTGCGCTCGCGCGCGCCACCGCTGAAGCAGGTGCTTTTCCTTTCCTTGCTGCCGGATACAAAACACCCCAAGCTCTTGATGACGAGATCACGCAGGTGCGTCAATTCGGCGTGAGCTTCGGCGTTAACCTTTTCGTTCCGTCGTCTGTGCCGGTCGATCGCGCAAAAGTCGAGAAGTACCGTGACCAGCTCCGAGAAGACGCCGAGGATCTGGGAATTTCTCTCGCATTTCCTTCCGGCAGCGGTGACGACCATTGGTCCGAGAAACTCAGGATGCTCATTGAGAACCCCGTTCCCGTGGTGTCGCTGACTTTTGGACTTCCGGATGCGCACAGCATCAAAGCACTACAAACTGCCGGGTCCACGGTTGTGGCAACCGTGACGACGGTGGACGAGGCGCAGTCAGCGGAGGAGCTCGGGGTCGATGGGTTGATTGTTCAGGGGCCGAGGGCGGGCGGGCATAGCGCAACCTTCGATGTGTCGCGGCCAATTCATGACTGTTCCACTCGCGATCTCGTACTGGCGATTACGTCGCGCACAACGCTGCCTGTGGTTGCAACCGGCGGTGTCGACGGGCCGTTCATGGTGCGAGAACTGCTTGATGCGGGTGCTCAGTCCGTGGCCGTTGGGACGCTTTTGCTCCGGGCAGATGAAGCGGGGACTTCACAGACGTATCGGGATGCTGTGGGGGATGCCCAGTTCACTGAAACGGTTCTCACACGGGCATTCACCGGCAGACTTGCGCGGTCTTTGCGCAATAGCTTTATCGATCGTCACCGTGACGCTCCATCGGAGTTCCCAACGCTCAGCGAATTAACGCTGCCTATACGCAAGGAAGCTGCGAAGCGACACGATGCTCACCGGCTCTCTCTTTGGGCGGGTACGGGTTGGCGAAGTGCCCGGTCGGAACCCACGAAAAACATCATTGACTGGCTGGCGAGTGAACTCTGATTCCTCCCGATACAATCAGTGCTTCCCAAAGGGAGGACGCAAAGGACTCTCTCGCTGCGGGTCCACCTCACCATTGGTATCGCTCAAATGAATCATTCACTGTCAGGACGGTAGACGCGGATGCATACACCCGGTTTCCTTCTCATCGGTGGTCCCACCGTACTTTTCGACTGCGGTGAGCTCCGGTGGATTTCCGATCCAACTTTCGATCCGCCGACGGACTACGGACTCCTTCGCAAAACGCAGGGCCCGGCAGTGGAGGTCGACGACCTCGGCCCCATTGATGTCGCGCTGATCAGTCACCACGATCATCGCGATAATCTCGATACCTTGGGCCTGCATGTTGCTCGCGGAGCACGTCATGCAGTGTCACCACATCACGCGACGGCTGTTGTCGGGGAGCATGCGTTCGGCCTGGCTGCCGGTGAGCACCTCGTCATTGGTGGAGTGACGATCCATGCCGTTCCCGCGATTCACGGCCCCGAAGACGGCGCGCGAGACGAAAGAGGTTTCGTCAATTGCGAGGTCATCGGATTTGTCCTGGAATCCGATACTCAGCGCCTGTACATCAGCGGCGACAACACCTCGATGGATATTGTGCGTGATATCGCGGAACGTTTTGGTCCGTGTGATGGTGCAATCATTCATGCGGGCCGTGCGAGTGTTCCATCGAAATTTGCTGGGCAGCCGCTGTCAATGACGGGAGCCCAAGCAGCCCAGGCGGCAACGATTCTTCGGGCACGTCAGGTAGTCGTCGTGCACAACACGCAATGGGTGCACTTTACCGAAGGCCCAGATGATACGTATCGGGCATTCGTTGAGGCCGGTGTCGGGGATGTCCTCGACACCACGCCTCTTGGTCAATGGGGGACCTGGCGTCCGAATCCCTCTGACTGAACGAGGACGAGTGCGCGGCCTCCGCACGTAGAAGAAGCACGGGTGGTGTCCACGTGAGTTCTCACGTGGACACCACCCGCAAAATGTTCAACGCGGAAGGCTGTCACACCGACGGTGCACAGCCCCCGGGATCACTTGCCCTGGTTAGCGACAGCCGCGATCTTCGCTTCGGCCTCGGGATCCAGATACGTACCGCCCTTCTTCACGGGCTGGAGGGTTTCCTCGTCCAGCTCGTAAACCAGCGGAATACCCGTTGGGATGTTGACACCGGCGATGTCGTCATCTGAGATTCCATCCAGATGCTTGACGATCGCGCGCAGCGAATTTCCGTGGGCAGCAATCATCACGGTCTTGCCCGTCTTGATTGCCGGAACGATTGTTTCCTCCCAGTAGGGAAGGAGACGCTCAAGGACATCCTTGAGGCACTCGGTCATCGGGATTGGTTCGCCGGCGTAGCGCGGATCCTGATCCTGGGAGAACTCCGATCCAGCTTCGATCGCCGGTGGCGGCACGTCGTAGGAACGGCGCCACTGCATGAACTGATCCTCGCCGTATTCGTCGCGGATCTCCTTCTTGTTCTTGCCTTGGAGAGCGCCGTAGTGGCGCTCGTTGAGGCGCCATGAACGCTCAACGGGGATCCAGTGACGATCAGCGGCATCGAGAGCCAGGTTCGCGGTCATGATCGCGCGACGCAGCATCGATGTGAACAGGAGGTCCGGAAGGACACCGGATTCCTTGAGGAGTTCACCACCGTGGGACGCTTCCGCGCGGCCCTTGTCAGACAGCGGGACGTCAACCCATCCGGTGAACAGATTCTTTGCATTCCATTCGCTCTCGCCGTGGCGGAGCAGCACCAATGTGTAGGTCATGCCTCTATTGTTCCATCGAAAGGTGTCGCTTGTCATCGGCTAAAAGATCTGTCCCCTCAGGCCGCGCGGTTCCCAGTCCCAGTGAAGACAACACCCGCCATTGCCCGGACCTGTTTCAGATGCGCCGCGGTTCCCAGACCCCGTGGAGGCAACTCACGTCGCCACCGATGGTGACCACGCACGATCCGAGGAAAAAGACGACGACACGCATCTGCACCACGGGTTTCCCAAAGGGTGAATCGCCGGGGTCTATTCACTCGGCGCGATGAGTAATTGTCCGGAGCAATTGCTTAGGGAAGAAACATGGGAATCGATGCAGCAACAAAAAGGCGTGCGGCCCCCCAAAATGGGTGGCCGCACGCCTGATGGGGCGCAGGTGAATTAGCTCTGCGATGCGCGATATTGAGCGACGATGGCGGCGGGAATCCTGCCGCGTTCGTTCACCTCAACACCATTGTCTTTTGCCCACTCACGAATCTTCGATGCCTCCGACTGACGAACCGGCTGTCCCGAACGCACCACAACGCGACCGCCGGTACGACGTCCCGCACCGATCCAGCGTTCCATCGCCTGAGTGAACTCGGCGATGTGCTCCGATGACAGATCGATTTCGTAGGTCACACCGTTAAAGGCAAAGGGCACTGTCCTTTCCGCAACGGTTCCATCGATATCGTCAATGAGCTCCACGATCGTCTTCTTCATTCTGATCCTCCTCGATGTCTATTCTTTGGTGATTGATTTTCCATCCGACTGCTTGCGGGAATTCTATCGGACTATTCCATTTCTTTCAATCAATCAATTGATCAGAACTATCTGCCAATTTAATCGCTCCACCAAGAGGGTCTCCTGAGCCACGCACCCTCCCGATCCACCCACGCTGACTCACGCATCGCATCGCGACCCATGCACCACATCCCGTAGCCCGCACAATGAACAGCGCCACATTCTTGGGCCCATCACTCAGGGGCAGCAACACAGCGCAGGATGGATCTCACGCCCACACAAAAGTGCGAATAAGCAGGTCAGAGTCATAAAGGATGACCACATCCACCCCCCCCCCAAGAACTCACCGGCGCATAATGTAGGACATTTGACTGATTTGTCAACAACTATTCTCCCCTTGAGATGACAAGGGGATCGGTTCTCAACATGAGGTTGTGTGGTATTAAACTAACCATTACCTACTAATTATCCAGTTTCTGGGTGACACCATCGACTACAGGATCCGTGGCACCGGCACTATCGGGCCACACGACAGAGTGGAAAACGCGATGAGAAACGACGCCAAAGGACGCGCGTGGGACGCCTATTTCACCACAACAAACAGGCTCACCGAGCGGATCGGGTCCGCACTGAAAGCATCACACAAGCTGTCCCTACCTGAATACAACGTGCTCCTGCAAGTGTCCCGAGCTGGCACTCAGGGGATTCGTCTCTCAATACTTGCTCACGAGGTTGTTTTTAGTCCGTCACGCCTCACCCACACAATCAACCGCCTTGTTGCCCGCGGCTTCGTCGCTCGATCCGCATGCGAAGGAGATCGCCGAGGCGGCCTCGTCCATCTCACCGAAACCGGGCGCAAGACCCTCCGCGCTGCCGCGAAGACTCAGCGATCCATCGTCCGTACTTTCGTCCTCGATGGGATGAGCGAGGACGAGCTCGCGGTCCTCCACGGCATCTTCGAGCGAATTGCATCACAACTTGATGCCGCCGACGCGGGGACCCCTGTGTCACATCTGTAAGGAATACGCGGCCCACGACATGCGGCCGTTCTCCAACGGGTCATCCGTGCGCCCTGTGGAAGTACGGCCCCTGTCGATCCCGCGTTGCGCATTTTCTCGATTGATCAAGCTGAATGGACGTCCTGGCATCTCCCTTGGCGTCCTTCCGATACCGTTGTTCCATGCCCAGTTCCGCAGACTCATCACTCACGCGTGCGAACATGCGTTTCGCCGCAGCGATTGTCCTGACCGGAATTGTCGCTGGAATTGTCGGCTGGGTGTGCATTCACCTCCTACATCTTGTCGAATATCTCGCGTGGGGCGTGACCTCTGGGACACTGCTTGAGGCGGTCACCGCTTCGTCTCCCATTCATCGCGTCACCGTCTTGGCTCTCGCCGGACTGATCGCGGCGCTATCGTGGACCCTGTTCTTCCGCAAAAACCGCACGATTGTCTCGGTTTCCGAGGCTGTTCACGGGCGGCGAATGCCTGTGCTCCGCACTCTCTGGCATGCGATCACACAGATCATCATCGTCGGGTTGGGAGCGTCGATTGGTCGCGAAGTCGCGCCCAGAGAGGTCAGTGCCGCACTGGGTGCATGGATTTCCGACACCCTCGGCCTTGATTCCCGTGACCGCAGGATCATCGTTGCTTGTGGAGCCGGAGCCGGCCTCGCTGCCGTCTATTCCATTCCCTTATCAGGTGCGGTCTATACCCTCGAAATCCTGCTTGTCACGCTCAATGCCCGCACAGTTGCCCCCGCATTGACGATCTGTGCAATTGCTGTGCTGGTGACAACGGGATGGGAACGCCCCGCAGCTTTCTATACTGTTCCTTCTGTTTCTGCGACGCTCTCACTCACCGTCTGGGCTCTGATCTGTGGGCCGCTCATCGGCTGGGCGGGGCTGCAATTCCGCCGGATCGTCCATTCCTTCGAGAACGCCCGACCGCGATCCTCGCATCTCCTGTGGACGCTTCCTCTAGCTTTGACTGCTGTTGGCGTGATCTCCATATGGGTGCCGTCCGTCCTCGGCAATGGACAAGCCAGTGCCCAAACACAATTCGACGCTGCCTGGCTTGGCGGCTTGGGGCTGCGCGTCGCCCTCGTTACTCTGCTGGCAAAAGCCGTGACCACACTTGTGACCATCCGATCAGGAGGGTGGGGAGGAACTCTGACTCCGTCGGTGGCTCTGGGTGCGGGTCTGGGTGCCGTCACGGGGATGCTGTGGAGCCTGATGTGGCCGGGGACTTCCCTTGCGGCCTTCGTCTTCATTGGGGCAGCTGTGTTCCTTGGATCCTCAATGAAAGCCCCGTTCACCGGGTTGATTCTCGTGATTGAATTCACTCACCAGGGAGCCGAGCTTCTTGTGCCCGCATGTGTGGCTATCGGAGGTGCGGTCGCCGCGACCGCATGGGCGCAACGATCCGCAACCTCCGACACGTAGGCCGCGTGCACGCAGCCCGATTCACAGCCGGCGATCGTGTTCTCCCGTCGGCCAATGCTCAGGGCATTGAGCTCCGGAAGATACTGACGATACGGAAGATACTGACGCTACTGAAGAACAGCCGCCACAGCAGACAATCCTTGAATCTTCCGGTACTACAGCCCCTGAGATACCGAGGTCAGGCGCTCACTCTCAGACGGATCCAAGGTCAGAGACAGTGAGTTAATGAGCGAGGGCAGCTGCTCCACCGTTCGCGCCGACGCGATTGGAGCCGCGATCGTTGGTTGAGAGGCCAACCAAGCCAAGGCAACGGACGCGGGGGCAACCGAATGGTTCGCAGCGATGCTTCGCAGCGCATCGACCACAGCAAACGCCTGATCTGATGCATAACCTTCAACCATGCCGCCGCGTGCTCCCTGGACATCAGCGGCTGAGTGATACTTCCCCGTCAGGAAGCCGCTCGCCAGCGAAAAATACGGAATAACCCCGAGCGAATACTCCTGCGCCGCCTCACGCAGCGCTCCCTCGTAGTCGGCGCGGAAGACGAGGTTATAGTGCGGCTGGAGCGCAACGGGACGTGCCACCCCTTGATCATCCGCAGCTGACACCCACGCAGCAATTGCCTCGGGGGAGAAGTTCGACAGCGCAACGTGGCGGACTTTACCCGCAGCCTGGAGCGCCGCGAACGCTGCTACCGATTCTTCCACCGGGGTGTTTGGATCCTCGGCATGGGCATAGTACAGGTCAATGCGGTCCGTTCTCAGACGCGTCAGCGACTCATCCGCCGCCTGAGCGATCGTCTGCGCACCCAATCCCTCAAGGCCCGGTTTCTTCGCAACTTTCGTCGCGAGGACGACATCGTCACGACGTCTTGAACGCGCAAACCAACGCCCGATAATTTCTTCAGACTCGCCACCGGAATTTCCCGGGGCCCACGCCGAATACACATCCGCCGTGTCCACGAGCGATCCGCCCTGCGAAACGAACTCGTCAAGAACTGCAAAGGACTCCTGGGCGTTGGACGTCCAGCCGAAAGTGTTTCCACCCAGCGCCAGCGGCGCAACATCGAGGTCAGAAAGACCGATTGTTATCATGTTGTTCTCCTTCTCAATCAATGAGCTGTCCAACGAAAATGCCGGATCACGTGCGAATAGGCTCTTTGTCCATCCTCCCAAGGTCAGGCAACGGGATAGCACAACGCCACGGAAGGCGCGGCCTCGTTCTCGTCAATATCATGCTGGCAGAGAATTCAACGCGTGATCAAGATCCGCAATGAGATCTGAGGGATCTTCCAAGCCCACCGCCAGGCGAACGAGCGTCCCAGGCACTCCCCCACCTCCACCCGCACGCGTCGAATGCGTCATGATCGCCGGATGCTCGATGAGAGATTCAACGGCCCCCAGCGATGCTGCAAGCGTCAACACGTGGGTCGATGTACACAGGGCAAGTGCCTCGGCTTCGGAACGCAGCTGGAGTGACACAACCCCACCGCACCCACGAGGCATCTGGCGGCTAGCAACGTCGTAGCCCGGATCTGTTGAAAGTCCTGGATAATGAACTGCCGCAACTCGCGGATGGGCTGAAAGAAATTGTGCAACCGCCAGTGCGTTGTCGCAGTGACGGGCAACGCGAAGCCCCAGCGTTTTCAAGCCGCGATGGGCTAAGTGAGCATCACGCGGCGATTGAACGGCACCGATTGCCATCTGGAGACATCGAAGTTCCTCCGCTGCGTCACGTGAACCAAACAGAGGGGTGATCGAGGACGGAATCTCTAGACCGTTGCGAAGAATGACTGCTCCTCCGACGATGTCTGAATGACCGCCGATGTACTTCGTTGTTGAGTGAACAACGACGTCGGCGCCCAGTTCCAAGGGTCTTTGTAGATACGGTGTCGCAAAGGTTGAATCAACAACTAAGAGCGCGCCGATCCTGTGCGTGACTTCCGCGATGGAGCGAATATCCGTCACCGTAAGGAAGGGGTTCGAGGGCGACTCCACCCACACCAGGTCCGGTCGTTCACTCTCCAGACGCTTTCGCGCCGCGTCCCCCTGCGACAGATCAACGCTGGTTGACGTCCATCCTTCCGCAGGTTTCACCACTGAAAAGAGCTTATGCGTACCCCCATAGACATCCGTCGAATGAACAATATGACTTCCCGGACGCGTCAGCAGACGAACCACGGTGTCCTCCGCACTCATCCCCGAAGGAAACACAAAACCGTGTGTTGCCCCTTCAAGACGAGCAAGAGCCGACGCAAAGGCATTCGTCGTCGGATTCCCACAGCGGCCGTACTCGAAGCCTTCCTTGAGGTCACCCGGTGCATTCTGCACGTGAGTGGAGGACACGTGCAGCGGGGGAACAACATCCCCCGTTAATGGGTCGGGCGCGAAACCCTCGTGAATCGCCCGAGTCTCGAACGCGAATTCACGTGTTCCCCAAACCTGGGTTGCAGAATGTGGGTGGCCGGTACACGCAGATTCGTCGGAGAAGCACCGGTTGGATGAATCGGTCGTCGTGCTCATGCTTCCAGAGTAAAATCGGCTCGCTCCTGACAGGATCCGCCTTTCGATCATCGGTCATGTGTAACACTGCGACACTCAACTCAACTGTTCGACTTCCAACCAAATCGGCGTTCCCCGTCATTGAGAGCCGGTACCCATAATCAACATCTCCCGTCAGTACCCTGCGGCAACGGGACGTGCATTGACCTGGCCTGTCATCGGGTGCCGGCACCCGTAATCAACAGACCCTCTGAGCTCGCTGACCCGCGAGCTGCCCGTTGTTTAGAGCCAGCCAGAAAGATGGCGACGTGCCTGCTGAGCCAACGTTGCCACCGCCCCGGGTGATTCATTCCCCCACGGCACGTAGTGGAATTCTGTTCCACCCGCATCAATGAAGGTCTGACGGTTCAGCTGGTTGATTTCCTCAAGTGTCTCCAAACAATCTGCCACGAATCCGGGACAGATCACGTCGACGCGTCGCACGCCGCTTCTTCCAAGCTGCTCCACAGTGTCGATTGTTGCCGGTGTCAGCCATTGCGCTGGTCCAAACACTGACTGATATGTGCCAAGCAGCCCATCAGCTGGAATACCGAGACGTTCAACCAACGCGTCACGCGTTGCTTCACACTCCGCACGATAGGGATCCCCCGCCTCATGCATGGCAACGGGAATCGAATGGAAGGATGTGAGCACCCGATCACCCGAGGCAAAATCCGGTCGCCCCTGACGATGCCAATGATCTTCGAGAGCGTTGGTCAGCGCCTCGATGTACGCCGACGATGTGGGGAATGATCGGACCAAACGGAACTCCATGTGATCGCGATTCTTGTGAATCCACGACGCAACAACGTCGTTAATCGATCCGGTTGTCGATCCCGAATACTGCGGGTAGTCAGGAAGAATCACGACACGTCGATGCCCCTGGGAGCACACGCGATCCAGGACATCACGAAGCGACGGTTCACCGTATCGCATCGCAACCTCAACCCTGACCCCATCGCCGAGTTCCTGAGCCAGCAGCTCGGCCTGGCGCGAGGTGTAATGCAGTAGCGGCGACCCCTCATCGAGCCACACCGTCCGATACTTCTCGGCCGATTGTCGAGGACGGACCCTGAGGATGATTCCCTCAAGAATCGGTTTCCACACCAGCGGATGCATTTCAATGACACGTCGATCCGACAGGAATTCACGCAGGTAAATCCGCACATCTTTCGCCGTTGGGGACTTCGGTGTCCCAAGATTAACCAGCACGACAACCGGTCGGGTTTCTTCACTCAACACCCCCTCAGGCTAATGCACTCTCGCGACTGCTTTGACGACGCTTCGTCAGAATTTTTCCGCCCCGTGAGGGTGCCCTGATTCATCCGTCAGGGCACCCTCACGTCCTCGTTCATCGGGCGCACACAGACACCTCATCCAACCGACACCGGTGAGCGGACTCTTCCTCGTTCCCCATCAATCATCTCGTGACATGCGCGGGACCTACTTCCCGAGGGAGGACATTCGCGAACGAACCATCTTCGCGCCAAGTCCTGCCGCGAGCGCAAGAATTGCAGTGAGTAGAAGCATCCGTGCTTCACTCCCCGTCACCGGAAGATCCGACTTTGATGCGACCGTCACCGTTTGCTCACGATCGTTGATATCTCGGTGGGAGGCAAACTTCTGCCCCTGAATATATGCTTCCTCGAAGACAACGATCGTTTCACCGGCCAAGGTGGAGGCATCGAAAGTGAACGAGACATCCCGACATCCCTGACTGTGGTCAACAGTGAATGTTGTCGTTGACGTCACCGGCTTCCCCGACACTTCGAGAGGTTTCCCCGTCGACTTATTCATCAGCGTTCCCCGCAGTTCCACTTCGGTGCCTTCAGGGAATCTGGAGAAACACACGGCGTCGTCGATTCTCACGCCCGGTTTCGCTTCAATGACCCGGTCACCGTCTGAGGCATCCTTCACCCGAGTACCGATCGTGGGTTTCGGCGTTGTGACGGTCTGTCCTTCATCGTGAATATCCGCATGAATTGCAACGGTGAGTCCCTCGTGCATGACTTTCTCAAACACAACGGTCGACTTACCGACAAGCATCGCGCCGTTGACTGTGATGTCAACGTTTGTGCAGTCATCCGAAGCCGTTGGGGCGTGCGTTACCGTCTGCGATACTGGGACGCCTTGACCATCAACCACTGGCTTGCCTGTTTCTTGGTCCATCAGCGAGGCCTCAAAAACGTATTCTTTGCCCGGGCGGAGCCCGGTATAACACACCCGGTCCCTAATGGTCACCGGACCGCCGGAAGCAATCTCGTGATCACCGTCGGCCAGATCTGTTGCCGTTGTCCGTACCGTCGGGACCTCGCCCTCGACCCTGAATTGCTCTGTTGCGTCCTCCACCGACGTGACAAACTCCTTCACACGGTCATCCCCGGAAAATGACGTAACGAACACGTAGGTGCCAACGTGATCGGGGAGAACTTTAAATTCACCGCTCCCCACCGTTGGATAGAAGCCGTTTTTCGCCGGAAGAGTTGTCGTGGCGATCAGCTGGGCCTGCGGTTTATTCGCTTCTGTCACCTCAAGATCCTCGGGGAAGAACAGCAACGACTGAACAATCGAGGCTTCATCCGGCGCAAACCCCCGCGCACCGGAGAAATCCGGGTGATCCGATGGGAATCCATGCACCCAGACGTCATCCACTAGATAGATGCCACTCTTCGTTTTCCTCGGGGCAATGGACGTATCAATGTCGATTGGCCACCGCAAGGAAGAAATCTCGTCGTCCTGACCGAAACTATCCGACCAATCCGAATGAATGAACTCGGAGGCTGGGACTTGTTTACCGTGGTCAGTCACTGTGTCCTTCTGGTTGGCTTTGACCATTGTCCACACCCACGTCACAAAACCCGACGAAACGTTCGTGTTTCGCACAGTTGCCTTCAGCGTTCCCGGCCCCGTAAACGTCAGCGACGCTGTCCCTAGCTTCATGGCATTTTCAGGAATGTCCGTGGTCTTTTCCGGCGGGACGAGAGGTACCCAATATGCCGTTCCCTCAAAAGTTACTGGCACCGGACCACTGTCAGTTTCGATCCATCGGCCATTCCCATACGAAGGATCAGCCGAAACAGTCAGAGAATCGGAAAACTCCTGCCCCGGGTCGAGGATGCGCGAAACTCCAACACTCGACTGCGCAACCGGCTGGAAATCTCCAACGACTTTCCATGTCCGACCAACGTCTTTAAGCACCGACTCGTCACTTGTCGGCCGATTCCCATACGACACCGTGTCCTGTCGGTCTCTGGCAACAGAGGCAACGGAAAGCGTTGTTCGTGCCGGAAGTGTGAACTCCGCCTGATACGTGACATCACCGGTGCCCGTTGCACGCCATGCCAAACTCAGGGGCGAGGCTGCGGTTTTTCCAGTCCATGTCTGCGTGCCCGTCTCGGTGAAAACAGCGGGGCCCGTCAAAGAAACCGTCACAGGGACTCCCGCGATACGCTCTCCCGAGTCCCCCAGAGCAGAGATGTTGTCAATAGTTCCTTCGCGCTGTTCCTCACCGGTGATGACAGTGCTCATGTACTTCGTCGCTGCGCTTGCGCGCGCCTGAGTAACGTAGGTGCGAGCCAGAGCATCGACATCCGGCACCTGGTCACGTACCAGTGAGACAAGGAGGGCAACAGACTGCCGAGTGTCCTTTCCGGGATGTTCATGCTCGAAGTTGACGTGGATGAGATACGACAGGGCCGCACGAACATTCGGTGTCGTATCTGCCTGGTACTTCGCCAGAAGCCACGCCATCTGCGCCGTCGTCAGGTCCAATTCCGGCGGTCCCCACTGGGACGAGGACGAGAGTGTCGTGATCGTCGCTGTGTCGGAGGAATCTGGGAAAAGACGCCACATATGAATGCACCACGACGGATAGCCCGACTCAACGTTTCGCGGAGACTCGAAGGCACCGAGGAAAAACATCCCTGTGTTCGCCGGACCCACGCCACTGATGTAGCGACCGGCATCCGGCCCGTCGATGAGATCCGCATGAGCTGTGTGAGCTGATGTGAGGAACAGGGTGAAAATCATTCCGAGGCAACTCAATCCCGCGATCGTTATCGACACAAGTCGAGACACGAGAGAGAAGCATCGTCGCCACCGTTGCCTCAGCTGCGATAACCCCTGCGGTCGCCGGGGTTTATGGGCCTCGTGGGATTGATCGGACTGAGGTGACTGACGGGTTTGACGAGGTCTGCGTTCTCCCCTCTTGAGTTCATATTGAGGCATGTCATTCCTTTCCGTGTGCTGATTCGGACGCCGAGCACCGAGAGTGTTTCCCGTGTTCAGCAACGACGGTGACGCTCGCGGCTCCGTCACCGCCCTCGTTCCATCGCTTACCGGTTGCGTCTGTGTGCACCGATTTATGCGAAACTATCAATCGCCCTCGTCAATTTGAAGCCATCCGTAGCGCCCTGTGGATAGGAAAATCTCTGTCCACAGACACAGGTGCGAAGCACAGTTTCACGCCGAGGGCTTGACATTCCAGCTCAGTCATCTTCACTCCGATCACAGGCATGTTTCAGAGGCGATAGAGGACCAATGGAGAACGAACTCTTAGGTACACAGGATGGCGACACTGTGGACACTGGCGTGGGTGCGTCGGTGAAGAAGCGTCGGTGGGTGCCCATCGGAATTGCTGGCATCGTGTTGGCTGGTTTGGCTACAGCCGCTGGGGTGTGGGCATGGAACATTCACCTTGACCATCAAGCACTCGATACGTGGCAAGAAGCCCACGACCGGGCAGTCAAAACCTGCACAATTAACGCCACTGACGATCTTGACGCTCTCCTCAAAACCGGCGACGCCCTCGAAGATCAGACTGTGGTTGCCAAAGTCAAAGACGCACAAGCAGCCATGCCAACAGTGAAACCAGGTGAAGCACCCACATCACGAGCTGAGCGCCTTGACGAGGCCGACGCGCTCACCACCAAGGCTCATAAGTGCACGAAAGCCACGAAAACCCTCAACAAAGCCATTTCAGATCTCACCGCCGCAGTAAACGAGGATGCTCAAGCACGGCTTGACGCAGCAGTAAAAGCCGCCACCAACCAAATCACCGCAGGTAATGAGGCGATCAAAGCCGCAGAAAAGAAAGTCGCTGACGACAAGGTCCGCACCAGCGCACAAACCGTCATCAATGACCTACAAAAACTCGTGAATAAGAAAGTCGGTCAAGACGCGTCGTGGAAGACCAAGGCCGACCACGCCAAGGCCTTGAGTGAAAAGACCACGCAAGCCAAGGATGCCATCACGAAGGTCACCGACGCGAAAGTCGCATGGGAGAAGGCACAAGCAGACACCCAAGCAACCCAAGCCGGCACCAACAGTGCTACAGGTGCGGGTACGGGCGGCGGTGGAACCACATGGAACGGCAACACAACCGGCAACACCTGGGGCGGAAACACCGCAGGCGGCTCATGGGGAGGCAACACCAACGGTGGAAACACCGGAGGCGGTGGTTCTTCTGGCACCTGGGATCCCAACTACAACCCCAACGGAATCAGCGGTGGAGTTGACTGCTCACAGACCGTCACCGATGTGGATGGAGTCGTTCACTGCCGTGTCTACCCCGACGAAAACGGATCCTGGACCGTCAACGGTCCTGCCATTCCCTAAAGAATATGCGCCGTGAATGGCGCTCACTCAGACTCCCTCACCTACAGGCCAATAGCCCTAGGAAAGCACCTGCGGGTCTTGAACCCGTGTGCTTGCTCGGCGCGCGCCGCGACATGGCGGTCGAAAGGCTTGACGGATGCGTGGAAATGAAGCCGCTTGAGGGGTCGCAAATGCGGGTGACATGACTTAACCTGAGTTGTAAGGGTGGAGAAGTGGAAGGAGGACAAAACATGACAACTACACGTGAAGCTCCGCGTATTTTCTTTGCGGACTTAATTCCGATTGAGACTCCTGATCGACTCAGCGATCTTCAAGGCCCCAAGTCGGGTTATTTAGATCTGCCGATCAGTGTGTATTGGGGACCAACAAGCCGACTGCCGATCAACACAGATAACGATTTGATCTGCGCATACCAAGAGGTCATCTATCGCGGAACGAAAGAAGAACTGTGCGAGTTTCTTAACGAGGAACACCTTCGACGACTGTGGCACCTGATACACCCCTCTGATCGTGTAAGGAACCTGTGGGAGTCTAAGTTTCCGGAGCTGGCCGATGTCAGCCGATAACCAAACAGAACTCGCCACGCTCCTTCTTGAGCATCTTGCTGATTATTCGTTTGCTTTGGCTGGGTCATGTGCGATCCGTGAATACGGTTTAACGGACCGCCCTACACGCGATATTGACATCTTCGGCGCATCGACGCTTTCACCCGAACTGTTCAAGCAGGCACTCTCAACGCTCATTCCCCATGTTGAACAAGCAGGGTGGAAAGTGACATTCCTTCGTGAGATCCAGTCGACGTTTGCGCAAGCGAAGTTCGAGCGCAACGAAACAGTGTTGGAAGCCGATTTTGGTGTTGACTGGCGTTCGACCAACCCAACAACACGTGATGTTGGCCCCGTCATCTCCATCGAGGATGCTGTCGCATCGAAGGTTAGCGCCTTATATTCGCGTCGCTTGTCACGTGATTATCTTGACGTCTACAGCATCCGCAAGAACGGCCCATTCTCAGATGACAAACTCCTTGAGCTCACCCAAGAGCGTGATCCGGGTTTCGAGTTGGAAATGTTTGCTAACCAGCTTGAGCTGGTTCAGGTAGTCTCAAATTGGCGTATCGGAGACTACGACCTGTCCGATCACCTCATTGAGGACGTCCGCTCATCAAGCTTGACCTGGGCGCAAGACATTCGAGCCTCCTTATAGACAACCATCGTCCTCCCCGGTGTGGGGGACAACCTGATCTGTCACAGTCATCCCAACCCAGCACGTCGACCTCGCCAGTGAAACGTCAAGGCCCCACAAACAGTCGCGGCCAAGTGTTGTAGTAGCCAGAGGTGTGGGAGCACGCACCTCGTATGAGTAAGGCATCCACTATCAGGGGTGAAGGCATGTCCGTGGGAGGTTCTCATGACTTCTTTTGACCCATTGACGAAGCTGCACGGCACTGATCACAATGAGTTCATCTTTGAGGGGCCGAAGACTCCCGGTCGGTGTTGGTCATAGACAACTCGATCTTCCTCGCAGCGGCTGGGATTTTCTTCACGTACGCCTGGGTTTCACGGTACGGAGGAACTCCCTCGTAGCGGAGAACGGCTCCGATTCCAGCGTTATAGGCAGCCAAGGCAAGCGATACAGGATCACCACTGATCTTGCTCTGAACCTTATAGGTCTTAACTTCATCAATGAGCCAACACATGAGCACGCCTTGGGAATAGATCGCATCGGTTGGGTTGAAAATATCCGCCTCCCCATCACCATCCCCGTCCTTACCGTAGGTCGCCCATGTCGTCGGCATAAACTGGCTAATGCCTTGAGCTCCGGCTGGTGACCGCGCATGCGGATTCCACCCCGATTCCGCTTCCACCTGAGCGGCGATAAGCGCAGGGGTGATCTCGTGACACACCGACCCGGCTTTAAGAACAGCCGTTTCATATTCAGCCGGAACACTATGGACATCATTGTCTCCAGCACTCACCAGGCTCGACCCGATAATGATGAGAGTGAGCACCCCGACGAGCACCGTGAAAGAAACAACCGCGAACCGCTTCGTCATCTCACACTCCATGTACAGCGGCCTATAGGTCCGGAAGGTACCCCATCATCACCCTGAAGCGCTCGATACATCAACCTATTGCTCAGAGGAATGTGACGACGAACATAAACAAGCGGAAGCTTCGGAAAGCATAGTCATCGTACCCTGGAGATAAATCACATCAGTCGAAGAGTATGTGCGGATCTGGAGTCCAGATCCTGGGACTGGTTCCGGTGACTTGAAATGTATAGGAAGATGCGCTCATAAATTCGCGAATAACAGCGACTTTTCGTTGATATTCCGGGATTTTTCGAGCCACCTGAGAGAATCGAACTCTCGACCTATTCATTACGAGTGAATCGCTCTGCCGACTGAGCTAAGGTGGCGGCGCCTGCCGTTCCCCACAGGAGAGGCGTTCAGGCAACGTGCCTACTGTAATAGGCCAGACCGCGTCCGGGCAAACGACGAGCACCTTCCCAACTAATGCATCCCGTCACATGCTGGCGAATGTCATGAAAGAACTTGGTCAAGGCCCGGTCGGAGCAACACCAACCAGCGCAGCGCCAACAACCCAAGTAGTCAACCAACAAAGCTCACCAGCTAAGTCGACTAAGCCAACCAGCCAAAGCCCACCAACATCAAGAGCAAGCACACAGGATCAGTCCGAACAGACAAGCCCGTCCTCGGGAATTGATCCGTGAACGAAGTAATTCTCCACCGCCTTAACGACGCACGCGTTGGCGGACTTCGAGTACGACGTGTGGTTCCATCCCTCGTTGGTCACAAGCACTCCCGACGACAGCTGTTCGGCCAGGCTTTGAGCCATGACGTATGGCGTTGCAGGGTCATGGGTCGTTCCGATGACAACGATTGGGGCAGCACCATCAGCTGTGATCTTTGCGCGCGCAGCATGATCTGTGGGCCAGGCGGACAGTCCAGCGGACGCATAGCCGGCAAATTCGCCAAAAACTCGCAGCTTCTTGCGAATTTTCTCAGCGGAATCCGCCCATTCATCCACTGTTCCGCTGGGTGAGTAGTCCAGGTTGTTGATCGCGATGAGCGCATCCGTGGATGCACTGGCATACGTGCCGTCGGCATTGCGTTCATTGAACAGGTCAGCCAGGTACAGCAGCATCGACCCGTCGTTGTCGTTCATTGCTTGATCTAGTGCTTGCGTCAGTACCGAATAGGTCTGAGTGGAATATAGCGTTCCGATCACCGCGGTCAGCGCCAGGGACTGTGTGAGTGGGCGTTCTTCATCGCTGGTTGGTAGCGGTGCTGTTTCTAGCCTTTTGAGGAAGCGCGAGACCTGGGTAATTCCCTGTTCGGCGGTTCCTTTGAGGGGGCAGCTTCCCCCCGCGAGGCAGTCTTGCACCCAATGCCCGATTGACGCTTCGAAACCGGTCATCTGAAGGTCCGACAGCGTGTTAATGTCAACGGCCGGATCAAGCGCCCCGTCGAGGACGAAGCGTCCGACACGTTCGGGAAACAGTCCCGCATATGTTGCCCCAAGGAATGTCCCGTAGGAATATCCGAGGTAGTTGAGGGTTTCTTCGCCCAGCAGCGCCCGCGTCATGTCGAAATCCTTCGCGGCCGACACCGTGTCAATATGCTTGTAAATATCACCCGAATGGGTCTCGCATCCCTGAGCGATCTTCTTGGCTTCGATTGCTGCCTTTTTCACAATCTCATCGGGGGACTCTGAGTCCTTGTCGATCGCTTCGTCGCCGTCTCCGGAGTTGTATGCGTCGCGCTCCTCGTCAGTCATGCAGACAACGGGAGTTGAGGCTCCAACTCCTCGGGGATCGAGGGCGACGATGTCGTACGTCTTGACGAGAGCCTCTCCCATGCTTGATGTCACTTGCTGAACAATCGAGCTGACCGCAGCACCTCCGGGGCCACCCAGGTTGAAGAACAACGCGGGCGCATCTTCTTTCCCAGATCGATGAATGGCGACTGACAGTGACAACTGTTCACCAGCGGGATCATCCCAGTCTTTCGGAGCAGTCAGTGCTGCACACTCGTACTGATCGAGGTCGCGCGGCGCTTGCTCTTCCATCGACGTCACCTGCTGGGCTGTACAGGGATGCCACGCAACCGGCTGCTTATAGAAATCCTCAACCCGTGTTGCAGTAATTGTCTTCGCCTGCGCGGGATCAGCAGGATGGTCCGTTTCCCCAGCTCCTGGTGCTTTCCCCTGACCTGTCGCAAGGAATCCCTGCCAAATCAGAGTACTCACGATAGCGACGACAACGAGGACAGCAATAACGGCAACACCAATGGCCAGACGCAGCGAACGACGCGAATTCATGTGACCAGCCTACGGGGTGTAGCTCAAGGACACGATATGGACGTACCGCAATCGAATTGAGGGATTGGTCTACTCATCTTTCCCTCCTGAGAATCCGCCTATTCTTCGAGCTGCGGACGTAGCGACACGATCATCGCCTCAAGAACCAAGAGGACATTTCCATGAGCAATGAGCCTGCGTCGGGCGGTTTCGATCGTCGAGATTCGTTGAATTGTCTGTGCCGGCTGGGAATCTGCGGCGATCTCTTCAACGGTCTGGGCGAGATCGGTATTAATCAGCGTCTGACCGGTTCCTAGCTGCACCATCAGCACGTCGCGATAAATCGACATGAGGTCAAGCATCGCTCGGTCAAGTTCGTCATTAATCAATCGTTTCTCGCGTCGTTTCTGTTCTTCCGCGAGATCCTTAAGCACAGCACGTGACTGCTTTGTGGCCTGGTCATCCTGGTCCATCCCCAGCTGACGCAGCGCTTCGGCTTTTTCCTTTGCGTTACGTTCCTCGGTATGGGCTTTCGCCTGATCAATAGCCGTTTTATGGAGCTGCTCCGCGGCGTAAACGGCCTCGCCAACTGACCTGACGCGCACGGGTGCGGTGATGATTTCCCGACGTCGGCGCCGCATTTCGGGGTCGCGAGCAAGAGCCCGAGCAAGACCAATATGGGACTGCGCTGCACGTGCTGCTTCAAGAGCAACCGTCGGATCAGCGACCCCTTCAGTGACAAGAAGATCAGCAACAGCGTCAACGGGGGGAATCCGTAACGTGGCCCGCCGGCATCGGGACCGGATCGTGGCAAGCATGTCCTCTGTGCTCGGCGCACACAGGAGCCAGACTGTGCGTTCGGGTGGCTCCTCGATGGCTTTGAGTAGTGCGGCCGCGCCTTCCTCATTCAGCCGGTCCGCGTCCTCGACAATGATCACACGCCACCGTCCTTGCGACGGCGATGTCTGGGCGAGGTCAACCAGCCCTCGCGCCGTTTTCACATCAATGATCATCTTTTCGGTGGCAACGAAGGCAACATCCGCATTGGTTTTGATCATTGTTGTTCGGCATCCCGCGCACTCTCCGCAGCCGGGTTTCTCTCCCGTGCATTGAAGCGCCGCCGCAAACGCCGCGGCCGCAACGGAACGTCCCGAACCCGGGGGGCCAGTGATCAGCCACGCATGTGTCATCGCGTGGTCGTCCGGCGTTCTCATTGACGAGGACGACTCTCGCCTGTGATCACCGTTGTTCCCTGCCTCCGGAAGAAGTTCTCTCGCCGCGTTGGCTGCACTCAGCAAAGTGGCGACGACCTCGTCTTGACCAACGATGCCGTTCCATACTCCGTAGGTCTCACCAGTCATATCAGCGTGCCATCTTCAGCGGGTTCCCACAGTGTTGCCTGCGCCCCACCGTCAAGGAATCCGACCATCGTCGGAGCTTGGGATGACCGTCGCTTACGTTGCTCTGTGCGTGACCCGATGTCCTTGCGATCCGCTGGTGATTCAACAGTCTGCTGCGTGTGCATGGCTTTTTCTTCACCCGGCTGCTGATGACCTGGCTCCACAGATTCCGTATCTTCTGCGCTCGAATCCTCGGGGAAACGCTCATTGAGGACTCCGCGGATCTCCGAGAAGACCTCATCAGGAGTTCCAACACCGTCGATCACAACAATGCGTTCTGGTTCAGCGTCTGCTAAACGCAGGTATTCGTGCCGCACAGCCTCGTGGAAGTCTGTTGATTCTCGTTCCATCCGATCCGGGGCGTCCGTGTTACGCCGAGCGCCGACCTCCGGGGGAAGGTCAATGAGGAATGTCAGATGGGGTTTGAGATCCTGCGTTGCCCAGGCAGATAGGGCCCGAATCTCTTCAGTACCCAGCTCACGTGCAGCACCCTGATAAGCCAGCGACGAATCAATGTAGCGATCAGCCAGGACGATGACGCCACGTGCAAGCGCCGGGCGAATGACTGTGGACACGTGATAGGCACGATCAGCTGCGTACAGAAGAGCCTCAGTGCGCGGGTCAATATCCTCCGGACCGTTCTGGACGAGCTGACGCAGGTGTGTCCCCAGGTCCGTCCCCCCGGGTTCACGCGTGACAATGACCGCGAAGTTGCGTTCCTCAAACCATGTGCGAGCGCGCTGGATCTGCGTGGACTTTCCCGAACCGTCGCCGCCCTCGAATGTAATGAACACCCCGCTGGCTGTCATGGTTTGTCCTACCTCCGTTAGATCCATGATGACATCCTCGCACGGAGGACCTGCATTTGGGTCACCGCGGTGACGATCCGCGACGAACTTTTATTTTTTCATTTTGTTCGCGAACTGGTTTTACGCGTCGTTGATTTCTTCGCAGCAGTCCGACGAGTCGTCGTCTTGCGGGCTGTTGCCCGTTTCTTCGGCGCAGGCCCCTTCGCACGTTTATCGGCAAGCAACTCAAACGCTCGTTCTTCAGTGAGATCCTCAACGGTCTCCGCTCGTGGAACCGTGACATTGGTTTCGCCGTCGGTGATGTACGGGCCAAATCGACCGTCCTTGACAACGACCTTACGCTGGGAGATCGGATCCTCACCGAATTCACGTAGAGGAGGTTTCGCCACTCCCCGACCGCGAGTCTTGGGTTGCGAATAAATCTCCAATGCCTCATCGAGACTGATCGTCAGGAGCTGTTCCTCAGACGAGAGCGTCCGAGAATCCGTTCCTTTCTTCAGGTACGGCCCATAGCGACCGTTCTGGGCGGTGATAACGTCACCGGAGACCGGATCCACACCGACTTCACGGGGAAGGGACAGGAGCTTCACGGCATCATCACGGGTAACGGTGGCCAAGTCCATCGACTTAAACAGCGAGGCCGTACGGGGTTTCACTGCGGTCTTCTTCCGCCGAGTCGCTCCTTTGGTCCCCGCACTCTTTGCTGCCTGTTCTGTGGCGTCCGACGCAGATTCTTCCGCATCGTCTTCCGACGGGAGAATCTCCGTGACATAGGGACCAAATCGGCCATTCTTTGCGATGAGCATATGCCCGGTCACAGGGTCAAGTCCCAGTTCACGCCCATCATCAGCAGCGAGAGTGAAAAGTTCGGCGATCTTCTCATCGGTCATCTCATCTGGAGCGATCCCATCGGGGATATTTGCCCGTGTACCGTCAGTCTTTTCCAGGTAGGGACCGTAGCGTCCAACACGCACAACGACGCCCTCGCCAACGCTCATGGAGTTGACGGCTCGCGCGTCGATGTCGTCTCCCAGTGACTCAACCTGGTGTTGGAGACCACCGGTGGTTCCTGTTCCGTCCTCGCCAAGGAAGAAGTGGGTGAGGAACTCTGTACGGTCTTCCTGACCCGCGGCAATCCGGTCAAGATCCGTCTCCATTGACGCCGTGAAGTCGTAATCAACGAGGTTGGCGAGGTTGTCTTCCAGGAGACGTGTCACCGAAAAAGCAAGCCACGTTGGCACGAGGTATTGACCGCGATGTGTGACGTATCCGCGGTCACCGATGGTCTGGATCGTTGCGGCATACGTTGAGGGACGGCCAATCCCCAGATCTTCCATTGTTTTAACCAGCGTTGCCTCGGTGTACCGCCCCGGGGGCTGCGTCTGATGTCCTTCGGCCGTTGCGTCCTCGACGCTGGCTTCATCTCCTTCGTTAACCTGCGGAAGAACGATCTCAGATCGGGCACTTTCTTTGTCGTACCGCCCTTTGTCTCGACCTTCTTCGTAGGCTAAGCGGAATCCGGGAGCGGTAATGACCGTGCCGGAAGCAGAGGAGATGACATCGTAACGCTCCCCGTCAACTGACACCCCGGTGAGGACACGAATCGTTGCGGTGAAGCCAACGGCATCAGCCATCTGAGAGGCAACAGTTCGTTTCCAGATGAGGTCATAGAGGGCAAGCTGCTGGCGGCTGAGCATCCCGGACACTTCATCGGGTGTGCGGAAGTGATCTCCCGCGGGACGAATCGCTTCGTGCGCTTCCTGCGCCCCTTTCGCTACTTTGCCGTAGACCCGCGGCGACTGAGCCACAGCGTCACGTCCATAAAGTTCCGCCGCTTGACTGCGGGCAGCCGAGATCGCCTGGGATGACAGAGCGGTGGAGTCGGTACGCATGTAGGTGATGTAACCCGATTCGTACAGTGATTGGGCGGTCCGCATGGTCGACGCGGCATTCCAGTGAAGCTTTCGCGAGGCCTCCTGCTGCAACGTTGACGTGGTAAACGGGGCAGCGGGCCGACGTCGGTAGGGCTTCTGGGTGACGGAGTCAATCATTGACGAGGACGACGCCGCTAATGCCTGGGCAAGAGCCTGAGCGCGCTGGGCATCAATATGCGTTGCGCCGGCTTTCACGGCCTTATCGGAGAGTTGTCCCTGCTCAGAGAAATCTGATCCGGTAGCAACAGCATGCCCGTCGACGGAGACAACGCGGGCGGCAAAACTCTGCCCGCCAGATTCGATGACCGTATCAATTGACCAGTATTCGGCGCTGATGTGACGCATGCGTTCGCGTTCACGGTCAACCACAAGTCGTGTAGCAACGGATTGCACGCGACCGGCGGACAGGGAGGGGCGGATTTTGCGCCACAGCAGCGGGGAGATTTCGTACCCGTAGAGTCGATCGAGAATACGCCGGGTCTCTTGAGCGTCCACAAGGTCCGTGTCGAGTTCGCGCGTGTTGTCAAGCGCCCGGGCGATAGCCTCCCGAGTGATCTCGTGAAACACCATGCGTTTCACGGGAATTTTCGGCTTGAGAACCTCAAGGAGATGCCAGGCAATCGCCTCTCCTTCACGGTCCTCATCAGTGGCCAGATAGAGTTCGTCTGCCTCTTTGAGGGCACGCTTGAGTTCCGTGATTTTTTTCTTCTTATCCGGATTCACCGCATAGTACGGAACAAAACCATCGTCCACGCTGACGGCGAACCGTCCATACGGACCCTTTTTCATATCCGCTGGGAGGTCCTTTGGCTGCGGCAGGTCACGGATATGCCCAATCGACGCGGTGACATGGTAATCGGGGCCGAGGTATCCCTCGATAGTCGCTGCCTTCGCGGGGGACTCCACGATAACCAGCTTCGACGCTCCCATAATTTTTCGCCTTCCGAATCGATGGTGACAGGATTTCGACATTCAGCCCACAGGCTACCCCGAGTCACGCCGAGGACCACCTCAGCGGCACTCGTCACACCGGGTGTGAGCAGCGACCGTCACCGCGATGACTTGTCACTGAGACAATACAACCAACCACCGACAACTCCAGCACCCATCCAGACGCCTGGGGGTTTCGCTTCGTTCATCAATGCGTCGCGAACTGGGCAACAACGTCTTCCACGACGACTCACGTCCTCCCATTCATCGATGTCACCGTCAGGCCATCGCGCGTCGGGGGCGTGAATGGTGCAGCTCGTCCTCGACGATCTCCAGCATTCCCGCACGAATGAGTTCGCGCACCGACGGATCGACTTCGCGGCGAACCTCGTCAATATCGCGCTCACTGAGCGTGGCGACGGCCGTGGTGATTTGTCCAACAGTAAGTTCCCCATCGGACGCCCCGACGACGGCACTTGTCGCACTCCCCACCCGGATCGATCGCCCAAGACCCGCTCCCTGATGAAGGATCAGCACACTAGGATCGGGGTCTCCGGGAACATAGTGTCGTTCCTCCCGCACGTCGCTCGCCCGCTCAAGTCGCAGATCCCACAGTGTTTCAGGCAGGTGCAAACAACCGAGCACGTGCGCCACGTCCTGGCCCCGCGGGGCTTTTCCCGACAGCTCAGACTCAAATAGATGGACCGGGTCCCCCACCGTGCGAGTCGTGACATCACTGCCGGAATGACGCGGGCGTCGCAGAGCGACAAAACCCATGCCGATCGCTCCAACTCCGGCTCGCATAAAGTCGCGAAGCCACGTGGAAAACGTGTCCTCGAACAATTCGCGTGACACCAGTTGTCCACCGGAATCTCTGATCCACATGTCGACGTAGCGAGCAGGGTCAAGGACATCGCGTTGCACGACCCACGCATCGACTCCGAGCCCGTCAAGCCATTCCTCGATTCGCTGCGACCATTCGGTGTCGGGATCACAGTCGGCGGGGATTTCCCAGTTTGCCAGCATCTGAAGAACTCCACCTGGAGCCAAGTGAGTGGGAGACTGCCTGATGATCTCGCGGATCAGGTTGTCTCGATCCATTCCGCCGTCACGGTATTCAAGCATCCCAGCGGCACCGGCGGAGCGCACCGATTCCGGCGTGATGACGAAGGGGGGATTCGAGACGATGAGGTCGAAGTCCTCGCCGTTGACGGGGTCAAAAAGAGAGCCTTGGCGCACGTCAATATCAACATCGTTGAGCGCAGCGTTGAACTGAGTGAGGGCGCATGCGCGGGCAGACAGGTCCGTCGCAACAACGTGGTCACAGTGGGTGGCCAGGTAGAGTGCCTGAATTCCGCAGCCGCACCCCACGTCGAGGGCTCGTTGAACATGCGTCCGCATCGTCAGACCGAGCAAACTGATCGTTGCCCCTCCAATCCCGAGGACATGATCGGGGTGAAGTGGTTGACCGGTAGTCGCCTCTGAGAGGTCTGAGACGATCCACCAGTGGTGGTCGCGTTCCGCCTGCGGGTTGTCTGCGTCATTCGAGTTGGGCAGCGTTGCGGCGTGAGGTCGTAGATCAAAGAGCGCGGTCAAGGTGCAGCCGGCGGAGTCAACCGGCCTCGCTAGTCCCAGGTCAACGAGGCCCGAGGCTCCCAAGGTCGGGAGCGCCTGAGAAAGGAGTTCCCGGGGTTCGTTCGATCCCAGAACGAAGAAGCGAGTGAGCGTCGCCGCAGGGTGATCTTTCCCCTCAAGTTCCACCAGTGCGGGAACCCGCAGGTCACGCATCATCGCGTCGCGCGCGCCCTGGCTGAGCATTCCGTCAAGTGTCTCAACAGTCCAATTCGATGCGCGAAGATCCGTTGTCAGTCGCGCAATAAGGTCGACGTTGAGGGCGGGAACGGGTGCGGATTGTTCACTCATACGCTCAAGCCTACGAAGATTACGCGCGCAGCGCCCCCGTGGTCCGGTGAGCAGGGCGAGCCGGACTCGTCCTCGTCCCCCGAGAGTCATTGACGAGGACGAGCACGCGCGTGACGCAGATGCACCCGGGATAGAGGACAATGATGTTCATATCATTCCCGACGATGCCACACGGCTACAGAGGAGCTGTCATGCGCGCCCTACGTAAAGTGACCGCCGGCCCCGGCCTGCAACTGCTCGACATTGAGCAACCGACCCCGGGTTTCGGCGAGGTCAAGATCCGCGTGATGCGTTCGGGGCTGTGCGGAACCGACGTCCACCTATTCAACTGGGACGGCGGCGCTCCGGGATCACTCACTCCCCCGCAGACGCTAGGACATGAGTTTTTTGGCGAAATCGTTGAAATCGGCCCGGGCGTGGTCACGGGATTCGAGCGCGACGAGCTGCACGTTGGTCAGAAGGTCTCAGTCGAGGGACACATTGTGTGTGGGCGGTGCCGTAACTGCCGGGCAGGGCGCAAACACATGTGCATCCGCGCCATCGGCATCGGCGTCAACCGCGACGGCGGATTCGCCGACTATGTCGTTGTTCCCGCAGGCAATGTCTGGGTGCAACCCGATTCAATCGACGCGGAACTCGGGGCACTTTTCGATCCGCTGGGCAACGCCGTCCATTCCTGTCAGCAGTTAGAAATCACCGGCCAGGACGTCCTCATCACAGGTGCTGGCCCTATCGGGATCATGTGCGTCGCTATTGCAAAGCACGCGGGGGCGCGCAACGTTGTCATCACAGACATGCAGGCTGATCGTCTCGCCTTAGCGAAAGGCGCAGGTGCGGATGCCACCGTGGATATTGGGCGCGACAGCCTAACGGAGGTCATGCATCGGCTGGGCATCCGTGAGGGCTTCGATGCGGGTCTTGAAATGTCTGGGGCGCCCGGCGGACTCGACACCCTTATTTCAACGTGTACCCACGGTGCAACGATCGCGATGCTCGGACTTCCCAAGGGGCCTTTCCCGATCAATTGGAACGCCGTCATCACGCGGATGTTGACGATCAAGGGAGTGTACGGGCGCGAAATGTTCGACACATGGTATCTGGCCACCTACATGATGGAAACGTCGAAGGAGCTACGCGATGCCGTGCGGTCAATCATCACGCACCGTTTCACCCCCGAACAATGGAACGAGGCCTTCGCAGCCGCTGCTTCAGGAACCGCGGGGAAAGTCATCATCGACTGGGAATCCTGATCTTCGCGTTCAAGTCATGACTTCCCCGTTCATCCCATATTCATCCTCACCACCAAGGACATCTCATGGACACACTGACATCGAAACTCACCCTCGCTCTTGATGACATTGAGGCCGCTGGGCTCTACAAGCATGAACGCGCCATCGTCTCCCCCCAAGGCCCCAAGGTTCGCACGCCCGCGGGGGAGGCATTGAATTTCTGCGCCAATAACTATCTCGGGTTGGCCGGCGATCCCCGACCCGCCCAAGCAGCCAAAGACGCCCTTGATCGATGGGGATTTGGTATGTCATCAGTCCGTTTCATCTGCGGAACACAGGACCAGCACCTCGCCCTCGAAAAGGACATCGCCGAATTCCTGAAGACCGATGACGCGATCCTCTTCTCTTCCTGTTTCGATGCGAACGGTGGAATTTTTGAGGCTCTCTTCACCGCGTCGGATGCAATTATTTCCGACGAACTCAATCACGCATCACTGATCGACGGCATTCGCCTGTGCAAGGCCGCGCGTTTCCGTTACCGCAACGCCGACCTGGAGGATCTGCGAACCCAGCTCACGGCGGCGCGAGACGGCGGTGCTGAACAGGTCGTCATTGTCACCGACGGTGTGTTCTCTATGGACGGTTCCTATGCTCCGCTTCCGGGCATCTGCGATCTGGCGGAGGAATTCCGTGCTCTCGTCATGGTGGATGACTCCCATGCGACGGGGTTTGTTGGCGAACATGGCCGTGGGACCCCCGAGTTGTTCGGCGTCGAGGATCGCGTCGACATTCTCACGGGCACTTTAGGGAAGGCCCTGGGTGGCGCCTCGGGTGGCTACGTTGCTGCCCATCAGGCGATCATCGATATGCTGCGTCAGCGAGCACGCCCCTACCTGTTTTCCAACACGCTTGCTCCAGCCATCGTCGCGGGTTCACGTGAGGCTCTGCGGATCGCCGCGCAATCCGATGACTTGCGAACCCACCTCAACAACATGTCTGCGCTATTTCGTTCGCTGATGACCACGGCCGGATTTGAGCTTCTTCCCGGAACCCACCCGATCCACGCGGTGATGTTCCCTGGCGAGGACGGGGCCCGCTTCGCGGGGCACATTGCCAACCGGATGCTCGATCTTGGTGTCTATGTCACCGCTTTTTCGTTCCCCGTTGTTCCCCGAGGACAGGCGCGCATCCGTGTCCAGTTGTCAGCCGCGCATTCGCGCGAGGATGTCGAGGCGTGCGTTGCCGCATTCATTCAGGCGCGTCAGGATGTGACGGCCCGGTAAGCGCACACTCATTGTGTACACGTATCGAGGGCGCGCTCGGAGGAGACGTGTCAAGTGCCATAACACGTCCCCACCCTGGGCAAATAGGACTAAAGGGCGATAACCTAGATTTGTGACCGGGTTGAACAACCTACTTTGAGGTTGCTTTCTCACCATCATCTTTACTGTTAGGAGCGACATGACGATCTACACGCTTCCCGAGCTTCCCTACGACTACTCAGCTCTTGAGCCTCACATCTCTGGCAAGATCATGGAGCTGCACCACGATAAGCATCATGCAAACTACGTTGCCGGTGCGAACACCGCCCTCGAGAAGCTCGAAGCTGCTCGCGAGGCTGGTGACTTCGCCGCCATCAACCTCCATGAAAAGAACCTCGCGTTCAACCTCGGTGGCCACGTCAACCACTCGATTTTCTGGACAAACATGGGGCCAGAGTCCGGCCGTCCCGAAGGCGAGCTTGCCGCCGCGATCACCGAATTCTTCGGATCTTTCGAGAAGTTCCAAGCACAGTTCGCAGCTGCGGCTCTCGGTTTGCAGGGCTCTGGCTGGGCGGTCCTCGCATGGGATACCGTTGCACAGCGTCTCGTAACCTTCCAGCTGACCGATCAGCAGGGCAATATCCCCGTCGCTACGGTTCCGCTGCTGATGATCGACATGTGGGAGCACGCGTTCTACCTTGATTACCTCAACGTCAAGGCCGATTACGTCAAGGCCTGGTGGAACGTTGTCAACTGGCAGAACGTCGCCGAACGTTTCGACCGTGCTCGCGCACACTACACAGGCCTGGTCAACGCCTGATCTTCACGTCTCATACACGTCATTCGGGGAAGAAATCCCTCTAGGCGATGAGAACTGTGGGTCCGCACCCCAAAATGGGGTGCGGGCCCACTGCTATGAAATGGCGACCAAACACGTAGTCTCTCGAACTGCGTGGCACCGGCACCCATAGGGCTCCCGCCGCACCGCATCTTCCGAGGCATCAACACGTCAATTGTGCCAACGCCGCACATCCCACCGGGATGCGGGAAGACGCAGGCGCGAGAGATGTTCATCAATCATGCGATATCGGCTCATTCATCTCTTTGAGAATCATCCTTTTTATCACTATGCTGATTAAAAAGGAAAGCAAGTGGCAAAAGCATTAATGTCAGCAAGGATGAAGCAGTAGACAGCAGTCGAAATATCCCATCTGAAGAAAAAAGATAGAGGGAGACTGACAGAACAAGAGAAACAGCAAGAACTGCGAGCCACGTAGGCGTGAGTTTAATCAACGACTCCTTTTTCCAGAGCAAATATACGAAAAAGGAGACGATATACGATAGAGCAGTCAGTCTCACACCCATCGAATAATGGGATGCAATAAATATCGACCAGACAAAGATTGTAGACATTATGGTGATAGTCAACGCCTGCTTCCAGCGCGACAAATTCCCCATCGACCCCTCCCGAAAAATCACTATTGCCGCGAGTCGCCGTATAAAAGCACGTGCGCCGCAGCTACAGCACCCACAGCTTTCAACGCCTGAGCAATAACAGTCTTATTCTTGAGAATAATCGTGACGAGCGGCGTCGATCGAACATATAACATCGGCCATTTCCTTTCATGTTTGACCATCACCATCGACGGGAAAGCACGTAGCAGGTTGAGCGACGTTTGCTCATATTACACAACGTATCCAATTCAACGTGGATACCTTGACATTAAGTCACCCTCACTCAGCTGTCAAGTGTTCTTTGATTGAGATTTAGGGTGAGTCATCTCGTCATAGGTATCTTTGCTCGTCAGCGCCTATTCCACAGCAAGTTTCAGGCTTAATACCCAAAGTACGTAGCCTCGAACCACGGTCACCGAAATTGAAGAAGCTATCGACTGGTACGTCGATTGGTACAACAACACGAGAATCAAAACCGAACTCGGCGGGCTAACAATCCGGGCCTACCGCGCAAAAACGTTAACCACAAAAACCCTCTAAAAAACGTCCGCAGTCCCAAATGGCCAATAAGTCACAACACCGACGTCACACCAACCACGCACTTCGACCGTGACGATGCGACCGAACTTGTATTCGGCATTAATGATGAAGCAGACAGACCTGGACTCTTGGTCGACCTACGTGAGGATGAAGGAGAACAGGATCTCGAGTTCAAATAGCCAAGTCTTGAATGTGAGAACGCTGCCCTGCAAGCGTAGACAACGCCGAACATCTATCTGGCTTGTTTTCGGAGTCCAGTTGAAAGAAGTGATAATGGATGCGATCGGGAAGAGCTCTGCACAGATCCCAGCACTCACTAAGAACTACTCGATTCAATTGTGCTGAGAGGGTGGTGAAAGACTCATCGAAGTGAGTGCGTCCGGCCTTGACCCGGATCTCGTTCTCGAACGAGTAGCCCCACAGAGCGCAGACTAGGGTATCAAGAGACCTCCGAGAAGAACTCTCGTGTCCGAACCCAAAGTTCATGCGTTGGGCGCCCTATCGTGACTACCGAATACTCACACAGACGGATCAACTAATTTGGCTGCCACAGGTCTCTGGTTAGCGCGATCCTGGCCAAGCCCAGTCATCAGACATTCCTTGTAGACGAGTCGCAGTCTACGGTACCTAGAAGAAGAATCCCTGGCGCGCCGCCTTGCCACGATCAATATCTCGTTGAACTTTCATCAAAGCTTCACGCTCTTCGGGCGGAGCTTCATGCATTCTCTTGTCAATTCTCCTTCGCAGAGAGAAATGCCACCAAATGGCAAATCCAACTAGCACGAGAACCGCGAGCACAATCCATTCAGCGATAGTCATAATTTAGTATCTCACAAGGTTCCCCCGCACAGCAAGGATTCGGGGGTTATTGGCCAAAGCGTGTTGGTTTGGACTGAACCCTGTTTGTTAGACAGCGAGTTCGTATTGTTGTCGGTATTTTAGTGGGCTGGTGTGTAGTCTGCTGACGATTCGTTGGGTGTTTGACCAGTGGATGTATTCGGTGATGATTCGTCGCAGACTTGCTTGTCCGGCGCGTGTGCCTGTGGAGAGTCCAAGCTCGATTTTTAGTCGGGCGAAGAAGGCTTCTGCTGGCGAGTTATCCAGACAGTTTCCTTTCCGAGACATTGACTGTCGTACACCTAAGGTTTGCAGGAGCTTGCGGTAGTCTTCAGAAAAGTATTGGCGCCCTTGATCGGTATGAATGATCGTTTCACGCAGATTCCTTGTTTTGCTGTAGTCACGAACCATCCCTGTGACAAGAGCAGAGTCTGGGGAGGTACTCAAACGCCATGCCACTACTTCATTGTTGAACAGATCAGTCAATGGTGAAAGGTAGTACCAGGTTCCACCCCACTTAATCTGTGTAATGTCTGTGACGAGACATCGCCCAGGCTTTGAGGCACTAAAGCGGCGTTGTAAACGGTTGGGAATACACGCAAGTGTTCCTGCGAAAGACCTATAGTGTTTGCGTTTGGGCTGGGCTCCTTGTAACCCGACACGGCGCATCAGACGTGCAACCTTCTTATGGTTCATGCAACGCCCTTGATGAGTCCCAAAACCAATGCGTATCAGGTCGGTGAGGCGCCGATACCCATAACGCCCATGAGCATAGGCATATGCTTCTTGGACTAGCTCTAGATCAGCATCTATCCGACAGGCATTCTTCAACGCCCAGTAGTACGTTGAACGGGCCAGTCCAACAATCCGACAAAGTCTTGATACTCGATGGTGTGCTTTAAGGGTTGTGACCAAGCGGATCAAGAACGCTTGCCACGTGTCAGTCTCCTCCCTCAAAGCGCAAGATTTTTCCAAGATCTCCACATGCAACGCGTCAAGTTGTTGACGCTTGGCATCACAAGTTGCTTGCTGCTTGGCGGACTCGATGTGTTGACGAACTTCAGCTAACCACTTACCCCACTGGCTAATCCCCATTCCAGCCTTTTGAGCCCGAACAACCCGCCCACCTGCCGCTCGCGCTCTTTGTTCATAATCAATCATATGTTGACGCTCCAACCACCGCCCAAACAACGCTGGATACGAAGCTGAAGGCAACTTAAACTCGCGAGCTAAGTCCGACGCACTCTCACCATCAAGCCAACGTGATCCAACTTCTGTTTTCAATTCTATGGGCCACGTACGAAACGACGGGACTTTTCGCGCGTGTTCGATACCATGCACATCAGCTTCTCGACAATAACGACGCGCAGTTTCATACGCTACCCCAGCCAAACGCGCGCAATCACTAATAGAAACCCCTTTGGCATACAAACGCAGCACCTTCAAGCGCCGCTCCTTACTCCTCTGACTCATAACAGTCCCTTCACATCAGCACTGTCCAACCACAGGGGTTCACTCCAAGAAACTGTCCGAACCCCCAAATGGCCAATAAGTCAATAAGTCAGACATACCAACACAAAATAAAAAACATCTCGCGACACAGCCGGAACTATGTCGCGAGACATCACACTGCGGTGACGGTGGGATTTGAACCCACGGTGGCTATTAACCACACAGCATTTCGAGTGCTGCACCTTCGGCCGCTCGGACACGTCACCAGACAAGATGGAAGTTTAACCCACAGGCTCAGGCGGCGCTAATTCCAGTCTCCGTGTGCGATCAGTTCCACAGTTCAGCCTCGCCAAGCGAAGACGAGCGAGGGGATCACGGCAGCAGGAACGAGAACAGCGACGGCCGCAAGGACTAGGAGGATGGACGAAGCCGGAGCCAGGGATGAAAACAGAGACGACAACGGACCGCACGCACACCTCTCATCCCACCTTCGCACATCACACACAGGCGACCACTTCGACTGAAACTGCTGCTCAGTCCACCTTTCTCCACTCTTTTTGAGGAACCCTTATTTCGTATCTCGACCAAAACAGTACATAATTGAACTAATTGCCTCGCGACGACGATGACTCGGCATGAACACGCAAAGGAGCGGATCCGATGACAGATGTACCCAGTTGGGAGGAACTCGATGCGCGCCCATGCCCGCCGTGGTTCCCCAAAGCAAAGTTCGGGATCTTCATTCATTGGGGCGTGTTCTCTGTTCCTGCGTGGCGCACGCTGTCGAACGAACAGTTTGGTTCCTATGCGGAGTGGTACTACGCGAGCGTCTATGGTCCGTATCGGAACGCAGACGGTGACTTCCACGAGCGCCATTACGGCAATGCTCTTTACCGGGATTTCGCCTCGCAATTCACGGCTGAGCTTTTCGACCCGGATCAGTGGGCTGAACTTTTTAAGCGTGCGGGCGCGAGGTACGTCGTTCTCACGTCGAAACATCATGAGGGTTATTGCCTGTGGCCAACCAAGAACCCGCATAAGAAGAACTGGAACGCAGGGGATGTCGGCCCGCATCGCGATCTCGTTGGCGATCTGACCGAGGCAGTGCGCCGGGCCGGCCTCAAGATGGGTCTCTATTATTCGATGATCGATTGGGAGACGAACCGCTCTCATCGCTGCGACGGTGGTTTCTTTATTCCTCAAAAAGATGCCGACATGTTTGGAATCCCAGAGGAGCGCTATCCCACGGAAATCCTCGAGGAGCAGTGGAAAGACTTCAACACGCGTTATGCCCCATCGCTGATTTACACAGATGGCGGGGAGTGGGATCTCAGCGAAGAGTACGCGCAGACTCGTCAGCTGCTCGGTTGGCTGTATAACGAGGCTCCCAACCGGGATGACGTGGTTGTCAATGACCGGATGCATGTGGGGATGCCGGGCAACCACGGCGACTACTACTCGACGGAATACCAGGACATTGAGGGTTTCGGAACGAATCATCCGTGGGAGGAATCCCGAGGGATCGGTGGTTCTTATGGTTTCAACCGCGCGGAGAACATTGAGGACTATGCAACGGCACCTGAACTCATCCACCTGCTTGTCCGCACGGTGTCTCAGGGCGGAAATTTCCTGTTGAATGTTGGACCAACTGCGGATGGTCGCATTGACGTTCTCCAGCAGGAACGTCTTCTCCAGATCGGGGCGTGGCTGGATGAATACGGTGAGGCAATCTACGAGACAAGCCCCGCCAACGGCTGGGTCGCTTCGGAGAATGCCTACCTGACATCGAAAGATGACCGTGTTTTTGCCATCGTTGAGGGCGGACAGCAGAGGGTCCAACTCAGTTTGCCTGCCGACATTCGCCCAGTTTCGGCAGTAAACCTCGCCTCGGGCGAGTCCGTATCTTTCTCTCTCATTAACGAGGACGAGGCGCGCTGCGCCCAGGAGTCTTCCCCGAATAACACTGAATGTTTAACTTCGGAGTTGGGGATTGAGTTCACGTCACCGAAGGGTCGACACGATGAATACCCCACGGTTGTGGCGATCACCATTGGACACTAGCGCTGTTTGGACAGGCAGTCGATACTGCGCTCAACGCTCATCACGAACGCGCAGAGTAATTCCCACTTCGGAACACGACCGAGCAACAGCTCATCACATAGACCATCACATGTCATGCGGATCATGACATGCCCCGCCGCTGTGACACGGGATCAGCGGACACAACAGGCAATGACGCCGAAAACATATGGAGAGTCACTATGAGTAACCCGCAGAACTCGGTGCCGCAGGACGATGTCCTGTCGGCTACTGTTCCCACCCAAGAGCCGCGCTCTGACAAAACTCACGTTGGCCCAAAGAAGCCTGTGAAGTTCTGGCACGCCCTGGCTCCGATTATTTTGCTGATCGTCCTCATTCTGTGGGGCATGGTCATTGGACCTTTGGTTTTCAAGCTGGAAGCGTGGCCGTTGGAGTTCACGTTCTCGCTGGGGGCGCTGTGCACCTGGTGTTTGCTGTTCTTCCTCGGGTTCTCATTCGACCAGATCGTCGACAAGATGGGGGCGCGCACACTCACGGCGCTCACCGCAATTTGGATGCTCATGTCCATCGGACTGCTCATCGGGTCGTGGACAGCGTCGGGCACTATTCCGATGCTCGTGTACTGGGGCATGGAAATCATCAACCCCGCGTGGATTTACCTCGTTGCTTTCCTCATCACGTCGGTGTTTTCTTTGGCAACCGGCACGTCCTGGGGATCTGCGGGAACAATTGGTGTTGTCCTCATTGCCGTGGGCACAGCAACGGGAGCACATATGGGGCTTCTCGCAGCAGCAATCATTGGCGGCGCGTATTTCGGCGACAAGATGTCGCCGCTGTCGGACACAACAAATATGGCGGCAATGGGTGCGCAGATTCCTGTGTACGACCATGTGCGCTCCATGCTCAACACCACCGGCCCGTCGTACATCATTGCCGCTGTGCTCTACGGGGTTGCAGGTTTCATTGTTCCCGCGTCAACCGATGCCGATATTTCCCAGTTCACCAAACCCACGGCAAACGCACTGTCCTCCGAGTTCGTTTTTAACCCGCTGATCCTCATTCCGATCCTCGTGATCATCGTCGGCGCGATTTGGCGCAAGCCTCCTCTCCCGACGCTGTTCTTTTCGATTGCTTCCGCAGCTCTCCTCGCGGTCTTTGTTCAAGGGACATCATTCACAAACATCGTGTCAACACTGATGAATGGCTTCACCCCCGACATGCTGGCCGATGGTGGTGCTGCGCTCAATGATCAAGCTCAGGCGATCGTGACGCGCGGCGGCCTGTATTCAATGGCTTCGGCGGTTCTCATCACCCTGGCCGTGTTCATGTTCATTGGTTCAATGGATGTCATTGACGCAATGCAGACCGTGGTCAACAAGGCATTCTCACGAATTAAGTCGCGCGCGGGCATCATCCTGTCGTCTCTTGTTGCCTCGGCCTTTATCAACGGCTTCTCGTCGAACCAGTACGCAACGGCGTTCATTGTGGGTTCTGCTTTCGGACCGAAGTATGACGAGGCGAAGATTCCTCGCAAGGTGCTCTCGCGTTCCATTGAAGACTATGGAACCTTTATTGAGCCGATGCTTCCGTGGACAACGACCGGCGTGTACATGGTGGCAACTCTGGGAGTCGCCTACGCCGACTATCTCCCCTTCATGTTCCTACAGATCATCAACTTCATCGTTGCACCCGTTCTGGCGATCACCGGAATCGGATGTTTCTACAACGAACGCAAGAAGAAGAGGGCGTGAAAACCGCGAGAACCGGTCGGAGGCACTAACCCCGACCGGTTCTCGCGCGTCGCACTCGTCCGGTTTCTTAGTGCTTTCCTGAGTGGCGCCGGCGGGTACGGATCGGAACACCGGCGATGAGGCGCGGCGACACCGCCTCGACCTGAGGGACCAGACCCGTCTGGTCAACCTCAGCATGAGCAACCAGACCTGCCTGCTCCTCCTCGACCTGAGCGTCTCCACCCGCCTGCTCCGCTTCGGAACGCTGCTCGTGTGGGCCTCGAGGTCCGCGCTCATCAGGCCCAGACCCCTCGTGCGCCGACTCAGCGTGAACGTGAGAGCTCTGCGGGGGCATCGGTGCAGGAACCGCCACGGTGGCCAACTGGTCCGGAGCATCCGGTGCTGCAAAAGGAACGGAGGAATCTGCGCTGCCACCCCTGTGAACTTCAGCATCAGGGTCTCGCACCCACCCGGCGACGGTGTCGAAATGTGGTTCAACAACGGGTTCTTCGGCGAGAGCCTCGTGACCGGGAAGCTCAGCGGACACTCCGCGTTTCCCCTCGAAGAAGGCTTTAAGCTGCACCGTTGCCTCGGTCCCCAGCACTCCGCCGATCACTTCGACGCGGTGATTCATCCGGGAATCGTGCAGGACGTCCCTAAGAGATCCCGCAGCACCAGCTTTCGGATCCCACGCTCCAAAGACCACGCGGTCGACACGGGATGCGAGGATCGCGCCAGCACACATCGTGCACGGTTCGAGCGTCACAACCAGCGTGCAGCCAACCAGGTTCCACCGTTTAAGCCGAGCACCCGCTTCCCGAAGGGCAACGACCTCAGCGTGAGCCGTCGGATCATGATCGGCCTCGCGTTTATTCCACCCACGTCCGATGATCCGACCGAGCGAATCAATGACGACCGCTCCTACGGGGACGTCGCCGAACTCGCGCGCCCGATTCGCCAGGAACAGGGCTCGACTCATTGCTTCACGGTACAGCTCAATGTTTGTCACGTGACTAGGGTAACGAAAATTCACCGTCACGTGTGAGGGGATTCCTTCCTCACTTCCTCTGCCTCAAAGTGCTTCCGGGAGTTCGATCGCGTGCCGCTTCCCACTGACCATCCGTTAACGGGTGAGGGAGAGGGACGAGGACGCGCGTCCGTCCTCGTCAATAGGCACGCTGGGGGCGAAAACGCGTTAGCCTTACACCATGCGTCTACTTATTGCTGATCACCCGCTTATCGCACACAAGCTCACGGTTCTTCGCGACCGCAATACCCCGTCGGCAACGTTCCGCCAGCTCGTCGACGAACTGGTCACGCTGCTGGCTTACGAGGCAACACGCGAGGTTGCTGTTTCTGATACGGCGATTAACACTCCTGTCGCGCCGACGGTTGGGAAGAAAATCGCTGAACCGCGCCCGATCGTTGTTCCTGTGCTTCGTGCTGGACTGGGGATGCTTGAGGGGATGACGCGTCTGCTGCCAACTGCTGAGGTCGGCTTCCTCGGAATGCGTCGCGACGACGAAACCCTTGAAATTGAAACCTATGCGAACCGTTTGCCAGACAATTTGTCGGGACGCCAGTGCTTCATCCTCGATCCGATGCTCGCAACCGGACACACGATGGTCGCGGCCACGAATTACCTGCTCGAACGCGGCGCACGCGATGTCACCTGCGTGTGCTTGCTCGCAGCTCCAGAGGGCATTGAGGAACTTGAGCGTTCAATCGGTGATCGCGCAGACGTGTCCGTGTTCGTTGCGGCCGTTGACGAGAAACTCAACGAGAAATCCTACATTGTCCCGGGCTTGGGCGACGCCGGGGATCGTCTCTACGGAATCGTCGACTGAGGTCAGGAACGAACGCGGCAGAACGGCCGCGATACCTTCACTCCCGTGACACAAACAAGCCCTTGTGGGGTTGTTGACCGACAACCTCACAAGGGCTTTGTTGTGTTCAGCGAGCGGTTCTCTGCGTGATTGACGCTGAACTCCGGCGCATCATCGTCCTTCCTGCATGACCGACATCCACGCCGATGATTGAAGATACTGGCGTTCTCAGTGAATTCCCTGGGGATAGCCTCACCATTTGGTGAGAGCAGCACACAACGCGGGTCTTCGAGGAGGGACGAGGACGACTGGGCCGAATCAGAACGCGGCGATGACCGAGCCGTCTGTCCACGTCTCTTCGATGTACTTCTTCACTTCGTCTGAGCGAAGCAGCTCATCAAGCTTCTTCACCGCATCCACGTTTTCTCCACCCGTCTTCCACACGAGGACGTTGACAGCCGGGTTGTTCTCAGGCGACTCAACAACGATCGCGTCCTTGGCCAGGCTGAGACCGCCTTCCTGAGCGAAGTTGCCGTTGATAACGGCCGCGTCGACGTCCTCAAGGGAACGCACCAGCTGCGGGCCCTCGACCTCGCGGAACGTAAAGTCCTTGAGGATCTTCACATTGTTGACATTTGCCTCAGTGCCATCGGCCGGAAGTTCAACGAGGCCTTCTTTTGCCAGCAGAGCCAGGGCGCGCGACTGGTTGGAAGCGTCGGAGATGATCCCGATTTCTCCGCCAGCGGGGAGTTCGTCAAGAGACTTGATCTTTGAGGAGAAAACTCCCAGCGGTTCAAGGTGAATACCTGCACCGGCCTCGAACTCGTACCCGTTTTCCTTTTCCTGCAACTCAAGGTAGGGAACGGTCTGGAAGTAGTTGGCATCGAGGTCACCGTCATTGAGCGCGGTGTTGGGCTGAATGTAGTCGGTGTATTCAACGATTTCGAGGTTCAGGCCGGCGTCGGCCGCCAGGTTGTCCTTGACAAACTGGAGGATCTTCGCGTGCGGCGAGGGCGATGCGCCAACTTTGAGTGTGACAGCGCCGGCCTCGGCCCCTGAGGAGTCTGCACCTTTGGCGGGGGTGTCACCTGAGGATCCGGAGCAGCCGGCAAGCGCGATGACGGACGCAGCAGCAACGGCCGCAACAGCCGTCTGGATGGAACGAATGGAACGCATGGGTTTTCCTCTTCTGTGTGTCCGGCCCGAAAGCCGGTTGGATTGGTTGTCCCTTTGGGGATTCAATGAACACCCATCGGGATCGTCGCCGCGCGGTGAGTGCGTCCCAGAGTGGGATGCGACGCGACGTCATGTACCTATCATGCGACGCTTCGCGCACTCATCCCACGAGAGGTGCAGATTTCAGGACTGTGTAACACGCGCCGCGAAGCGCGCTAGCCGCGCGTATGGTCGACATTAGCCGCGCGTATGGTCGACGGCCCGTGCAATCAGGTCACCGATCATTTGCACGATCTGAACAATGAGGATGATGACGACGATCGTCGACACCATGACGTCGTATTGCCACCGGTTGTAGCCGTAGTTGATCGCCATCTGGCCCAGGCCGCCACCGCCGACGACGCCCGCCATCGCCGTGTAGCCGATGAGTGTGATCGCCAGAGTCGTCACTGACTGAATGATCGTCGGCAGCGCTTCGCGCACGTACACACCCCAGCAGATCTGCAGGTTCGAGGCGCCCATCATTTGGGCGGCTTCGATTTTGCCCGAATCCACCGCGAGGACATTTGATTCGACGAGCCTGGCAAAAAATGGCACCGCGAGGACGGTCAGGGGGAAAACCGTTGCTTCCCAGCCCAGTGCTTTGCCAATGATGAGACGAGTTAATGGGATGAGAACGATGATTCCGATGATGAAGGGGAATGATCGGACGACGTTGACGATGAGGCTCAGTGCCTCGTAGACCGGGCGATTCGGTGTCAGCCCTGTCTTTCCCGTGTACACCAGTAGCAAACCGAGGGGCAGACCGATGAGTACCGTGAAGAAGGTGGAGAAGCCCAGCATGAGTAGGGTTTCGTAGATCGCGGGGACGAACTGCTTGGTGAGCGCCGGGTTATCCAACCACGTTGGGTCCCCTTTGCCGGTTCCAAGGAGGGTCGTCAATGTGGTGCTCACCTGCGTCAGTGTCTCATTGTGATGAACGAGGGCGGACGCGGGGTGCACCAGCGTGTGAGAAATTCGGGGCGCCGTAGCGAAAAGTGTGTCCATTGCGATCACGAGTGCCTCACCTCGGCGTGGATCTTGTTGTCGCGCAACTGGGAAATGATGTTGTCTGTGTGATAGCTCGGGACCGACAATGCGAGCCGCCCAACCTGCGTCGTTCCGATCGATTCGAAAGTTCCAGCGGTCACGTCAGCGCCCATTGAAGCGGCCAGACTCAGGACCGTCGCGCCCGTGGGCACACCCGGATGTGACGTGAAGATGACGTCGAGCAGAGTGGTGTCCGGGCGCATGTCGGCGTCGTCAACAGACGGCGCGGGGACGAGTTCTTTTGCGAGAGGACTGGTCGGGTCTTCAACGACCTCTTCAACCGTTCCTGACTGGATGACTTTTCCGTGGCCGAGCAAGGTCACCGAATCGCAGATCTCGCGAACAACGGCCATTTCGTGGGTGATGACAACAACCGTCACCCCGGCGACCTCGCGGACCTCGCGGATGAGCGACAGAATCTGACGGGTCGATTCTGTGTCGAGGGCGCTCGTTGGCTCATCGCACAGGAGAACTTTCGGCTGGTCCGCGAGCGCTCGGGCGATTCCGACGCGTTGACGTTGACCGCCCGATAGCTGGGACGGGTAGGAGTCACCGCGTCCTGCAAGACCGACAAGCTCAAGGAGTTCGTTGACACGCGCACTGCGTTGCTCGGTCTTTACTCCCGCAAGTCTGAGTGGGTAGCCGATGTTCTCAGCTGCGGTGCGAGCGTCGAGCAGGTTAGCGGATTGGAAAACCATGCCGATTCTTCGGCGTGCTTCGCGCAATTCTTGCCCTCGAAGGCGGGCGAGGTCGAGTCCGTCAACGATGATCGATCCGTCCGTTGGTTGTTCAAGGGCAGTGAGGCACCGAATGAGTGTCGACTTGCCTGCGCCGGACTGCCCGACGATTCCGTGAATGGAGCCGCGCTCGACATGCAGCGTCACATTATCGAGGGCGACGACCTCGTTGCCGCCTTTGACGGGGTAGACCTTACGGACCCCCTGAAGGTCAATCATGTCGTTCTCCGTGAGTTTTCGGATATGCGTGGACTTGTGGCAGGACCGTTCCCGTGTGGGAAGTGTCGGTGTGGGACACAAGCATCCCAAGCATAAGTTGCGCATGAGAGTGCCCCAAATTTCGTGTTACATTGCCTCAAATCGTGGCCACCTGCTCGTTTGCGACTGCCTCGCACAGGTCTGAGGTGCACACGGTTTGGACTGGGGAACAGGCCGCTTCACTCTCCCGGTTAGTCCCTCAACACCCCTGGTTGACAGAACGTCTATGTTTTTTCAACGACAGTAGCCGGTGTGACGGATCGCCTATGATCTCGTTTTGCTCATTTGCTCCTGACACGCGTAAAGTATTCATCAGCCAAACGGCGATGCGCTCGTAGCTCAATGGATAGAGCATCTGACTACGGATCAGAAGGTTGGGGGTTCGAGTCCCTTCGAGCGCGCAGCGGCCCCGCTCGGTGCGATCCACCGGACGGGGTTCTGCGTATTTCACCACTGTGCACGTTGAAAAATTCATCGGCGGACAACCCGAAAATATCCGCGAGTTCTCCCAGTTGATCGATCGACCACGGATAGCGTCCGTTCCATCTTCCCGACATTGTTGCTCGCGGCAGTCCCATTGCCGTTGCCAGCGTCTTTTGTGTGAAACCACGCCTCGCCGCCTCAGCCCGGACATTCCCGGCGACGATCTCAGACAGCGAAACATTCTCTTGAACTAGTGCGTTGCTCATGGCTCAAAGTGTATAAGATATTGAATAGATGTGTGTAGTTTTGACTATACTCCGAGATTCAGCACATCAACATCAGTTCTACATATGGCGCATGTCATCACTGTGACACCGGTACAGACCCACCTAACTCACGCTGTTCACGCATATCGAGACGGCGCAGACGTCACAGTGAATCTATTCGTTGTGACATTTTTGGTCGAAAAAGGCCATTTTTTGGCCATTCTGAGCACTTTAGGTAGCAATGAATTCTTTCAGTGTGACGTTTTTGTCTCGCAATCGTCATCGTGTCACCCCGTCTACCCAGAGGCGTCGAGGATCAGTCCAGATACTCGAAAGCAGACGGCGCTAGTGGGCCCGACGGCCACGCCCAGGCCGGTTACTCATCCACTCCTCGACAGTCTCGTGCTTCCAGCCGCGTACCGCGCGATCACCGAGCCCAACCAGTACATCTGGGGCTGGGAGGCGCCCCTCTTTTCCGTATTGCTTAGCTGTGCCCACGGTAATGCCGGCGATCTCCGCTAGATCAGAAATACCTAAATACCGAACCGTCATGGCCCCTCCCTCGGTATTGGCGATGAGGCCCTCACCCACCGCATGACGCATGACGGGTGAGGGGATTACTCATCAGCGACGATGGCGACCCTTACCTGGTAGGACTAGACCTACCAGAGTGACAAGTGCTACTATTGAAGCTGGGAGAGCAATCAGAATTCTAATGATCTCGATCATCATCAGTATTCCTTCCTCTTCACCACCCCCGGTTGCCGCCGGGGGTTTACTTTGTCGGCAGAGTTTCCTACCAACAAGAAAATAATACTACCTAGTAGGCAGTATTACAAGTGCCGAAAACTAGGCAGCCGCCGCATCTGCCGCACTCCGTAGAACGTCAAAGGGCGCCCGATCAAAGATTCAGCGACACCAACCAGCGCTCGTCCTCGTCAAGAAAAGCACGACAACGCACGGACGTTGCCCGAAGGCCATTGTCGGCACGCATCTGCTCAAGCGCAGATGCAGAATCCTCGTGCGAAAGGCTGCACAGGACATATCCAAGGGACTGGATCTCAAGATATCCGGAAGTCCCGCCCCCGCGGATCGAGGCGATGGAATGGAACTCATGGCCGGGCTTCTCGCGATGATCGCTCCATCGTTCTTTACGCGCGCGCCGCTCGATCGCGCGGTCAACTTCTGCGCTTTGCGGGATCGTCAGCCACCGATCCGACTCAATGACCATGAGCGTCGGCTCGTGCACTCCGAAAAGTTTCTGAAAGAAATCCACGCCCCCAGTGTGCCATGTTTCCTTCACCGCGCGTACCCACGTCACAGCGGCTTTCCCTGGTGGAAAGCGCGCCGAGGACGAGGTAGGAAAATCAGTGCGCGGTTAGAGGACACCCGGTTCAAGAGCCTCATGCCTCAACATGAGAGTCAGCGCCTCCACGCGCAGGGGACCAACGATGGGGCCGATGGTGCGGGATGCGTTGCAGCTCAGCGGCGCCGTCCGCGTGGTGGAACAACGACCCACGGGTCCCTCGACATCGCTCGAAGCCCCTCAATCCCCAAAGCCTCCGCGATGTCAGCGGCGCACCGCGCCCTCGAAACCCCCAGGGACTCCCCAATCCATTCGACAACATCACCAACCGACCATCCCTCATCGGTAAGTTCAGCTAAAGTCACCGCTCCATCGCGTTTTGCGAGCCTCTCCCCCGATGAATTCACAGCCAGAGGAACATGAACGTACGTCGGTTCAGGCGCTCCCAATGCCCAGAGCAAAGCCGCCTGACCGGGCGACTGTGCAAGCAAGTCATCACCGCGAACAACCTGGTCAATCCCCTCAAACGCATCATCAACCGTTGCTGCAAGGTTATACGCGGGAACCCCGTCAGCCCGCTGGACAACAAAATGATCAACCGTGCCCGCATACTCCCCGGCGAGTTCATCCACCACTGTCCATTGATCCCTTGGAGCGCGGAAACGAAGAGCGGGAGCTCGTCCAAGTTCCGCTAGCTGTTCACGCTTCTCTTGTCGTTCGTCCTCGTTCAGATGAAGACAGGTTCCCGGATAGTGACCCGCGGGAACATGCGGAGCTGACGCGGCCTCGCGAATATCCTTGCGCGTGCAGTAGCACTCGAAAACAAGTCCACGCTCATGCAGTGTGGCAAGCGCACGCCGATGTGCCTCGGCTCGCGTCGTCTGGACGAGGACGGGGCCGTCCCAATCGAGGCCGATGCGGTCAAGATCCTCAAGCTGGCGCTGCGCGGCCTGATCGGTGGAACGCTGCGCGTCGATGTCTTCCATGCGGATGAGGAATCGCCGATCTGTGAGTCGGGCCCATGACCACGCGAGGATCGCCGTGCGGAGATTACCCAGGTGAAAATCACCGGTTGGCGACGGCGCAAAACGTCCCGCACCCACGATCACGGTGTTGTGTCCCTCCGATTGATCGAATTCGTATTGCTCGCTCACTCAGACATTATCTCTCGCAGGCACCCCTCAGTCCTTCTCCTGCCGCGTGCTCACAGCAATCCGACATCACAGCCTCATTCGGGTGCGCGTCATCGTCGACAGCCCCGGAGCAGCGGCTTCGTACACTGAGTGCATGCTGTCTTCGTCGAATGCCCATCGAATACCCATCGGCATAGTGAACCTTCCACCGTGGGCGTGTGTGGCCGTTGGCGGAGGCCTGGGAACTCTCCTTCGAGCCATTCTTGACGAGGCCGCACGTCACACCGCATGGAATACGCACACATTCGTTACATGGTCAACGATCGCAGTCAACCTTGCGGGCGCCTTCTTTTTAGGTGCCGTTTCTGCACGATTGGCCCAATCATCCGATGCCGCTGCGTCAGATGCGTTTGCACGGCACCGCCGGCATCAACGTCAACCTCAACGTCTGAGGGTGAACAGGCTGGTCCGTCCTCGTCAATTGAACAACTGTCAGCCTCGCCCTCGTCCCCGCCTTCCTCGGCGACGCACGAGCGCCTTCGACTCCTTCTCACCACAGGGTTCGCCGGAGGCCTCACAACGTACGGAACGATGATCCTCGCAGCGACTTCACATCTGGACGCCGCCACCTACCTGCATTCATTCATCCTCGTCTTCACGGGGGTTGCATGCGCGGGGCTCGGCTTCGCACTCGCCTCAAAGGGAGGGCAACAACAGTCGTGAACGCAGTCATCGCATGGATCATTCTCCCCTTCGCCGGAGGCCTTGGGGCTGTGTGTCGCTGGAAACTCGACACCGCAGTGAAAGCATTCGCGCTAAAGCGCCGCGAGGATCACTCCCTCGCCCCCTATTTGGGCATCATCGTTGTCAACGTCTTCGGATGTTTCCTCGCCGGACTCACCGGCGTTGTCCTCGCGTCCTCGCTCCCTCTGGGTTTGGTTATATCGACGGGATTCCTTGGCGGATTCACAACCTTTTCCACAGCGGTCATGGACGTGTGGACTCTTTGGAAGAACGGGAAGATCCTCCCCGGTGTCGTCCTGGGATTGGGCACATGGGGATTGTCGTTGGTCGCTGCCCTCCTGGGAATACATGCCGCGGTCATCATGGGATTCAGTGGGTGAACCAACAAGCGCCCTCATTTTGGCTCAAACCACTGGTCAAGCCGTAGATGCCCGGGCGGCACTTGACGAGGACGAGGTCGACGCGATCGCGGATGGGTCACGCCGCAGATGTCCGGACGGCACCCCGCCTGACCAGCATCTACACTGATGTCACCAGAGCACATGCTGACCACCCCCAGCATGAACATCCACGAAGAAGAGGATCCTCATGGCGCACTCGATTGACGAACTTGGAACCCCCGTCGCGCAGCAGCAATTCGACCCGCACTGGCAGGCAGCTACCGACCGTTACAACGCGCCCGGAGCCGTGTATCGTCGCACGGGACGATCCGGCCTCGATATGCCCGCCATCTCGCTGGGACTGTGGCACAACTTCGGTGATGAACGCTCAATCGAACGTCAACGAGCGATCCTGCGAACCGCATTTGATCTGGGAATCACCCAGTTTGACCTGGCAAATAACTACGGCGTTCCCTACGGCAGCGCCGAAGCAAACTTTGGCCGCCACATGGACCACGATTTCCGGCCCTATCGCGACGAAATGATCATCACGACAAAAGCCGGTTACGACATGTGGGAGGGGCCCATTGGCGCAGGAGGGTCCGGTCGCAAATACATGCTGAGTTCGCTCGACCAGTCATTGAAGAGGATGCGGATCGACTACGTCGATATTTTCTACTCACATCGCTTTGACGAAACAACGCCGCTGGAGGAAACAATCGGCGCCCTCGATCAGGCGGTCCGCTCTGGCAAGGCGCTCTACGCGGGGATTTCGTCGTACAACCCGCAGCAGACTCGTCGCGCAGTTGAGTTGGCGCGCGAGGTTCACCTGCCACTGATCGTCAATCAACCTCGGTATTCCATGCTTGATCGCACGGTCGAGGACGGCCTCATTGAGACCTGTGGTGATCTGGGGCTGGGCATGGCTGTTTTCAGCCCACTCGCTCAGGGACTCCTGACGTCGAAGTACCTCGGGGAGGATCGTATTCCCGCCGGATCCCGAGCTGCTGATCAGCGGTATTTAGATGCCGGAAGCCTCACCGATGAGCGCATCACCCATCTGCGGGCGTTGAACGATATTGCTCAGGAACGCGGACAGTCTCTGGCTCAAATGGCGTTGGCCTGGCTGCTGCGTGACGCCCGGATCACAACGGTTCTTGTTGGTGCGTCGTCGCCTGAGCAGTTGCGCGACAGCGTCGGAGCGTTGAATGCCCTCGACTTCAGCGATGAGGAGCTTGCGCGAATCGACACGCATTCACGTGCAGCAGCGATCTAAGAATTGAACTGATCCGATGTCTTAGGCGAGTGAGAGCACCGTCCCCAGGTCCGCGAAAACAAGGATCCTCCGCGCACCCGAAAGCGGACCCTTATCCTTGCTGCATTCCTGCCCTGGGGAGGTTCGGATCATTCCGTCACGCGGAGGACCGAGTCTTAGTGTACACGTGATCTCGCTAGATGAACCGCCGGACCCCGCGACGGTACTGGGCGGGCAGCGGCGTTGCCTCCGCCCGGAGTTGGCCCGCCCACACATGCCCAATCATCGGATCAGTGAGCAACGGGCGAGCAATTTCAACAACGTCCGCGTCACCTCCAACGAGAATCTGTTCCGCCTGCATCGCCGAGCGAATCAGACCAACCGTGGCAATCGGAGTGTTCAGGCCCGCGTCCCTGAGCGCCTGTCGGGTCATTCGCGCGGACTCCACCTGGTATCCCGGTCCGGCTGGGACAGGCGTGATGACGTTCCCACCTGTTGACATGTTCAACATGTCAACACCGTCCTCGACAAGAAGCGGAGCCAAGCGGAGAGTATCCGCCAGCGTCCATGAATGGGAACCAGGATGGGAGTCGTCCTCGACCCAGTCGGTAGCTGACAGTCGAACCATCAGCGCTCCCGATCCAACGGACGCACGCGTGCGACGAACAATTTCGCGGAGGAATCGGGTTCGCCCCTCAAAGTCGCCACCCCATTGGTCGTCACGTGTATTCGATGCGGGAGAGAGGAACTGATGGATGAGGTACCCGTGTGCGCCGTGGATTTGCACGCCATCGAAGCCGGCTTCCATTGCTCGCCTCGCAGCTTGGGCGAAAGCGTCCGCGATCGCGTCGACCTCGTCCTCGTCAAGCTGACGTGGCGGGGTTGTCCCCTCCTGGAAGGGGATTGACGAGGGAGCCTCCGGCGTCCACCCGCCGCACTCGTGAGGGACGGGGCCCAGATCTTCTTCCCACATGGGACGGCCAGATGCCTTACGGCCGGCATGGCTGAGCTGGATGAATGCCGCGGCTCCGGCCTCGTGAATGACCGTTGCCAGCGCGGCAAAACTGGGGATCTGATCGTCACTGTGCAGTGACAGGCAGTTGATGGAGATCCTCCCCTTGGGAACAACCCCCGTTGCTTCAACGATGACGGCGGCGACACCTGACTGGGCGCGCGAGCCGTAGTGAACCAGGTGCCAGGAGTTGGGGCGACCGAGTTCGTCGCCGGAAGCTGCCGCCGAGTACTGGCACATCGGGGGCATCCACAGACGATGAGGAATGTCTATGCCGCCAACGGTGATGGGGCTAAAAAGGAGCGACCGTGCCATACCCACATGGTAGACACAAGTTTTGTGTTCACGCGTGACTACACGTGACCAAGAGAGAACACGGGACCAGGACTTTGGGTTAGCGGACAAAATGTGTTGGTAGTTTAGGTTTCAATTGTTGTGTTGGGGCTTTAGTCCCATCGATTTGTGTATGGGGTGGTGTGGTGGATTTCTGCCCAGACGATTGCGTCGCCCCATTGGGGGATTGATGTGGCGGTTTGGTGGTGTTGTCTGGCGTGGTGGTAGGTGTTTTCGATGTCGCTGTCAGTGGGGAAGGTTTTGAGGAGTTGTGCTGGTGGTAGCGGGTTTGGGCTGTGCATGTAGCACCACCAGAAGATCGCTTTGATGCGTCGGGTTAGGCTCATGCCTCTGTGATCGCGCAGCATTTGGCGTAGGGGTGCGTTGATGGCTCCTTCGATGCGGTTATTGGTTGATGGCATGGTGATGTCCCATTCGTCGTCAAGGAAGGTGAATAAGCGTTTGTCTGCGAGGATTTTGTTGGTGGAGTTTCGGGCTTTAACCAGGCGCGCATGGGTGTATTCGAGGGTTCCATTGGGGGTTGCGGTGCGTTGGGCAAGGAATGCCTCCCAGCGGCGAAGCCAGTCCATGTAGTCGCGGATCCATTGGCGTGCCGATTGGGGTGTTTTAGCTTTCAACAGCGCTAGGGCGAGCTGGCGAAGCTCTTGAGAGGCTGGTAGGCGTGGATGGCGTGTGGTGGCTGTGGTCAGGTTCATGAATACATGAAAGACACATCGTTGGACACTAGTGTCGGGCCAATGTTGGCGGCGAGCTTTCTCAAAACCACCACTGCCGTCAGTGACAACCACATCGGGTGGGGCGATGCGGCTCATAAGCGCACCCCACGCCCTGGAGTTCTCACTACGAGCCACATACCAGCCCAGCACGTGTTCGTTGGTGCAGGCAATCAACACGACCGCTTGACGGCCCAAATGCAGGCCATCAACGAAGACGACTGGGTGGACTTCGTCAACGACGGGACAAAAAGGCCATAACTGCCACAAGCGTTCGTTCTTACGCCTAAACGTTCGTCCCGCCCCTGGCATGTTCTTTTGAAGTTCACCCGATGTCAGCCACTTCAAAAACCGCTCAAGAAGCTTCGCGGTGTTATCAATGCGCCCCACCCGTGACACGCCGCACGCGCGACACCTCCACCGTTGAGTTCCACGAGACGTGTACCCATACCGCGTCATCACAAGACCACAAACTTCACATCGAGGAATATTCATTCCTCAACGATCAGAAAAAACAACTTCAACGCCAACTATTCACTGCAACCACAACCAAAACACACCCACCGACCAACACAAAATGTCCGCGACGCAAGTTGGAAACCACCAACTTCAACACCGACTTTCCCCCGCCATACCAACGAAAAACAACCCAAAAACCAACACGAAAAGTCCGCTAACCCAGGACTTTTCCTAATGATTGCAACGGAAAACCCCCGATTCTCAACCGAGAACCGGGGGCCGGGGCGGAGGATGGGGGATTCGAACCCCCGAGGGCTTGCACCCAACACGCTTTCCAAGCGTGCGCCATAGGCCACTAGGCGAATCCTCCTATGTGCGTTCGTAAGAGCGCACCGGATCATCCTAAACGGAGCTGCACCAAAAACGCGAACCAGCGTGGATGCTCAGTCGATGGGATTGGTCACGAATCACTGACGAGGCGTCACGCGGCGCTGGCGAAAATTTTCACGAAGTTCTTCAGCAGTTGCGCAGCTGGATGGTCACCGTATCCCGTGCGTCCGATGTGGAGAAGCTCTTCTGGGTCATCTGTTCCGGGGTATCCCGCGTCAGAGTATCGCTGCAATGTGCGTTCGATTTCTGGAGAATCCAGTTCGGGGTTGAACTGAGTCGCATAGAAGCTCGGAGTCAGGCGCATCATTTGGATGGGACAACTCAGGGACTTCGCAAGGACGACCGCGCCCTCGGGAGCGACTTCCACGGCCTCGCTGTGGCGAACGAAGGTGGTGAATTCGTGGGTCATTCCCTCAAAGATCGGGTCATCCCACGATCCTGTTGTCAGGAGAATGTCGACGATCTGCGGGTCTTCTGCCCATTTCCGCGACACTTTTCCACCCATGTACACGGTGGCAACTTCTGTGCCGTATCCGCTGGAGAAACACGGGGTGTGTGCACGCAGGATTTCACCAAAGAGCCGCTCAAGCTCACTGTCAACCATCTTCTGCGTCTGCGTTTTTTGTTCGTCGCGCGTTGTGGTGCCGTAGGACGACCCTCCGATGAGGATCCCGGAGTAAGCGGTGACGTCAACGTCGGGAAGGCCGAGCATGTCAATACGGACTTGCTCAAGCTGCTCTTCCCCCAGGCCGGTTGCCGCAAGGAATGAACGATATTCGGATTCAATTGCCTCGTCTTCGGGACGAGTGGACACCAGGAGGAACGGTTTCATACCTGTACTGTAGAGAACTTGTACTTTCGTGAAAAGCGATGTTTCCGGTGAGGCGTTTCACATAACGATGCCGAGATAAATGACGAGAGCCCACAGAATGAGGGCGATCGCAGACACGACGGTTGCTCCGAGCGCGGCTCGTTCACCAATTTTCTGCGGAAGACGCTGCGCTTTGATCAATGCGACGACCCCGAGGATGAGCGAAACCGGCAGAAGCACCGCGATGATCACGCCGGCGATCGTCAGGTTGAGGGCGTGGTAAGCAAGCGCGTTTGTTACCCGCGCTGGCGAGGTATACCCGGGCCCCTCGAAAACTTGAGCCAGGGGGACGTTTTCCGTTCCGGGAAATTGGGAGGATTCTTCCGCGAGTGGGACGTTCTCCACCCGCGTCCGCGCCCCTTCGGCGTAGGGGTCGTCAGGGGACGAGGACGAGCGGCGTCCGTGGCGGCTCGTCGGCATTGTGTCGCGTGATTGTGATGCACTCATCGCCTCTAGGATCCCATACGCGATGATCACATGGGGAACGGCTCACAAAATCTCAGGGATTCATTGGATTGACCCGTAGACGGGCTAACCTGAGATTCCGACCGGTTCACCGGCTCCATGCCCATTAACCTGATCGGAGTTGCTCCCACATGAGCGAAAAGAAGTCTGGCTTTTTCAGCTGGAAATTGCACGGCAATGGCACGTCCATTGAACCGGGCGAAGTTGTTCTTCCTCACGAGCGCCTGTCGTGGCCCCGCACCATTGGCATTGGTGTTCAGCACGTCGTCGCAATGTTCGGCGCAACCTTCCTTGTTCCTCTTCTCACGGGTTTCGATCCGTCAACGACGCTGTTCTTCACCGGCGTTGGAACGATCCTGTTCCTGGGAATCACGTCGGGCCGCCTCCCTTCCTACCTCGGTTCCTCCTTTGCATTGATCGCTCCGATCGGTGCCGTCACGGGCTATGTCGCTGGCGGTGGTGGCACTCTCGACGAGGCGAAGGCCTCTCTTGCTCAAGGTGGCGTGATTTTCGCTGGGGCTTCGCTGCTCATCGTGGGTCTTGTTGTTCACTTCGCGGGTGCGCGCTGGATTGACCGCCTGATGCCTCCGGTGGTGACCGGTGCGATTGTGTCGCTCATCGGCTTCAACCTGGCCCCATCGGCGTGGAATAACGTCAAGACCGCTCCGGTCACGGCTGTTGTGACGATTGTGTCCATTCTTCTCATCACGGTCCTTTTCAAGGGCATCATCGGTCGCCTCTCCATCCTCATCGGCGTCATCATCGGGTACATCACCGCCTGCATTCGCAACGAGGTGAATTTTGATGCGATTGCGTCAGCTGACTGGATTGGGCTTCCTCCGTTTAGAGCGCCGTCTTTCGATTTCACTCTGCTTGGTCTTTTCGTACCGGTTGTTCTTGTTCTTGCTGCGGAGAACATCGGTCACGTCAAGTCTGTGGCGGCAATGACGGGGGAGAACCTCGACGACATCACCGGCCGCGCTCTGGCCGCTGATGGGTTGTCAACGATCCTTGCCGGCACGGGCGGTGGCTCCGGCACAACGACATACGCTGAAAACATTGGCGTTATGGCAGCAACTCGCGTCTACTCGACCGCCGCGTACATTGTCGCCGCCGTCACTGCGCTGGGGTTGTCAATGTTGCCGAAGTTCGGTCAGATCATTGCCACGATTCCCGCTGGCGTCCTCGGCGGTGCCGCGACGATTCTCTACGGCATGATCGGCATGCTTGGCGTGCGTATCTGGGTTCAGAACCGCGTTGACTTCTCCGATCCGGTCAACCTCAACACCGCCGCCGTTGCGATGGTTGTTGCGATCGCTGACTACACGCTGATTGCCGGTCAGATGACTTTCTCCGGTATTGCGCTGGGGTCGATTTCCGCGATCCTCATCTACCACCTCATGCGGTGGATCTCGAAGCTTCGCGGCACGAATCTTGAGGCCGCAACCCCAGCTTCTGCACCGTCGGGGACGGAGCTTGAGGGCGAAGCGTATTCCACGAGGCACCGGTCGTCCACGACGTCTGAGTCCTAACGCCGGCTACACACCGGGTCTTCTTCGTTGTGGGGTTCCCTTTCTTTTCGGAGCCCCACAACGCGTGTGTGCTGTCCGTCTGGCACTGTCACAATCTGCGTGCGCCGCCGCACATCCGCGATCCAGACCACAACTTGACCATTTCGTAACCTTTCGTGACCAAACCGTAATGCACATATGGTGGACAGGAAAGGCTTTCACAAGACAATCAGGTTAATCTTCCTCACATGTTCTGCAAAGCATTGTGCAGAACGTTAACCATTCAACAGGAGGACTCTTCCATGAACCTCAAGAGGACCTGGCTGGTTGTCCCAGCCGCCCTCGCCCTCGGCCTGAGCGCATGCTCGGGAGGAAACGCGGGCAGTAGCTCCAGTTCCCAAAGCGGCACCGTCGAAGCAACACCGGATGCAATCATCACGGTCAATGGCTCGGAACCGCAGAACCCCCTGCTCCCAGGTAACACGAACGAAGTCGGTGGCGGCAAGCTTGTTGACCTGCTCTTCGCCGGACTCATTTACTACGACGCCAAGGGCGAGGCTCACAATGACATGGCCGAGTCCATTGAGCCGAACGAGGATTCTTCCGTGTGGACCATCAAGCTGAAGAAGGGCCAGAAGTTCTCCGACGGCACCGAGGTCAAGGCTCACAACTTCATCGAAGCGTGGAACAAGGTCACGGATCCCAAGAGCCCCATGCTCAACACCAACTTCTTCGTCCCCATCGAGGGCACTGACAAAGAAGGTGTTGGTATGCTCACCGGCCTTAAGGCTGACGAGGACGACTACGGCTTTACCGTCACCCTCAAGGAGCCGACCTCCGACTTCGGTCTGCGCCTGGGCTACTCGGCGTTCTACCCCCTCCCCGACTCCACCTTGGAAAACCCCGAGGCTGGCGGCGAAATGCCCATCGCTAACGGCCCCTACAAGCTCAAGGACGAGAATGCGTGGGAACACAACTCCCGAATCCAACTGGTCGCTAACCCCGACTACAAGGGTGAGCGTCAGCCGAAGAACGGCGGAATCACGGTAGTCTTCTACGCCTCACTGGATGCGGCGTTCGCTGATCTCCAGTCCGGTGTCCTCGATGTTCTTGACGCCATTCCGGACTCAGCGTTCTCCACTTACGAGGGCGATCTCAAGGGCCGTTCCGTAAACCAGCCGGCCGCAATCTTCCAGTCTTTCGCGATTCCGGAGTCGCTTGAGCACTTCTCCGGCGAGGAAGGCAAGCTCCGTCGCGAGGCAATCTCCTACGCGATCGACCGTGAGACCATCACGAAGAAGGTCTTCCAGGACACCCGTACCCCGGCTAAGGACTTCTCCTCCCCGGTCATTCCCGGCTTCATGGATTCCATTTCCGGCAACGATGTCCTGACCTATAACCCGAAGAAAGCCAAGGAACTGTGGGAGAAGGCCGACGCGATTTCCCCGTGGTCGGGTAAGTTCACCATCGCCTACAACTCCGATGGCGGACACCAGGCATGGGTCGATGCTGCTACGAACTCCATCAAGAACGCGCTGGGCATCGAAGCCGAGGGTAATCCCTACCCCGAATTCAAGTCGCTGCGTACCGATATCACAAACCGCACCATCAAGGGCGCGTTCCGTACCGGCTGGCAGGCCGACTACCCGAGCATGTTGAACTTCCTCAGCCCGATCTACGCCACCGGCGCAGGCTCGAACGACACGGACTACTCAAGCAAGGAATTTGACGGACTCCTCGCACAGGCGTCGTCAGCTCCCACCGTCGACGAGGCCAACGAGTTCCTCTACAAGGCCCAGGAAGTCCTCCTCAAGGATCTCCCGGTGATCCCGCTGTGGTACGCCAACGTTGTTGGCGGTTGGGCCGAGGGCGTGAACAACGTCACCTTCGACTGGCACTCAGTCCCCGTCTACACCGATATCACGAAGAACTGAATACTCGGGGTTCGCTCAACTGAGCACCCCGGCAGTGCTTCTTTGCGGCGATGACCGTCAAGGAAACTCGTGACTGAATCACTGTGTGGCGAGTGGGAGTGATCCCACTCGCCACACGTGGTTTTCAACGCCCGGCATGTGCCGTGGTCCTTGTGTTGTAGTCCGTGTGCCGTGGTCATCGTCCGTCTCATGCGACACATACACCAGATCCGAATTCTTCGGTGTTCCCTCATGTCGCCTCTGGCAATACGTCGTCGAAGAAGACCTCGGTTTCCTCACGCGAATCAGTTGCGGAGAAACACACCGCTGACTCATGTTGTCGAAGGACTCATCGACGAAATCCTCGGCAGATCAGTCCACGCCACGCACATAGGTCGAACACCCCACATCCATCGCGGTCAAGCACCGTATTTCATAGGAAATTCGCAGAATCGCCCTGCACCACAACACCGCCTGATCAGGACATTTACTCGACGATTAGGCAGTTTGCTGTTTGTTTACCCTATGATGATTCAGAGTGGTCATCTCCAAAAGACGATTGAACACCCCTGGTGCCCACTCGCACCAGTGCCCGTTACGGAGTAAAAACTCCGCCTATATCTTGAGAAGGACTGTCCATGCTGCGCTATATCGGACGGAGGCTCTTGCAGACCATTCCGGTCTTCTTCGGAGCTACGTTCCTGATCTTCGCGATGGTCTACCTGATGCCAGGTGACCCTGTCCAAGCTCTCGGTGGCGACCGCGGCCTCACCGAAGCGGCCGCTGACGCTATCCGCGCCGAGTACAACTTAGACAAGCCGTTCTGGATGCAATACCTGCTCTACCTCAAGGGAGTCTTCACGCTTGACTTCGGGACAACGTTCTCGGGTCAGCCAGTTTCCCAGGTCATGGCACACGCATTCCCCATCACTATCCAGCTTGCGGTCTACGCTTTAGCTATTGAGGCAGTCTTCGGCATCATCCTGGGCACGATCGCCGGTGTTCGACGCGGCGGAATCTTTGATTCGACAATCCTTGTTTTCTCCCTCCTCCTGATCTCCGTTCCGACGTTCGTCCTGGGCTTTGTCATGCAGTTCCTTCTGGGTGTCAAGTGGCAGATCTTCCCCACGACCGTCGGGGCCAACGTCTCGTGGCAGTCCCTGACCATGCCAGCCATCGTGCTCGGTGGTGTATCGCTGGCCTACGTCATCCGACTCACCCGTCAGGCCGTATCCGAGAACGTCTACGCGGACTACGTCCGTACCGCCCGAGCAAAAGGCCTTCCGGGATCACAGGTCATGACCCGTCACGTCCTGCGCAATTCACTGATTCCCGTCGCCACGTTCCTTGGAGGCGACCTGGGTGCGCTCATGGGTGGCGCGATCATTACCGAAGGAATTTTCAACATTTCCGGTGTCGGTGGCACGCTGTGGCAAGCCATCATCAAGGGTGAACCCGCAACCGTTGTCTCGGTAACCACCGTTCTTGTTCTTGTCTACATTTTCGCCAACCTGATTGTCGACCTGCTCTACGCAGTTCTCGACCCGAGGATCCGCTATGAGTGAGCTCATTCCTTCCGCAAGCATTCAGCGCACACGCGCCGGGCAGGCGCACTACGTCTCCGACATCGACGAAACCGGTCTTGGCGCAGTCGATGCCGTCCCCGACGATTCCGCTCCCGCATCCATGTGGGGCGAGGCATGGAAGAATCTCCGTCGCAGACCACTCTTCTGGATTGCCGCAGTCATTATTCTCAGCGCGATCATCATTTCGCTCTTCCCCGGTCTTTTCACCAGCCAGGATCCGCGATTCTGTGAGCTGTCAAACTCGCTCGGACGCCCCACAGACGGACACCCCTTCGGTTTCGACCGCCAAGGGTGCGACGTCTATTCACGCGTGATCTACGGAGCTCGCGCCTCGGTCACCGTCGGTGTTGTCACCACGCTATGCGTCGTGCTCATCGGCGCAACAATCGGTGCTCTTGCCGGCTACTTCGGCGGATGGTTCGACGCACTTCTCTCGCGTATCACCGACATTTTCTTCGCGATCCCCTTGCTGCTTGCCGCGATTGTCTTCATGCAGATGTTCAAGGAAAACCGCAATGTGTGGATGGTTGTCATCGTGCTGGCTGCGTTCGGATGGACCCAGATCGCTCGTATCACCCGAGGCGCCGTGATGACGGCGAAGAACGAAGAGTTTGTGACCGCGGCTAGAGCGACGGGTGCCTCGCGTTTCCGTATCCTCATGAGCCACATCATCCCCAACTCAATGGCTCCGATCATCGTCTACGCGACGGTCGCATTAGGTACTTTTATCGTTGCGGAAGCTTCCCTGTCCTTCATGGGCATCGGTCTTCCCCCCACAGTTGTCTCATGGGGTAACGACATTTCCGCCGCTCGCGCGTCGCTGCGCACCAGCCCGATGGTGCTCTTCTACCCGGCGCTCGCGCTGGCGATGACCGTTCTCAGCTTCATCATGATGGGCGACGCGGTCCGCGACGCTCTTGACCCGAAGGCACGCAAGTGAGCGAACACGACGAAACCACTCAGCCCACACCGCAGGAGGCCGCCCTCGAAGACGCGGTGACCCGTACGGTGCTCGGTGACGATGCGCAGCAGCGTCCGTCCTCGTCCCCTGACAGCGACGCACACACCACGTCGGATCAGGTTCATCCCGACGATCAGAATCCTCTGCTCAAGATCGAGAACCTGGAAGTCACGTTTACAACATCCACGGGCATCGTTCCTGCCGTGCGCGGCGCGAATTTGACGATCTACCCGGGACAGACAGTTGCCATCGTCGGCGAGTCCGGCTCCGGGAAATCAACAACGGCGGCAGCGATCATTGGTCTTCTACCCGGAACCGGTAAAGTCACCGGCGGATCCGTCGAGTTCGACGGCCAGGACATCACGAACCTGTCGATGAAAGACTGGGTGAAACTGCGCGGATCCGGCATCGGACTGGTTCCACAAGACCCCATGACGAACCTCAACCCGGTGCTCCGCGTGGGCAGGCAGGTCAAGGAGGCACTCAAGGCGAACCACGTTGTCCCCAACTCCGAGGTCGGGCAACGCGTTGCCCAGCTTCTTGAGGAGGCGGGACTGCCCGACGCGCAGCGCCGTGCAAAACAGTTCCCCCACGAGTTCTCCGGCGGTATGCGCCAGCGCGTCCTCATTGCCATCGGCATGGCTGCACGCCCAAAGCTTCTCATCGCTGATGAACCGACGTCCGCACTGGATGTCACCGTTCAGCGCCGCATCCTCGACCACCTGGGGACGCTCACGCACGAACTGGGGACTGCGGTGCTCTTCATTACGCACGACCTGGGTTTGGCCGCCGAGCGTGCTGAGCAGCTGGTGGTGATGCACCGTGGGCGCATCGTTGAGTCCGGTCCCGCACTGGAAATCCTTCAGCATCCGCAGCATCCGTACACGAAGCGCCTGGTTTCCGCTGCTCCGTCGCTGGCGTCAGCGCGCATCGAATCAGCCCACGCCCACGGGATCCAGGTGACAGAGGAGGAACTCACCGGAGCCGGAAAGGGTGCCACGTCAACCGAAGAAATCATTCGCGTTGAAAATTTGACGAAGATCTTCGATATCCGTGGAGCTAAAGGCGAGGCGAAGACCCTCCGGGCTGTTGATGACGTGTCTTTCGCGCTGCGTCGTGGCACGACACTGGCGGTCGTTGGCGAGTCCGGTTCAGGTAAGTCAACCGCCGCGAACATGATTCTCCACCTGCTTGAGCCGACCTCAGGAAAAGTATTCTTTGACGGACAGGACACCTCGCAGCTGTCGGATAAAGAGCTGTTCCAACTGCGTCGACGCCTCCAGGCCGTTTTCCAGAATCCGTACGGTTCGCTCGATCCGATGTATTCGATCTTCCGAGTCATCGAGGAACCGCTGCGTGTCCACGGGTACGGCACACTCACCTATGCGAAGCAAGAGTTTGCTCGCGCACAGGCAACGGGACGCGAACCCGAGGAATGGATTTCTCGCCTGCTTGAGGCCGAGAACTCTGGCCGTCAGCTCAGCGCCGCCGAGAAGAAGGAACTCAATCCGAAGCGCCTGCGCATCAATCGGGTGTCCGAACTGCTCGACATGGTGGCTCTGCCGCGTTCGGCGATGCGTCGCTATCCGAATGAGCTTTCCGGCGGTCAGCGCCAGCGCGTTGCCGTGGCGCGTGCGCTTGCCCTCAATCCGGAAGTCATCGTCCTCGACGAGGCCGTGTCCGCCCTGGACGTCCTCGTGCAGAACCAGATCCTCTACCTGCTCAATGACTTGCAGGCACAGCTGGGATTGTCCTATCTCTTCATCACGCATGACCTTGCGGTGGTCCGTCAGATCGCCGACGACGTTGTTGTCATGGAGAAGGGCAAACTCGTCGAGATGAACTCCACGGATGATCTCTTCAACCATCCGGTGCAGGACTACACGCGCGAGCTCATTGAGGCGGTCCCCGGCCGTCAGATTCAGCTCAACTTGTAAACCTGTTCCGGTTGGATCGGTACTCCAGCCAGAATCGAGAAGACCCGCCACTCGTTCCTCGGGGGAAACCCGGGACGGTGGCGGGTTTTCACCGGGTGAGGGATTCCCCTTTCGTCCACACCGGGGGACGAGGACGAGCTCGCCCTCGTTAATCTTCGACGATTTCGGCGTCAAGAATGAGCTGTTCGCCATAAACCCCTCGGTAGGTCTGTGATCCCTGCGTACCAGGATCAGGGCGCGGCGCGCTATTCGCCTGTCTCCTGGGGTCTACGCCGGCACCCGCCCCTTCGCCTGCTGCGGAGTGCCCAAAGGGATTGTCAACGCCTGCTGGTCCACTACGGGCGCGCTGATCCCATTCAGCCCAACGGCTTTCTTGACGCAGCTGTTGAATGTCGATGAGATCCTTTTGTAGGCGACGTGACATGGGATAGAACGCAGAGAATGTCACTCCACCTGAAATTGCGGCGCTGATGACGGGCACAGCCTTCGCCACTCCACGTTTAATTGACTCTTCAGGGATCTTCATTCCCAGCGTCTTGGCAACCTTATTTGCAATCGTCGCGATGACGCCCTCGGCAAGGGCCTTCTCGGGAATCGTGCCGGTGACGCTTCGAGACACACGTTCCATAACCTGCGCGATCCCCTGATTTGCGGTTTTGATGCCGAACATCGCACCCATGAAAAGCACGAGGAGATTCTGCACAGCTTCCTCGTCACCATCGACGTCGAAAAGGTCGGGCCAGTCGTAAATGTAGGCAAGTTTTTGGGCAACACGAAGCATATGTGCGTAGAGCTGTGCGAGGTCGGCCGGCACGGTCCCAAGCATCGCCAGGCCGCCGGGAATACCCGCAAGCGCCGACACACTGGTGACCTTGATCGTTTCATATCGGATCGAGGACTTCGCTGCGGCGGAGATGATTTTCTCGCTGATACCGGCGCTTGACGGTCCGGCGGCAACGACTCGTTCAACCTGATCGGGCGTGCAGTAGCGTCCGAAAGCGTGACGCAGGTAGTCTTCCCGATCGATACGAACCCCGGGAAGCCTCGCGACCCGGTAAATCACGTCGGTCATGTTGATGTTCGCTTTGACCAGTTTCTTTGACGCTGCCATGACACACACTGTAATTGCTGGACCCCGGGATGACAGATGTCATGGGTTATGCCACATCAAAGAACACTTCTCAGCGGTCTTCGGCGCTGCAATAGTCGCTTCCATGAACACATCACCATTCGCCATCGATGTGAAAGACGCAGAAAAGTCCTTCGGGACGGTCCACGCGGTCCGTTCACTGTCGTTGACGATTCCTCAGGGACAGATCGTTGCCCTCCTGGGTCATAACGGCGCCGGGAAGACAACGCTCATTGACATGATCCTCGGCCTGACCACGCCGACTCGTGGAACAACGCACCTCTTTGGTATGCCCCCGCGTGAGGCGCTCCGTCGTTCCCTAGTGGGAGCGGTCCATCAGACGGGTGGGTTGATGAATGACTACACGGTCGCCCAGATGATTCACCTCTTCGCTGCGACTCATCACGATCATCTGCCCATTGCGGATGTTCTCGCCGAAACGCGACTGACGGAGCTCTCCAAGCGCCGCATCTCGAAGCTGTCGGGTGGGGAGTTGCAGCGTGTCCGCCTCGCCCTCGCCCTCCTGCCCAATCCCCCGCTGTTGATTCTTGACGAACCGACCGCCGGGATGGATGCGTCAGCTCGGCGCAACTTCTGGGAGCTCATGGGTCTTCAGGCCGCACACGGTCGAACGATTCTTTTCGCAACCCACTATCTTGCAGAAGCTCAAGACTTCGCCGAGCGAACGATCATCATGTCTCGCGGCCGTATTGTCCGCGACGGCCCAACGAACACGATCCGACACGAGGCCGAATCGAAAACCCTGTGCATCACCATTCCCGACGATGCGCGACAGCGCGCCGAAGACGCCCTCGTTTCCTGTGCTCTGCCCGATGGTCACTGGCAGTGGAAACCCGTTCATGACGACACGAGCAAACGCGAGCCAGCGGACACCTCTGCCTCGTGTTCGACACTCACGCTGCGCGCCCGCTCAGTTGACGAGGCCGTCCGCGTTCTGCTCGACATCCCGGGAGCACATAACCTTCTCATCAGCGAGGCCAGCCTCGAAGATGTGTTCACTGCAATCGAAGAGGAGGCTGCCCAATGACTCTGACCACTTCCCCTGGGCTTTCCCACGAGACACACGCACCATCTGCCGTCATTGAACGTCCCCTCGGCAATCCGTGGTCCGGATTTGGCCTGCTCACGTGGTATTCATTCTGGAAGCTCCTGACGAATCCCTATTCACTGGGTTTTGCTCTGGCACTGCCCATTTTCATGTACTTCATGTTCGGAACGGGTCAAGAGTATTCCGACATTGACGTGGGCAACGGGAATGTCGCTGCCACCGTGCTCCTCAACATGGCGGTCTACGGAACGATCATGACGGTTGCCTCGATGGGAGCGAATATCGCATTGGAGCGGGCGCACGGTGTTTCGCGGCTCTTCGCAATGACCCCGATGTCTGCGACGGCACAGATTTGTGCGCGCGCTGTTGCGTCCGTTGGAATCGCGACCGTTGTCATTACGGTAGTTTTCGGCGTCGGAGGCTTGACGGGCTCCCGGATGACCGCAAGCACCTGGGTTCTCAGCGGCCTCTTTATTGTTGCGTCGTCGCTGCTTCCGGCGGCGTTGGGGCTTGCGGCGGCCTTCGCGATTCGCTCCGACGGAGCCTTCGCCGTGACCTCAACGATCACGGTATTCGGTTCCTTCGCTGCGGGGATGTTTATCCCTTTGGATCAGATGGGCAGTATTTTCCAGCATCTTGCTCCGTGGACACCGTTCTATGGGATCTCCCAGCTGGTGATGTTACCGATCTACGGGTTCGAGACCTTCAGGTGGACGTGGCTGGCTAATTTCCTCGCGTGGGTCCTCGTGTTCGGCGCGATCGCGGCTTGGGCTCAGCGTCGGGATACGAACCGGTGAGGGTTTCCTTGCTCCCGGGTGTTGTCTGAAGTTTTCGGGGACGAAGACGATGCGGCAAACAGGCTCTTGGATGCAGTACAGAAGATTATACTGAAACCATGACTATGCTTTTTGTTTCCCAGCGCAGGATGCGCCGGCTCAGCGCCCTTCTTCTGATTCCCCTCGCTGTCATGCTCAGCGCATGTGGTGCCAAAATCAACATTTCCGTTAATGCAGATGACACCGCGGATGTGAGCGTTCTGGGCTGGTATTCCAACGACTTCATCAGCGACCTCGGGGGTTCCGACAACCCCCTGAGTCCTGACACCCTGCTGGAATCGGTGTGTTCCCTGGACAACCTGGATGCCAACGGACTGAAAGAATGGAGGAGTCTGCTGCCTAGCGGCAGCGACGTTGATGTCTCCTTCACCTCGTACGAAGGGCAACCGGCGTGCGAGATGAAAGTTACCCGTACCCCTCTGAGCGACTTTGGAGCCGACGAGCATTCGGCAACGCTCACGCACGAGAATGGCCAGTATGTCTACACAGTGCCTGCCGTCTTCACTGCCGAGGAGCTTCAGCAACAGAAGGATGCACTTGCGCCACTCATGGACATGTATCCGTTCACTTCATCCCTCTCAGTGACATTCCCGGGTCCGGTCACCGAGGCATCGGGGAGTGGACGGATCGAAGGCAACACCGTGACGTGGGATAACTTCCTATTTTCTGAAGAAGTAGCGGGAGGTTACCGTGCGGTCGCCAAAGACGGCAAAGGCGGGCTCTTCGGTTCTTTAGGGGATGCGAAGCCCTCTGAGGATGCTCAATCCAGTGGCGGCGCAGCAGAGTCATCCACAGATTCCACGCTCAAGGATGGCTCTAACATCCTCTCCCAGGTCGGCGATTTCTTCCGATCACCGCTGGGAATCGCCGCCGGCGTGCTGGGGGCTGCCGTTGTGACGTTCGGTGGTGCCGTCACAGCCCTTGTTGTCAGCGGTCACAAGAAGGCAGCTCGGCTTGCTCTGCTGTCCCAGCAGGAACAATTCTCTCAAGCGGCTCCCACGCAACAGTGGCCAACCCAGGACTACGGACAGTCAGAATGGCCCACTCAGCCCGAGTATCACACCGGATACGGACAGCCCGGATATGAGCAGCAACCCGGGTATCATCCTGGGTACGAGCAGACAGGGCCATTCCCACCGCAGGACCACTATCCTCCCCAGCCCGGGATCTCACCCTCGGCGAATCCCGACGACTACATGCAATCAGGACATGAGCACCCCACATCCCAAACGCCCGACGGACAATACCCCTCCCAACCTCCACGCGAGACACCCGAAAGACCTGAGGAGAACTGACGCATGAGTCGACCACCGTCCCTTCGGCGCCGGTGGTATGCTTCCGAAACTGCTATCGCCCTGATGTGGGCGCTTCCCTCGCTGGTCTTCTTGGCGTTCCCCATCACCTCGCTTGCCGCAGTGGGTTTCAACAACCCCCTGGTTGTCGCGTGTCTCCTCATCATTGTTCTCTATGCTGCCACGTACGTCTCCATGTGGGTCTTTAACCCAACCGCACCGAGGTCCCGACACGTCACCTGGCGATTCGCGGTGCCATACACCATCCTCGTTGCACTTCAATGCACAATTGCGGGATGGTGTCTGATCACGGACAACCCGGGGGCCGCATATCTGATGACGTACATCTTCGCGGCGACAATCCTCCTGACTCCGCGCCCCCTACTCATTCCTCTCGTGTTGGCTGCCACGATTCTTTTCGGCATTGAAACGATCATTCTCCCCGGTGAGCCGCTCTATCAGTTAATGGCCGTCCTCACGACTGCGATCATGTGCTCCACGGCCCGCTTCGGCATCGATCGGGACCGCCTGGCTGAATACACGCATCAACAGGATGTGCTGCTTTCCCGTGAGCAGGAACGTTCCCGCATGTCCGCTGATCTCCACGACATTCTCGGCCAGACACTCACGGGGATGACAATCAAGGCTGATCTGGCAGGTCGACTCCTCGATGCGCAGCGCTACGAAGACGCTCGAAGCCAGGTTGAGGATCTCACTGAGATGGCTCGCTGCGCTCTTGCCGACGTCCGTCAAGTCGTCGCAAATCAGCGGACGCTCCTTCCAGAAACGGAATTGGAATCAGCGAAGACCCTCTGCTCGGCCGCACAGGTCACCCTCCGTGTTAAACGCTGCGGAAATCCCCCTCCCGGTCCCACATCGACACTGGTCGCTCACGTGATCCGTGAGGGAATCACCAATGCTCTACGGCACGCAACCCCCGACACGGTGATAATTACGCTACGCAATGACGGGGTCACCGTGTGGAACAACGGTGCATCGTCACGCCCCCTATTGGCACTGTGGAAACCGGAGAAGAACCACCTCATCGAAGGCTCTGGAATTACCGGTCTACGCTCCAGAGTGGGTGATTTCGGAACGATTACTGCCGGACCTTACGGATCAGAGGCCTGGACCCTCGACCTCACACTCACCCGAATGGATCGCTCGTACGACCTTCCCTCAGCCGCTAAGACACGCACCTGCGACACACATGGCGCCCCTCAGGAGGCCCCAGCATGACACCACCCTCAGTGGATCCCATCCACGTCATCGTCGCAGACGACCAGGTAATGGTCCGCGAGGCTTTAGCCACGCTGCTGAGCCTGGAACCAGACATCGTCGTGGTCGGGCAGGCAGGTAACGGCGCGGACACTCTCGCACTCCTCGACAAGCGTCGGTTGCAACCAAGTGAACCATCCATCGACGTTGTTCTCCTCGACATTGAAATGCCGCAACTCGATGGACTCACCACATGTTCAGCTATTCGCGACCGCTTCCCCAGCACCCGGGTGCTCATCCTCACAACCTTCGGTCGTCCCGGCTACGTCCAACGCGCTCTCGATGCGGGAGCCAGCGGCTTCCTCGTCAAAGATGCCCCATCGCAGCAGCTCGCGGACGCTGTTCGCCGCATCGCCCAGGGTCTACGCGTCATTGACCCAACCCTCGCCGTCGAAGCATTAACCCGCGGGGCCTCTCCCCTGACCGACCGCGAGGCCGAGGTCCTGAGATCCGTGGGTTCCGGTGGCACCATCGCCGACGTCGCACAGGATCTCGGGCTCAGTCAGGGAACCGTGCGTAACCACGTGTCAGCCGCAATGCTCAAGACCGGAGCGCGTACACGATCCGAAGCCGTGCGGATCGCCACCGAATCAGGATGGCTTTAGCCTCGTCCTCGTCAATCATTCACTCAAAGAAACGAGGACGAGGCCGCCACGAAACGTCCCTGACCGTGATCTATCCAAAAATTTCCGCACTCTGACGAAATACCGGGTCAAGGCCTTCATGCAGACGCTCATAGAGCGCAAGCATCCGGCGATACACCTCGATATTTTGCTGATTCGGCACGAACTCGGTTCCCTTCTTGACCAGTCGGCGGCTTGCGTGAGCGAAGTCAGAGTAGACACCGGAGCCCACACCTGCGCAGATCACGGACCCGAGGCCGGCAGCGTTATTCATCTCCATACGGACAGCGGGAATCCCCCAGACATCTGCGAAAATCTGCATGAATAGATCAGAATTCGATCCTCCACCCGAGAGCACAACCTGCTGGAATGAGGTTCCCAGCTCCTGCTCCATCTCCAGGACACGCAAACGCATCGTCAGCGCGATAGCCTCAAGGACCGCGCGGTACATGTGCGTTCCCGACTGACGACCATCGAAGCCAAGGAACGCACCCTTGCGGTACGGGTGATCCGTGGGGGCAAGCCAATCCAAGAGCACCATGAGACCATCCGACCCCGCTGGAACCTCAGCCGCGAGGGTGTCAAGGCGACGAACAACGGCGTCGAGCGGCTCATCCTCCCGCGCCATTGTTCGCAACAGATCAGCGATCCACGAAACCGTCCACATACCGCGACGGATCCCATTGGATTCGTAGAGGTACACACCCGGCTCGCTGCCGTAGTTCGTCCAGAAGTCCGTGGCGTCCTCGGCAACGTGAGTGCCCACGGCCATTCCGGCGATATACGTGCCCAAGGACACGAGCAGGTCACCTTCCGTGCGGATCCCGCAGCCCAATGCTTCAACCGCTTTGTCATTCGATGTCGCGTAGACGGGAATCCCCTCGGGTAGGCCCGTGTGTCGGCTCGCCTCTGCGGTCACACGCCCAAGCTCGTCACCGGGGTTGACCAGCGCAAAGAGTTTTTCACGCGGATACCCGTAGGAATCAAACTCTTCACCTTCAGGCAGCCACTGCCACGTGTGGATGTCCAGTGGCCACATCCCCGCATAGTTCGCAGCCGTGTCAACGAAGTTCCCCGTCATCCGGACGCTGATATAGCCCGAGGAAGTCGTCACCCAAGCAACATCCGGATCGTCGTCCTCGTAGGGGCGTGACACCCGCGAATCCATCCACGACAGCACCGGTGAGGCCAGTGTCCCGTCCTGACGAAGCATCGCCCGGCAGAAACGAATCGTGCACAGACCGATCCCGCGGATATCCCGTGGATCCCCGTCAAAACGCGACATCGCTTCGCGGCATGCCGCTCCGATTGACTCCCACAGGTCATCATCAGGATGTTCAACAACACCGGGACGCGGAGTGGAATTCGGTCGAAGCGGACACTTCCCCGTTGCGTAAACCGTGCCGTCGGCATCAACGATCGTCACTTTCGTTGACTGAGACCCGTTGTCAATACCGACAAGATATTCCGTCATCGTCGGCCCCTATTTCGCTGAATCCAACGGATAGATGGACCCCGGGTTCATCGTGTTCTTCGGGTCAAACTGCTTCTTCAACCCTTCGAGCAGGTAGAACGCCGACCCGTGTTCCTCGCGGGTCCACGGCGTGCGATACTTACCGATCCCGTGATGGTGAACCATCGACCCACCGTGCTTGAGGGCTTCCTCAACGATGATTGCGTTCAGCGGGATGTGGTATTCGTTGATCTCGTCCGCCGGCTCACAGTTGATGTTGTAGTCGTAGACAAAGTAGAGGTTCGTGCCCGTTTGGTACGAGTGAGATGAGTGAGCCCCCAGCATCGTCAGGTCCTGAGCACGCGGGAATTCCTCGCGGATCCGCGCGATCGTTGAACGATAAATGTCTGCGACAACCGACCAGTTCCCCGAGATTTCCGTTGTGTACCCCAGGTTCGCGTGATCGCGCATCCACTGCTTCTCTGCCTCAATTTTGTCCAGACCCCAGTTGAGGTTTGCAAACCATGTCTCAATGAGTGTCGGATCAACAGCCTCCGCGCCCGCGGCCTGAGCAACCTCGGTGGCGTGCGCGATCGTTGCGTCAGCAATCGGTGCGGGACCTTCAGCGGAGAAGACGAGGACGCACTTGCCGTTGTACCACTCCCAGTGCTGACGGGCATCCTCTGGCGAGTACACGCGGCACACCGCGGGGTGGTAGCCGTCGGTGATGACGGTGCGGAGAACACCGAGGCCATCGGCCATATCGTCAATGAGGAATCCCGCGAAGCGCGTTGTCTCGGGCGTGTACTTGTGCAGCTTCACCGTCACTTCGGTGATGTAGCACAGGGTTCCCTCATTGCCGATGATGACGTGGCGAATATCGGGGCCTGCTGCTCGCCGGGGAACATCCTTGATTCGAGTGATCGTGCCATCGGGGAACACGGCCTCAAGACCCGTGACCATGTCTTCGATTGCTCCGTAGAGCGTTGAGAGCTGACCGATTGAACGCGTCGACACGAGGCCACCCATTTGCGCAACCGGTTTCGACTGCGGTGAGTGACCGATTGTCAGCCCCTGCTTGCGGCACTCATCTTCAAGAACTTGAAGGGGGACGCCGCACTGTGCTGTTGCCTGCATATTCACCGGGTCGATCGACACGATCGTGTTCATCGCGGATCCGTCAAGAACGATCGTGTTGTCGGCAACGACCTCGAGTCCACCCTCCGTGGAGGTGCGGCCCGTTCGAGGAATCACCGTGATGTCATGGTCGTTGCACCACGAGAGGATCTGCGAAATCTCCTCGGTTGAGTGCGCCGTGACGACGGCGATCGGCAGGGGGCCTTCGTAGATTCCGTGAAGCGATGAGTACTTCTTGAAACGGTCAACGCTGGACTTCTGGCGAGTCACAAGATCCGTGTCAACGTTGCCTGCGCCAACAATCTGCGTGAGCGCCTCAATGGTCTGGGCGTGACGTGCGTCGTGTTCGTCTGTCATGAAAATAATTCCTTCAGTATCGGCAGGTGGTAATGAGTCGGTGGGTCAGCGGACCAGGTAGCCGCCGTCAACTGTCAGGGTGTGACCGTTGACGTAGTCGGAGGCATTCGATGCGAGGAACACGCATGCTCCCATGAGGTCGGCAACGTCTCCCCAACGATTCGCGGGAATGTGGTCGAGGACGCGCTGGTTCGTTACCGGGTTCGAGCGGGTTGCCTCGGTGATCTTCGTGGCGAAGTAGCCCGGAGCAATCGCGTTGACCTGGATGTTGTGCTGAGCGAGTTCGTCGCAGTACGCCTTCGTGAAGCCAACGATGCCGTGCTTCGTTGCCGCGTATGCGGGCGACCACTGTCCACCCAGGAAGGAGAACAGCGAGGCGATGTTGATGATTTTGCCGTGTCCCTGCGTGCGCATATGCGGCATGGCCTCGTAGGACAGCTCGAACGCTGCCGTCAGGTTAATGGCGATCATCGGATCCCACTTCGCGCGATCGAATTCGTCGACCTCGCCGAGGTTACAGATGCCCGCGCAGTTGACGATGATGTCGACGCTGCCGAGGCGTTCGATACACGTGTCAACGATTGTCTTGCACGCACCGGGTTCTGTGATGTTCGTTTCGAGGAACTCAAAACGTCGTCCTTCGCCCTCAACCAGGGTCTTGACTTCCTCAACATCCGTTGTGATTGAGGGGACGAAAACGTTCGCTCCCGCTTTGGCCAGGGCAACTGAAAATGCCAAACCCAGACCTGAGTTTCCTCCGGTGATGATCGCGTTTTTGCCGTCGAGGGAGAAAAGATTCATTGAAAATTCACTGATATGCATGTCAACGTCACTCCTTGGGTGATTTCTCTGCTGTGGCCAACCATCTGCGGTGACCGATTGATAACTGGACTTTCTGTGGGAAGGTGCGTCGTCGTCCTCGTTAATTCCCTGCCTCAGAGGGGACGAGGGCGAGTTCGCGTGTGCGGCGTCGCATCATCACGGTTGTCAAGCCAATGCCGATGAGCGCCAAAACAATGAGGAAAATAAACATCGTCACGTAGCCGCCGCCGTGCTCTGGGATCGCCGGAGACGCTGCCGGGTCGCCAATCCACCAGGCCGCAAGCGAAGGAAGGAACGCATCTGGCAGATAGGCGATTCCAGAAGCGAGGCCGATGACGCCGCCACGCTCGTCCTCGGGAATCTCCATTTCCCCAGGGAGAGCCCAGTACACGCCGCGGCACGCGAAAATCGCGAACGTCAGGAGGAACATCAACGCCACGGCGATCCACATAAACGATTCGTTACGCGGCATGACGAGGAAAACACCGAGGATGATGATTGTGGCAATGAACATCCAGCGCAGGAAACGAGGCGTGGACTTTGCTCCCTTATCTGCGACGACACCCGAGATCGGGCCCGCAACGAATTGGAAAACATAGGTGCGCACCACCCCGATGACCCCGATGAAAGCGGCGCTGAGACCGAACTGGTGTTGGAGCAGCGGAGAGAAGTAACCCAGACACGTGTACCCCGCATAAATACAGGCGATTGAGAAACCAATGAGCCACGTGTACGGGTTCTTAGCGGCGAGGACGAGTTGATGCAGGGTCACCGTTGAACGTGCCTGCACGGCCGGCGAATTCGGGTCTTCCTTGACGATCAGCCACACGGCAAGGCCAAGAAGGATTGCGCACACACCGTAGATCCGGATCAGCCAGAGAACACCAACGACCGACGAGGCCGCTGTCGCAACAATCCACGCTCCTGCGAAGCCAACGATTGTTGACACAACACCGCGAACCCCTTCAAGATATCCGAAGAGGCGGCCCTGTTCGTGGGAATCTCCGAGCATCCCGATGAGTTTGACCAAGGCCGACCAGTACAGGCCCATTCCGAGGAACGCCATGACGACGTGGAGAATGAGGATCGCGGCGTATCCCGGAGCCATTGCGATGAGGATGTCGATGATTCCCGTTCCGATCATCGCGAAAGCGACAAGCATCTTCGGAGAGAACTTATCGGCGAACCACCCGCCGATGAAGTAGCCGATTGTCGCTGCGATACCGTAGACGGAGATGATGTTTCCGTAGTCCTGCGCGCTCAGGTTCAGCGCGTTGTACGTGTCCTCAAGGAACACGTAGCGGATGTATCCGACCTGGAAGACGATGCCTCCGGTCATTGAGAGGATCAGGAAGCTGATCCATTTCCTCGCTTGTGTCACTCCAACTCCACCCCTTCGTGGTTTGTTTGCTTCCCGGATGGGGTGCCCTTGGCGCTTGGTTCTTGCCTCGTGGCTCAAGCAGCATCCCCGTGTGCGGTGTTGCGGGCTTGTGCGGCTCATAGGCTCATGAGCGGCTGCGCCCGGCGTTGCGACCTGTCGGGACGGCAAACAAAAAGAGAACAGCCCCGATGGACGCGGGTTACTGTTCTCTCAGCTCTAGTAACTCGCTACGTGGCTCGTCAGAGCCCGTAGCGTCGCGGTAGCCGAAATTGTGGCATTGAGTTCATCGCGTGTCAACCCCAGTGCGCGAACACCTCGTCAAGGTTCGCTCGGTTACCCATAAGCAGGACGTGTTCATCCCGAACGCTCGCAGCGACGGCTGCGGGATGCTCGCTCTACGTACTCGGCGCCAGATGCCGTACCTCACCCGCGCCCACTCCGGCGGCGGAATGTTCGCTCTACGCACTCGGCGCCACTGACCACAGTTCTTTGCTGGACGTGGCGATTGCCGCAGCCCCTGCATCGAGGGCGTCCATGATGTCGGTGATGTTGCAGACCAGTCCTCCGGCGATGATCGGAAGAGAGAGGTCATCACGCATCCATGTGATGACGCGCGGGATGCATCCGGGAAGAATCTCCACGGCATGAGCTTTCGCGGAGGCGCTCTGGCTGACGACCTGACCGTAGGCGAAGGAATCAACCATGAAGAAGCGGAGGATCGCCACCAATCCACTGTCCGAGGCCGCGCGGCACACGGGAACCTTGCTGGTGAGGATCCCCGTCGCACTCGTCTGATCGCGAATGAAACGTACCGCGGAAGCTCTGGGAGCGAGACCGTCAACCATATCGAGGTTGACGAAAGCGTCCTTCCCCGCGTCTGTGACCCGACGAGTCAGCGCCCCAATTGTGGAAATTTCACCAAAAAGAAGACAGATCACACGGCAGGGCGATGCCAGAGCATATTCGAGGTCATCTTCGCTCTTCACTGAGGCAATCACGGGTGATCGACGCAAGCGATCCGCAAGTTTCTCATCCATCCGCAAGCCCCTTCACTCGATTCACTCGGTAAACGGTGGTATGTTACCGGCATTACACCAGACGTTCACGTTGACGCGTGCGTCTGCGGGCAACGATGCCATATTCGTCGTGTCAGAGAGACCAGAGACCATCACGACAGTACGGAGGCAGCCCACCAAGGAGAGGCTATGCCCTCCCCTGTGTGCGCCTCACACAATCTGAAGTGAGAGGGAAGATATGTCTGCTGATACACCGAAGTCTCAGTTATCCCCGAAAGCTGCTCACCTGTATCGACGCCTCACAATGGCAACAGCCTTCGGCCAGGGACTCGACGGATACGACCTCGGAGTCTTAAGCGTCGTCATGATTTCTTTGACACACGACCTGGGGCTCTCACCCCTCGAAACCGGCCTGATCGGCGCATCTTCCCTCATCGGGATTTTTCTCGGCGGACCAATTTTCGGCTACCTGACGGATCGTTTTGGCAGACGACTGATGTTCCACATCGACATCATCATCTTCATCGTCGCAGGCTTCGGTCAGGCTCTTGTTCCCGACGGTATCCTCCTCTTCGTTGCCCGACTGGCTCTGGGCATTGCCATCGGAGCTGAATACGCGATCGGCGCACCCATGCTCGCGGAATTCTCTCCCGCTCACCACCGCGGCAAGCGTCTATCCAGCCTACAGATCTGCTGGTACGGAGGATTCCTCGCTGCCGTCATCATCGCTCATCTGCTCGATACCGCTGGTTTGCACTGGCGGTGGATCCTGGCAACCTGCGGAATCCCCGCCATCATCACGTACATCCTGCGTCACCACCTGCCGGAGTCCCCACGATGGCTCATGTCCAAGGGGTACGAGGACGAAGCCCGCGCACTCATCGAGCAATACAATTTGGACCCCTCCGACACGTCCGGAGAAGCCGAAACTCGCACGTCACTGCGGAGTCTCTTCGTTGGTGCCCAAGCGAAGCGAACGATCTTTGTCTGCGTATTCTGGGCATGTTTGGTTGCCCCATACTTCGCGATTTTCACCTTTGCCCCAACCGTTCTTGGTGCTGCCGGCCTGGGTGAAGGCAACGGCGCAACAATCCTGACGAACACGGTGGCGCTTTTGGGCGTCACCGTGGGGACCTTCATTGTTGATCGCATGGGGCGACGTCCCATGCTGATTGGCCCGTTCTGGATTCAGGCGATTGCCTTGGGACTCGTCGCTGTCGTCGCTCATCCCCCTCTCATCCTTCTGTCGGCGTGTTTCTGGGCATTCGCTTTCTTCAACTCGCTGTCTGCCTGCCTCACCGCCGTCTATCCCGCGGAGCTTTTCCCCACGGCGCTACGTACATCGGGGGTCGGTCTGGGAACCGCTGCCAGTCGAATCGGTGCAGCCATTGGGACGTGGCTACTTCCCGTGGGTATCGAGACAATCGGGATCCGGGCATGCATGCTCATCGGTGCGCTCATGTGCGTTGCCGGCGCTTTGATCTCCCAGTTCATGGCTCCCGAAACAAACGGCCAGAACCTCCACGCGATTACGTCCTAGGGCCTGATCGCATATTCACCGATCTCCCAAAGCAGTGATTCTTCCCAAATCTCGAGGTCGGGGGCAGCGTGCCATGCACACGCTGCCCCCTCAATTCTCTGAGTATCGGGATCTACCACATGATCTTTTCACCCGATGGTGTTGCTTTCTTCAGCTGCGAATATCGGCGACAGCGCCGAACGACCCGGTAGGTGCCAAACGCAGCAAGCAGTGCGAGGACCACGGTGATTCCGATGACAATCCATTCCCACGCTGCACGGTGATACTGGAGGGTGTCGCCGGGGGCAACCCCATTCAACGCATTCGAATTCGCCACCGCATACAGGATGTTGTGAGCAGCTGCGCGTTGACGTACCAACGAAATCGCACTGTCGGGATCCTGCATGGGCTTCATGAATTTCCATGCCAACTGAAGGTCAGTGCCGCCGGCAATCGCCCAGTCAGGTGACATATATTGACGCAACGCAGCCATATCTGTGACAACCATTCCCTTAAAGCCCCACTCGTCACGAAGCACTTTCGTGAGCAGCGCTGAGTTACCGCCAGCCCAGGTCATCCCGATTCGGTTAAAGGAACTCATCACTGCGGTTCCGTGGATCAGGTTTGTCTGCGGGTTGTTCTGCTCGTCGAGGTATTTCACTTCTCCGCGAGATTCTTTCAGAGCAATGCTGAATGGTTTGAGGTAGACCTCGCGGATCGTTTGTTCGTCAGCCCAGGTTGCGAGGCCGTTCACATCGCGGTTCGTTTCCTGATCATTGAGAGCGAAATGCTTGAGGTAGGAATACACACCCTTTTCGAGCGCACCGCTGATCGTGCTTGCCGCGATCTTGCCAGCAAGCGTTCCGTCTTCGGAATAGTATTCGAAGTTTCGACCTGCGAACGGCGAGCGATGAGTGTTCACAGCGGGTGCGTACCATCCTGAAATTCCAAGAGCAAGAGCTTCGTTCCCAATACTCACACCCATTTGACGAGCAAGCTCGCGATTCCATGTCTGCCCAAGAATGTAACCAGTGGGGAATGCTGATCCGTGGACATCTGAAATGAAGGACGAGAACCCTGCCGGGCCGTCCATATCCAGCGTCGCTGGTTTACCTAGACGACCAATCGCAACTGTTCGGTACGCACCGTCATTGACCAAGTCGTACAGCTCAGAAGACGTGAACTGATCAAGGTACTTTTCCCACTGTGGATCGTCCCACTGGCGTCCGCGCAGATCAATAAGTTGAATACCGTTATTGACATTCGTTTGAGGCTTCTGCGCGTCGATTCCTTCATTTGCTGCACTGGCGTCGTACACCTCATATTTCTGCGCCAATGCTTCACCGGCAGTCATCTCCTCTCGAGTGGGAGCTGAGGGGAAAGTACCAGCAAAATCAGCCCGAGACAGAATCGTTTTCTTCGGCCCGACCATTTCAGCGATTTCCGGATCCAGTGCTTCATTCCCAGCGAAAGCTGCCGACACATCGTCGAACTGATTGGACGCTACCCCCTGATCTGTCGAACGTGGGGTCTGATCGAAAACGCTCTCATGATCAATCGTTAGAGCAATTGGTGTTGTCCCTTCCTTCACGGTGTGGGAGTCTGTGCGCAGCGATAATTGATACTCTCCAGCCTCCAGCACATAGGACTTCGCACCCTTGTAGTCATACGACGCCATGTCATCAACAGCGATCGACAGTGTGAGCGTCTGCGATTCACCGGGTTCAAGCACATCAGTCTTGGCAAAATCTGCAAGAACAACAGAGGGTTTTTCAATTCCGCCCTTCACGTAGGGAGCTGAATAGTACATCTCCACAACATCTTTTCCAGCGACGTCGCCAGTGTTCGTCACGCGAACATCGACAGATATTTCTTCCCCTACTTTTCCAAGTTTCTGATTGACCACTTCCCACGTGAAGTTTGTGTAGCTTAGTCCAAATCCAAATGGATAGACAACGGCCTCGTCGTAGTTGATAAAACCTTCCTCTGCCGCCGTCTCATAGTACCGGTAACCCGAGTAAATTCCTTCTTCGTAATCAACGAAAGTTCCTTCTTCAACATTCGTCAATCTAAAGTCTCCAAAATTAACAAACGTTGGATCTTTCGTGAAATCTGCTGCGAAGGTATCAACCGTTCGTCCTGACGGATTGAGTTCACCGTTGAGCAACTTCCCAAGCGCCGCAAATCCCGTCACCCCAGGATTCCCAACCATCATGATCGCATCAACATCGGGGTCATTCTGAAGATCACCCAGCTCGATAGAGGTCGACGCGTTCACAAGAACGATGACCCGGTCTGAATGAGCCTTCGCTAATTCCACCTGATCGCGTTCGTCCTTGTTTAACTCAAGGAGATGCTGCCCCTCAACATAGTTTTCGTCGTGGCCATCCATATCGAGCAGCATGTCACCACCCTCACCACCGGTACGACTGATGACTACTAGCGCTGCATCGTTGAATTCATCCATAGAGTGGAGAGCATCAGACGAGTACTGATCGACCGGCATTTCACCGACCTTGTACACCGACTCTTTGCCCGGCAGGAACGCAATGGCTGTTCGTCCCCCCTCAGCCTCGGAATGAGCAGCCGCGAAAGCTTCGAGTTCGTTGTAGACAGTTGCATTGACCTCATAGCCTGCCGACTCAAGCCCAGCCCGAATTGTCACGGCATCATCTGCAACTGCATGCCCTGATCCCGTTCCCCCATACAGCGGGTCTGCTGCTCCCCGACCATAGAGCGTCACTTTGCCTCCAGGAAGCGGCAGGGTGCCGTTGTTTTTGAGGAGGACCATTCCTTCCTCTGCGATAGCTCCGGTAACTTCTCCGGAGGCTTTCATTGCCTCATCAATGGTTTTATAATCAGCTTGATAGTAGGTACGATCGAGCTCTTCTGAATCTTTCGCCTTCTTCACCGACCATTCACCATCGCCGACCGCATTGACGATTATTCCCCGCAGAGATGATGTTGCGACATTAATTCCTATCGCAAGCACAAGCGCTATAACAATAAATGGGACTGTGAGAAGAAGGTAGAATCCATTTCTCATTCTCTTTTTCTGCTTTTTTGCTTTCTTCGCAGCCACGTTAACTCCTTTGTTCATGGCTATGTGATGCACGTCGAGCAGAAAGACTCTACAGTTCACCAGTCATGCGAGACTGGAGCACAACACAACCTGTCGACGACAATTGATAATTTGCACACACGTATCCAGGACTCCAGTCCCCACAATGACCGGCGTTGATGAGAGCAAGTCCGGCTAACTAGCTAGATCACTGAACTGTTAGCCACAATCGGCGAGTACGCGGATCATCGTTTCGCGTTCGGCAGCCGTCACAGACAATCCCCACTGCGACTTCACGCGTATCTGACGGGACACGTAGTCGCACCGAAACTCTGTGTTGGGTGGCAGCCACTGGTCTGCGCTGGACGCCAGCTTTTCCTGATTGGCCTGTCCATCAACGGCAAGGAGGTTGTCCGGATCGTTGGCAAATTCGAGCCGTTGAGAATCCGTCCATTCCCATGCTCCCGATTCCCAGGCATTCGCCAGGGCAACAACATGGTCAATCTGTACGAGCGGCGAGGTGTCTTTTCCTCGTTGAAAGTGCACAGTTTTCCCCGTGTACGGTTCAGCAAGTGTTCCTGTCAGAACAATGCAACCAAAGGGCCCTTCCTTAAAGGTTGGACGAGCAAGGTCACGGGAGAGAATGTCATTACGCGTGTCACAGCCGTTTCGGTCAACATCCGCCCACGCATCGCCGAAACGGTCCCTGCTATAGCGCGGGTTGTCGACTGCGTCCTGCGGCTCGCGAACGGGGATCGCGGCAAGCTGATCCCGAGCTTGACTAGCGGGAAGATCCTCGATTGACACCTGCGAAGACGGGAGCGTGATCCCTATTTCACGCGCCACCGTGGTGAGAAATGCTTTGCCTTGGGGAACGAAGAACCACAGGAGAATCAGGAGAATCACCAGGGCGATGAGGGCATCACCCACGCGCACCCGTTTCTTCCTTTTTCGTGCCATCCTCATCCCTCCCAGACTTCCGACATCCGTCAACGAACAGTGAGCGGCAAGCCGTTCACAACGTTGATGTCATTCTCACCCACAGCACCGGCAACTGGAACACCCCACCTACACCCTGTTGACAAGGTCGCCGATCCCACACGATCGGACCCCGGCGGGCTCGTGTGGTGATCTGATTTCCCCACGCGTGAGTGCTCAAGCGCTTCCACTCAACCGATTTGTGAAACGCACAGAACTACAGTTCGGGTCGTAAGAGCACGTCAAGAACCGCTGGCGCCGCGTAATAGCGCGGGGTGTGATGAGGATTCACTTCCGCAAGGACGCCGCATTCAACGAGTTGCCCAACCAGTCGCGTCGCTCCAGCATGCGTCAGCCCCGTCTGCTCACACACCCTCTTCATAGTGAATGACGGGTTCGCGACAGCAAGATCAACCAGGACCATCGCTTTGGCAGAACGAATACCGGCTGCGCCCACCCGCTCTTTCATGTGTTCGTGTACTCCAACCAAGGCAAGCATCTGACGTTGTGTGTCCATCGCTGAATCCACGAGTCCGCGCGCAAAGAACGCAAGAAATGTGTCCCAATCTCCACGCGTAGATACACCAAAAAGCGCGTCGTAATACTCAGTCCGGCGTTTCTCGAACCACGGTGAGACCGTCAGTGTTGGCTCATGGAGTATTCCCTGCGATACCAGGCTGAGAACGATAAGAAAGCGGCCAAGTCGACCGTTCCCGTCACGGAACGGGTGAAGCGTCTCGAATTGGTAGTGAGCCATCCCCGCTGCGATCACCGGATCAATCTGTTGGGAATGGTCAACACTCATCCATTGAACAAGCGCATCCACTCCCGCACGTAGCTGATCCCCTGCGGGGGCCGGAATGAATCGCGCAGCATGAACTGGAACATCGCGACGGCCGATATCTGTGCGCTTACCGATGACTACCTGCCCCGTTCGGATATGACCTGATTCTGCTTCCACGGGAGTCGCGCGCATGAGCCGACCCTGCAATGCTTCAAGCAAGCCGACGGTGAACGGCCTGCGGTCACGCAGCCAGCTGAACCCCATATTTGCCATAGCCACATAGTTGAGGATTTCCACCATTTCAGCGCTCCCCGGCGCATCCTCATCCGCAGTGAATACACTTTCAAGCGGAGCAAAAGTTCCCTCAAGTGCAGAGGTCGCTTGCGCCTCACGTCGAAGCGCCGGCGAACGGAATAGGTAGGAGTTTGGAAGGCGATCAGCAGTCGCATCCAACGCCGCTAATGCTCGACCAGCAGCTGATACAAGTCGGTACGTTTCGCCCGTCAGTTGTGGCTCGTTGTCAGTCAGAGGCACCGGAATGAACGCAGAGTGAGTCCACGTGCCCCGCACAGGGTCTTCACCGCGGATATCGACGAGTTCCCCCATGTCTTTGTTGACAAACGCCTCAAGATCCACTGCTCATCACCCGCTCCATCAATTCACCACGTCACGTCAGGATTGACGCATCCCTTTCGCCTACCGGTGGTGGACCGATCGTCCTCGATCCAACACCACTGACACTTGTGTTGGATTCGTCAGCGACAATCCAACTTTTTTGGCACTTCTGTTGGATAAGGATACAACAATCCAACACAACTGGTACTTTTGTTGGATTCTAGAGTGCTCATCCAACTTTTCCGCGACTTGTGTTGAACCATCGGACATCTGCCCAGTTTTCGGGCCGCTCTGCGCCATTCACGTCACAGCGAATCTTTTCAGTGTGACGTTTTTGACGCAAAACCCCTCATTCCGGCCACTTTCCAGCCGTTTACGTGACAGTGAATCTTTTCAGTGTGACGTTTTTGGCCCAAAATCCCCCATTCCGGCCACTTTCCAGCCACTTATGTCACAACGAATCTTTTCACTGTCACGTTTTCGGCAGACCGACACTCCACCTCACAGAACGGTGCTCTGCCCATCGATCCGCCGACCTCGAAAGTCACGCCAATCGGCGCTTCATCCACCAGTCCTTGAGGAAGAACAGTCCGATAACAATGAGGGTCAACACCGACATCGCGATGAGCTGCTGACGTGCCGCAGGATCCCACGCCATAAGGCCCGCAACCCCAACAAGGGCAACGAGGACGACCCACGGCAGCCACGGCCACCCCGGCATGCGGATCGCCAGTTTCCCAGATTGCTCCAATGAATGATGGAGCCGCATCTGCGCAATGAGAACGAAAACCCAGATGATCAAAAGAACCATGCCGATGGCGTTGAGGAGAACTCCCAGGAGCGTGTCGGGGAGCCACCAGTTGAGGCCCACAGACACCAGGGACAGGGCAATCGACACCGACACCGCTCGCCGCGGTGTCCGTCCTCGTTCAATGTCACCGACCGCTTCGTGGGAGGCCTCCACACTTAGGGGATCCAACCCCTGGCTCTCCTTTTCGGATTCACCCTCGACAACCGACTCACTCTGCCTTACATACGGGGGAATAACCGCATCTTTGCCCAGGAGCCAACGCACGCCCATCCCTCGTGCTGATAGGGAGTACGCCATGCGCGAGGAAGCGTAGATATTCGCCGAGAACGCCGAGATGAGGGCGATGAAGACAACGGCTTCCATGATCGTTGCGACCGCGGGGATTCCCGCCATTTTGAGGACCGATGCGAAGGGATTTTCTGCCATTTCCGGCGAATTCCACGGGAGCAGGCAGATGAGCACAACAACCGAGCCAACGTAGAAGACCAGAATCCGCATGATGACGGACCGGATGGCGGCGCCCATAGCGGCCCGGGCATCCTCAGCCTCCGCTGCGGCAATAGTGACGATTTCAATGCCACCGAAGGAGGTGATGATCGCGAGCAGGCCGATCGCCACTCCCGACATGCCGTTAGGCATCAGACCGCCGTGTCCAACGATGGTGTCAACAACGGGTTCGACGCGTCCGGGGATCACGCCGAAGATCAGGGCGAGGCCAACGAGGAGGAAGGCGATGATCGCAACAACTTTGATTCCGGCCAGCCACGCCTCGACCTCGCCGAAACTGCGCGCGGCCAGCAGATTGATGCCGCCGAGGACGACGACGATCGCCAACGCAACAACCCACTGCGGCAGGGCGGGGAACCACCGAACACAGATCGCAGCAGCACCCGTGATTTCCATTCCGAGCACCATGATGAGCATCGACCAGTACAGCCACCCGGCAGTAAATCCCGCCCAGCGCCCAATTCCAGCTTCCGCATAGGTGGAGAACGATCCCGTTGAGGGCAGCGCTGACGCAAGTTCCGCGAGCGCAAAGATCACGGAAACGGCGATGAGCGCGGCGAGGGCGTAGGAAATAAGCACGGCGGGTCCGGCTTTGGATACCGCGACCCCTGTTCCGAGGAAGAATCCCGCTCCGATGGCGCTCCCCAACGCCATCATCGACAAGTGGCGTTTCTTAAATTTTTGAGAATGAGCCGATGAATGTCCGTCTGAGGCAGCGCATTCGCCAGCCATCGGGGTCCTCGTCACTGGTAGGGCCTTTCGCCGTGCATTGAAGTGAAACGGAAACGCCCCAGCTAACGGGTCATTCAGCAGGCTGTCGGAGCGCGCCGCTCAGACTAGGGGTGTTGCTCCACACGGCGCCAACCGCGCCAGATACCGGACGTTATAGGCGGCGTGACATGGGAATTTATCTCAAAAGTTCGCGGATTTACACGGAATTTACCCGATGGGGATTCACCCATCCATCCCACATAGTGGAAAAGACGATGAACTAGGTGACGTCGCGGACGTTCCCCTCATCACTCTCATTCGCTGTGCGCCCCAGGTTAATGAGCCTGCGTAGCTGGCTGGCCGTCAACGTCAGAGTCCATTCACCCGTCTGCGGGAGCTGCCATTTTCTCCAATGCGCCACAACGGTGAAACTGGATCCCACGATGGTTGCAATGAGTATGCCGATGGTGTTGAGGTCAAACTCGTGGAACGCCACCATGATGATGGATGACACCAGCGCCGGAGTCGCGTAGAGATTATTGCCACCGAACACCATCGGAATGTTCCCTGCGGAAACGTCGCGGATCATTCCTCCGCCGACGGCCGTCGTGATGCCGAGCATGATCGCGGGCACCCATCCAAAGCCAGCATCGAGGGTTTTCAGGGCGCCGGTTGCGGCCCAGCATCCCAGGACCGTGCCGTCGGCGAGGATCAACGCGATCCGCCACGGGCGCGATTCGAGCTTCCATAGCATCGCTATTCCCGCTCCCACGAGCGCTGTTCCCAGGTAGTAGGGGTCGGTGAGCGCGATGGGAGGCCCGGCCTGCAAAAGCACATCGCGCAGCATTCCTCCTGCCAGGGCAGACATGATTGCCAGCACCGCGAAGCCAACGGCATCGAAGTTCTTCATCCGAGCAAGACGCCCGCCAAGGATCCCATTGAGGAGGACTCCGAGAAGCTCAATTGCTCGAAAGAGATCGGGGAGTGTCTCGTTGAGCATGTCCAGTACCGTGCCGCCGGTCATTGCACCTCCTTGTGCCCCGTCCGTCGGATCCGACTCACCATTTCACAGAAACCATGATGATATGTCCAGACCTCGTGGCGCTCCCCGCGAGTCGATGCCACCAACACGCCCCTCATGTCAGGCCACCGTCGTCCCAAAAAGCAGGCCCAGAGCGTAGGTCACCGCGGCAGCTCCATAGCCGATGGCGAGTTGGCGGAAAGCACGCGGGGTGGGTGCCTGACCGGAGAGGACTCCAACGACTCCCCCTGTTCCCAGCAGTGCGCAGCCAACGATGACGGCTGCCACGACGACCGCAGTGGTTCCCGATAAACCACAAATGTAGGGGATCAACGGGAATAGCGCACCAATGGCAAAGAAAATGAACGAGGACGCGGCCGCTCTCCACGGTGTTCCGATTTCATCACCCGCACCGGTATTAACTCCGTTTCCTTCACCAAGTGCCGAACGCAAGGCAATGACCCCGGAGTCAGTGTTCGCCCCGGACCGAGAGGAAATCTGGGCGAAGATCTGCGAAGCGTGTTCCTGTGCCTCCTGCGCGCTTTCTCCTCGGGCACGAAACACCAGGGCAAGTTCGTTGGCATTGACATCCAAGGCAGGAACTGCCTGGTGAGCTTCGGGATCGGGGATTGAAGCGTCAAGGAGTTCGCGTTGACTACGGACGCTCACCCATTCACCGGCGGCCATCGACAGCGCCCCGGCCAGCAGACCCGCCACCCCCGTTGCAAGAACCAACTGGGGACTCATCCCCGTTGCGGCCACACCGAGGACAAGCGCAAGGTTGGAGACCAGCCCATCATTTGCTCCAAAGACCGCAGCCCGAAATGTTCCCGCAAGAGCCTCACGTGATCGGGCTGTCAATCCTCGAATGACTTCCCCGTGGATGTGTTCATCCGCCGCCATCTGGGCTGGGGCGTCCTCGTCAATGTCGTAGGTGGTGCGTTGCTCGGCACGCTGAGCCATCGCGAGAATGAAGATCGTGCCGAACATCTGGGCGAGCCACGAAGCAAATTTCGCGCGCAAAGGTGGGCGCGGAACCGGGAGCGCTCGATCTCCCAGGAGAGCAAGCCAGTATTCCTCATGACGCCCCTCCGCTTCGGCGAGGGCAAGCAGGACCTGGCGTTCTTCGCCTGTTCGACGTTCCGCAAGCGACCGGTAGGTGCGCGCCTCCATGCGTTCTTCTGCGAGGTGACGTCTCCACCGCCGAATCTGCTGGCGCGTTGGTTGCATCAGCGAACGCTCGTTTGCGTGCCATCCACTGGAACGGTTCCCTCAGGGGCAGGCGGACTCGCCGGGTACGTGGTGTGCGCCGGATATTCCATTGACGAGGACGAAGCTGGAGCCCCGAAGAGGCGTTCCTTCACCATGTCAGCGACTTTGTCGGTGACGCGTTCGCCCTGAGCGCGAACAATGTCGGAGGCTTTGGCTCCGGCGGCGTCGAGGGGTTTGGCAACGATGGGGACGCGGCGAACTTTTGATGCCACGGTGCGGATCTTGTCGTACTGTTCACGTCCGGCGCGTGTGCCCAGGACGTATCCGACTCCAAGTCCCACAACAAGTCCCATTTTCATTCCCATGTGGCCCCCTCGATTCTTCAGATTCTGGTGCGTGAGGTCATCACGTCGGCGTAGCATCCAACGCAATCAAGCCTACCGTTTCCCCACGAATCATCCCCAGCAAGTGTGCGGGCAAACGTGTCACAAATGCACATCAGTTGAAAACACTCTCGAATTCGTCAGCGCAACGCGATACCGTGTAGGGGTGAGTGAAATTGTGATGCAGACACCCAGAGGGGTTTCAATCGCGGGGACGTTGACCAACCCCGTCGATTCCAGCGATGCTGCGGTCCTCTTCTCTCACTCCTTCCTTGCTGACCGACATTCGGCGGAGCATTTTGATCGGCTGTCGAAGGCTTATCGTGAGGCCGGGTACGCCACCCTTGAGTTCGACTATTCGGGTCACGGGGCTTCCGGCGATGAAATCATCACTCTGGACGCAATGGTCGAGGACCTGCGTGCAGCGTCGGGGTGGTTGGCGGATCAAGGTTTTACGCGTCAGGTTCTTCACGGGCATTCTTTCGGCGCGACCGTGGCGTTACGCGCCAGACCTCGTGACGTTGCCGCCATGATTTTGTCTTCCCCCACGATCGGCCCGATCTCCTACGATTGGACGGCGATCTTCTCTGACATTCAGCTGCGTGACCTCGAGGACTACGGAACCACGACGATCCCCGATGATTCACCGTCGGTTCGCCGCCAGTTCACAATCTCCAAGCAGACGCTCATTGACCTGTCAATGACAGACACTGAGTCCCTTGTTGACGGGCTTTCTCAGCCGACGCTCATCATTCATGACGAAGCGGATGCGCAAAGCGGCCTGATGGCGCTCACGCAGGACGCGTTCCCCAAGCTGCCTGACGGGTCTCGGGTGGAGATTGTTCCGAACTCAGATTTTGGTTCCGGCGTCGGCGTTGAAGAGCTAGACAGCCTCGCAGTTAACTGGGCCAAACAGTGGGTGCCCATCGCACGTAAAACCGCTGACCAGCGGTAGTTTTCCGGCCCAGAGATAGTTTCCCGCACAGCACCCGGCACCCGCTGGTGTCGCCCGCGTGTCAGTTCGCCTCAAGGAACCTCGCGACGATGCTCTCAAGCTCTGGGGTTTCCCGCCACGATCGCGTCCCAAAGCTCTGAGTTGACAGTGCCGCAACATCGCTGGCAAAGGCAATAACCGCCGAAGGATTGTCCATACCGTCAGTGTGAACGTGGGTGTCGCGTGCGTGTGGGTGCGTTGAGCCCGCCTCGTCCTCGGCAATGATTCGTGAACTGTGGTGGAGGTGACCGAGAGCCCATGCCAGTGCCCCGTGGAAAATGTCACCGGCACCCAGGGTGGAGATGGCGTTGACGCTGGGAACCTCAACTTCACCCGAGGTGCCTGCCCACCACCACTGAACCGGGTCGGGTCCCTGCGTGCGGATCACGCGAGTGATGCCGAACCCGCGCAGGAAAGCTGCGACCTGTTCGCCGTCGGGTTGAGTGAGCACAGGTGGGCAAAAGTCAGCCGAGACGACCGCTATATCAATGAGTGGCAGCAGCGGCGTCAACCAGTCCTTCCACGAGCCGCCGTCAAGAATCCGCAGGTGAGGGGGTTTTGCCTCAATGAAAGCAAAGGGGTCATCTAAGTTTTCGCCCCGGTGTGAACCGTCCTCGTGAGCCAGTTCAACTCCCCACTTCAGTGCTTCATTGGCGAGGCCGGGGTTGTGTCCGTCAACGAGAACAACGTCTGGAGGTCCAACGCGTTCAATCTGTGCGCGCAGGAGAGCCCGTCCGGTGTCCACGTCAACGTCGAGGCGCGCATTTGTTGAGGCAACCATGCGTCCGCGGGGATGCTCAATGATCGAGGAGATCGCCGGCGTATCCTCTGTCGACGATGCAGCAGTGGCATCGAGGCTCAACACCCCGGATTCTTTCAAGTCCACAGCCAGGAACTGTGCGACTGTTCCCCCACCAAGCGCGGTGAGCAGAGTCATCGCTAAAGCCTCGTCCTCGTGTCCAGGCTTCAGCGCCCCGGCGACGCGGTTGAGGGCTGCCGCTGTTACCGCGGCATTTGTTGCCGGTCCTCCGGCGGCCATCACGTGATTCGTTGACGTGGTTTTCGTTGCGGTGTCGGGTTCGTGATCCAGGGCGTGAATGATGTCCAAAGTGGTCAGGCCAGCGAAAACTCCATGCATGGGATCATTCCTAGCATCTTCGATCATCTGTGAGAAGCCAAGGCATGCCGCGAACAACAGGTCTTCGATCATCTGTGAGAAGCCAAGGCATGCCGCGAACAACAGGTCTTCGATCGTGTAGGTCATGATGCGTCGACTAAAATAGTCGGGTGCCTACGTCCGACCCGCAGCCTCGTAAGAAGCAGCCTGAAAACAACGGTTCCTCACGTCTAAGGACCGGCGGGCCGGCTCGTCCTCGTCCCCAGAAGGACCCCCGGGGGAAGGCCCCCACGAATTCTCGGAAAAATACCCAACAGGCAGCGTCACCGAAGAGGCGCGCACACACCCGGGGAGAACAGCAGCGCGACCAGCTGAGACTTCGGCGACGCACGCGGCGCCCCCACTACGACACGGCACGTCCTTTCCGTCCTTTCACCCCCGATCAATTGGCGCTGCGGGCCGCATCGATCCCCGTCATCACGTACCCTGACTTGCCCGTCAGCGCGCGACGCCACGAAATCGCCGACGCCATCAGGGACCACCAGGTCGTTATCGTGTCGGGAGAAACGGGTTCGGGTAAAACAACGCAGCTGCCGAAAATCTGTTTGCAACTGGGACGAGGGGTGCGTGGACTGATCGGTCATACACAGCCACGCAGGATCGCCGCCCGATCCGTCGCCGACAGAATCGCAGAAGAACTCGGCCAGAAAGTCGGACGAGAAAACGGTCAGGTTGTGGGCTACCAGGTGCGTTTCACCGACGAGGTCGGCCCCACAACCCTCGTCAAACTCATGACTGACGGCATCCTGCTGGCAGAAATCCAGTCGGATCCACTGCTAAGCCGCTACGACACCCTGATCATTGACGAAGCCCACGAACGCAGCTTGAACATCGACTTCATCCTGGGCTACCTCGCGCGTCTGCTGCCGATGCGCCCTGATCTGAAAGTCATCATCACCTCGGCAACAATTGATTCTCAGCGTTTCGCTGAGCATTTTGGCCGGTGGGACGGAATCCCCGGGCAAGGGCGTCTCATTGAGAAAGCTCCCGTCATCGAGGTATCAGGCCGGACCTTCCCCGTGGAGATCCGCTACCGACCTCTGAGCGCCGACGTACCGACCTCATACTCAACGTCCAGCCACACTCACGCACCCGACGGAATATCCGGCGCCCACGAGACCCCGGGCAACTCCTCTGATCCTCGCGTGACACCCGGTCAAGACAATCACTTAGGTCACGTCGAGCAGTTGGTACTCGAAGACCCAGACGATGACCTCCCGACCCTCGGTTATGGCCTGGGCGAAGACATCGACGTTGAGCAGGCAATTTGTCATGCCGTTGACGAACTCATCGCCGAGGACGCTCACCGCAGCGCCACCGAGGGCGAGGGCGACATCCTCGTATTCCTCCCGGGTGAACGCGATATCCGCGACACCGAACAGGCTCTGCTCGACCACCTGGGCCCCCGGGGAGTGCGTGCCGGTGAAGATGCACCAGCCCGACCCGGCAGCGTGGAAGTCATTCCGCTCTTCGCGCGCCTGACCGCGGCCGAACAGCACAGGGTGTTCGAGGCGCACCGTCTGCGCCGGGTTGTTCTGGCAACGAATGTGGCGGAAACGTCGCTGACTGTCCCGGGGATCCGCTACGTCATCGACCCTGGCATGGCACGAATTTCCCGGTACTCAAATCGGACGAAAGTGCAGCGTCTTCCCATTGAACCGGTATCGCAGGCCTCCGCGAACCAGCGCGCCGGACGAAGCGGCCGCGTTGCCGACGGCATTGCGATTCGCCTGTATTCACAGCGGGACTACGAGGCGCGCCCAGAGTTCACCGAACCTGAGATCCTGAGAACTTCCCTGGCTTCCGTCATCCTTCAGATGGCCTCACTGGGCCTGGGGTCCATCCAGCAGTTCCCCTTCCTTGACCCACCGGATCGTCGGGCTGTGCGTGACGGCATCCAGCTTCTCGTGGAGATCGGCGCGCTTGACGAGGACGAGGCGGGCGAGCATTCCCTCACGCCGATCGGCCGAGACCTCGCTCATCTTCCCATTGATCCGCGCCTGGGTCGGATGCTCCTTGAGGGCGATGCGAACGGCTGTGCGTCCGAAGTTCTTGTCATTGTTGCAGCCCTGTCTATTCAAGATGTCCGCGAGCGCCCACTCGATCATCAGCAAGCCGCCGACGCGTCCCACGCGCGCTTTGCCGACCCGCATTCAGATTTCATCACCTACCTCAACCTGTGGCGCTACTTGCATGTTCAACAGCGCGACCTCTCGGGCTCAGCTTTCAGGCGCCTATGCCGCGCGGAGTTCCTTCACTACCTGCGCTTCCGTGAGTGGCGCGACGTCGTCACGCAGCTTCAGCAGATGGCCCGCCCTCTGGATTTAGCGATCCATCCGTTGAGTATCCCCAGCAGCCGAGATGTCGTCGAGGCCGCGCAATTTGGGGGAACCCAGGACGCTGCGGCCCGCGCGGTTGTGGCATTCACGCAGGGGCATACCACGGTTGATGCCGATGAGATTCACCGTTCTCTCCTCGTGGGGTTGCTATCGAACGTGGGGTCCTGGGATGAGCAGAAACGCACCTATCAGGGTACTCGTGGCACGCGTTTCACGGTGTGGCCGGGGTCGGGTTTGGCCAGGTCACATCCGGCGTGGGTGATGACCGCTGAACTTGTGGAAACAAGCCGTCTCTTTGCTCGAACAGTTGCGCGGATCCGCCCCGAATGGATCGAGCCTCTTGCTGCCCCTCTTGTCAAGCGTATCTATTCGCAACCGTATTGGTCGTCCTCGAAGGGCGCCGCGATGGTCAAAGAAAAGGTGCTGCTCTACGGCCTGACGTTGAGCGCCGACCGGCCTGTTCTCCTTGGGCGTCTGGGCGACACTGTTATTGGGTCATCCGGCGTACTCGGGTCATCTGTGGCCACACCGGGATCTCTTGCGGGCATCGCTCAGGGTTTGCTCGGAGATCGTGGGGACGAGGACGGACCCGCTCGTCGCGGGTCAGCGCGCGCCTCCCAAGAACTCGGGTCGGTGGGGCGCGACATTCTTGCCTTAGCGTTGGCCGCCAGCTCCGCAGCTGCCAGCGACGAGGGGAAGGCTCACGGGGCTCAACCAGATTCCGTTGTGTCCGCCGATGCTCATTTTCCTGCTGCAACTGGCGCTCGCGGAGTCGCTGGTGCGGCCTCGTCACGTGACTCTTCACCGCAGGACAGTGCCTTATCGACTGGCGCATCAACCCCCGGCACCGATGTCGATGATGCCGATGCCAAGTTGACGGCGCGAACCGTGGCACGTGACATGTTCATCTCGCATGCCCTGGTTGCGGGCCAGTGGCGTGAACGTCATGCCTTCCAGAAACGTAACGATGAACTCCTTGAGCAAGCCCGCGAGATTGAGCGGCGCTCACGTCGCCGCGGCCTCGTTGCAGACGAGGACGCACGTTTCCGTTTCTTCGACGATGTCATTCCCGAGGACGTCGTGTCGACGGGTCATTTCAATCGCTGGTGGAAACGTCAGCGGGTCAAGACCCCTGATTTGCTGACGTACACATCGGCTGTGCTGTTGCCGCGCGGTGGTGGCCATGAGCAGGAAGGTTTTCCTGACCATTGGATGTGCGGTGACATCAGGCTGCGTCTGGATTACGAGTTCTCACCTGGGTCGGCTCGTGATGGCATCACGATGACAATTCCCATTGAGGTTCTTGAACGCGTGACCGACGGGGGAACTGACTGGCTGGTTCCCGGGATGCGCGAGGAACTCATTACTGAAACCATTCGGGCCCTCCCCAAAGCTAAACGCCGTCTTCTCGCTCCGGCACCTGAGGTGGGGGCGCAGGCATCCGCGTGGATGGCGAAGCGAGAGTCGGGGGATGGTGACGAGGACGAGGCGGCGGCGCTCAACACTGTGACGACGAGCCGAGCCGAGGACGATCCCCTGTCGTTGTCGGCGGCGATGGACCGTCTTGCGCAGTGGGGTGCGCGCACGGGGCAGGCCACGCGCGCCAAACCGAAAGCTCTCCCTCAGCAGGCAGTGACAGCGGCTTCGGCGCAGGGCTCCCATGCACTCGCCGACTCTCCTGCCGCTCAGAGCGTCCCCTTGAACTCCGGTGACTCCCAGAAAACGCGGGCCGGTATGTCCGCGTCGTTCGCTCAGGCGTTTTCCCGAGCGATGCGTGAGCTACGCGGCGTTGATCTGTCCGATGAGGACCTGGCCTACGCTGCCAATGCTCTGCCCGATCATCTGCGCATGACCTACGTTGTTGTTGATGGCTCCGGGAGGGAGCTGGGGAGTGGAACTGACCTGACCTATCTTCAGCGAACCCTTGCGAAGGCAGCGGACCAGGCCATTCGTCATGCGGTGCGAGGCGCAGTTGCTCAGGCGTTTGAGGATGCACAGCGCGACCGTTCCAACCGACGTGGGAGAGCCGGGGCTCGCAAGGTGACGGCGGCAAAGGATCCAGCTTCCACGCAGACGGGTGAACCCCGCTCATCTGAACTCCACGGTGTTCACGGGGCAAGCGGCACGGCTGCCTCTGATCGCACCGCTTCTGTGAAAGACAGTCGCGCGCAGCACGCCCTCGATCATTCACCATCCCCTGTGGGGGCAATGAGCCAGGCCGCTGACTTCCACCAAGACGGCCTCACGGAGTTTCCCATCAGACCGTTGCCTCGATCCGTTGAGTCAACGGGAGCAGATGGGGTGAAACTCCGCGGTTTCCCCGCACTCATCAACCACAGCACCACTGACACAGGTGCCGTTAGTGTTCGCGTCATGGCGAATGCAGCCGAAGCTGATCGCAACCATCGGGTCGGGCTTGCTCGTCTCCTCTTACTTAAAGTGCAATTGACACACACGCGGGTGACAACGCGGTGGACGGGACGTCAGGCACTGATGCTCGCTGCTTCTCCCTATGCCAACACGGAAGAATTGGTTGCCGACGCACAGTACGCATCCGCGCTCTCCTTGGTTGATGAACTCTCCGGGCCAAGCGGTGTCTCGTCGATCCGTAGCCGAGAATCTTTCGACAGTCTTGCTGCCGTGGCCCGTGACCTTCACGAGGATCGCGTTTACGACATTCTCGGTCACGTGGTGCGTGCAATGGAGGGCCAGAGTGAGGTTGACAGCGCACTGCGTGAGCACACGGAAGCATCGATGACTCAGACCGTCACGGACGTGGCCGCAAACACGAAATCCCTTGTCTACCCCGGTTTTGTTGCGCAGACCCCGCTGTGGGCGATGCCCCATCTGGCCAGGTATTTGCGTGCGGGTGCCGCGCGCATTGCGCGCGCGTCCTCGTCCCCTGGAGCACTCGCCCGAGACCTCGAGGACATGGGCCGGATCACCGAGGCCACGGCGATGGTGGATGACGCTCAGGCCCGCGCCGATACTCTGCCTTTCAGTACCGAACGCGCCGAGCTGATTCTCCACGCCCGGTGGATGCTGCAAGAACTTCGGGTGTCTTTCTTTGCTCAACAGTTGGGCACGCCAACGAAAGTGTCAGTCAAGCGGATCCGCACTTTGTTGGGGCGTCTGACGTGAACCGGGAGGAGGCACGCAGGCAAGCCCGGGTCATCATGGACGCCGCGGGACTTAGCGACTGGACGTTTCGTTTCGATCACGCGAAACGACGCGCCGGCTCGTGCACCCACGCGCGCAAAACAATCACTCTATCGGGCCCCCTTGTTGATCTCTACGACGAGGCGACGGTGCGCGGCGTTATCCTCCACGAAATCGCGCACGCAATGGTTGGTCCCCATCACCATCACGATGCCGAATGGAAGCGTATGGCTCGGGCGCTCGGCGCTCCTGATGACGCACGCCTACCCGCTCAACTCCCAGAACCTGAGGCCCCCTGGGTGGGGACGTGCCCGGTGTGCGGGGCAACGAAGAAACTTTTCCGGCAGCCCAAACGTGTTGTCGCATGTGGCTCATGCACGCATTCCTTTGATCGGCGTCGGATTCTCACGTGGACGAAGGATGGCGTTCCCACACAACCCGGGGGTGCCTACGCTCGTGAGCTAGCGTCACTGCGGCGCCCTTTGCCCTAAACTCAGGTCATGACGAGCGCACAGGCGACCCCTCAACGAATCGGCATCTCACTGCCGGCGCCCGGTCCATTCCCTCCACAACGCAGGTACTCGTCATGATCCACGCATCTTCGTTTAATGCTTCGCAGTCCGTTGCCCGTCAGATCACGGACCTCGTTCTTCACCGGCTCGCACGCGGTGAAGAACTGCGCGTCCTCGGCCTGACTGGGCCGCCGGGAACCGGGAAATCAACGGTCGCCGGAATAGTCAGCGACCTTCTTCAGTCTGCGGATGTGGAGGTCGCGGGGATCCTCCCGATGGACGGTTTTCACCTGTCGAACACCGTTCTTGATCTGTGGGAGCGTCATGATCGTAAGGGTGCCCCCGATACCTTTGACATCGGCGGCTACGTGTCTCTTCTGCATCGGGTGCGCACGGTCTCGAATGAGACGCTTCTCGCGCCCGACTATCGACGTGACCTGCATGAACCTATCGCAGCCTCGATTCCTTTGGCTCCCACCGGAATCATCATCACCGAAGGCAACTATCTCGGGGTGAATCTTCCAGGCTGGCGCGACGTGCGCGAGCTCATCGACATGCTGGTGTACATCGACACTCCGCGCAGCGATATGCTTCGCCGCCTCGTTGCTCGGCACGAAGCTTTTGGGCGTGACCGCGTGGATGCCGCCCACTGGGTGCGGACCGTGGACGCAGCGAACATTGAGTTCGTTGAGGAGTCCCGTCCTCGTGCCGACTATGTTGTCAGCGCCGAAGAGCCACCCGAGGGCTAAGCCGTTCTCCCTCGTCCTCGTTCGTTACTGCTCGCGCTTCGTGACATACTCAACGATCTTCGGTGTTGTCCGTTCGATGACCTCAAGGGTCTCAACGAAGTCGGAGTGTCCGCCGTACCAGGGGTCGGGCAGGTCCATGTCTCCGGGCCGAGATTTCGGATCAAAGTCGCGGAACAGCCGGATTTCTGGGCCTTGACCTGCGGGCAGTCCCGCACGGTCACGCAGCCGGTTGAGTGCCGACAGGTGGTGACTGGTCATCGCGAGGATCAGGTCCCACTGAGCCAGTTCCTTTGCGTGGACCTGCCGGGCTCGGTGGCTGGGAATCCGGTATCCGGCATCGCGCAGCACCCGAGCGGCCCGGTAGTCCACGGGGTTGCCTTCTTCCTCGTTCGATACGCCTGCGGAGTCCACGGTGATGCCGTCGATTCCTTCGGCTTCAAGTGCCTCCTCAAGTACCTCGTGTGCCATCGTTGATCGGCAGATATTTCCGGTGCACACCATGAGGATGCTGGTCATGTCGGGTTTCCCTTCTGTTCATTCACGTTATTCACGAGGACGAGCGCGGCCTACCGTCACATGGGCTGACGTGTTCAGACTGAGGAAAGCTGTCACTGCCTCGGCGGAATGGCGCGCGGCCTCTTCGGAATCCATGTGGAAGTCTTGCCCCGCCTGGGGTCCACACAGGTCCGACACAGCGCGCAGGCTCAGCCACTGAACGCCGTGAACCCACGCGATCTGCGCCATCGCAGCCGTTTCCATATCCGCGGCAATGGCGTCGGGGAATTTCGCACGCATGGGTTCAGCCAGCGGCTGAGTAATGAAAGAGTCCGAAGAAACGACCCGCCCGGAATGAACCGTGTAGGGAAGATGCTCTCCCAAGCGACCAAGGGCCTCGATGAGGGCGTCACTTGAATGGTAATCAACGGGCATCTGAGGAACCTGCCCCATGACGTATCCGAATGCCGTGGCGTCCGCAGCTCCGTAGATCGAAGCGATCCCGCCGGCGATGTCACCGACGTTGATGTTGCGCGCCAAACCGCCCGTTGTTCCGGCCGCAAGGATCACGGGAGTATCAACCAGCATGAGTGCGCGGGCGGTCGCGGCCGCGGAGTTCGCCAGCCCAATGCCGGAGGTGACGATCAGGACCGTTGATCCGGCGTATCGTCCAAGCACGTAACGCGGGAAATCTTTCGGAGTCCACTGCGAGCTAGCTGTGTCGGTAGCCTCGGGGGAAACTTGCGAACCGTCGCCCGTGTGCGCAGGCGCCGCAACCGCGGCTTGAGCACTACTCTGGCCGCGAAGATTCTCTGCCCCCCGATTCGTCAGCGCGTCGAATTCGATGGAGTCGCAGATGTCGAGTTCGTGAAGAAAGGGCTGGGCTTCCATCGGCATCGCGCACTGGATGACGGCGTCGACACGGGTGCGTTTGGGCATGTGGAGCGAAAGTAAAGGGCCTGGCTGTGTGTTCGACATGCGCCTCAGTCTAATTGGGAGGCGCGTGCCTGCGCGATGTCTCTCCCCACTGTGTGAATACCGGTCTGCGCGCCTGTCAGCACCATATTCGCGCCGTGCCGCCTGTCATGAGCTACGCCTCGGATCAGGCACAATGTCCTCATGGATCTTTCCTCACCCGATCGCACACGCGAACTGAGCCGCTCGATTCCCACGCACTTCGCTCCGGATCGTCCGACTCCTGCCGCGTTGGTGTCCGGTGAGGTGTCCGCCGATGAGGCCCCGCACCCTCTGTCGGTATTCGATATGTTCCGCGTGGGAATTGGCCCCTCGTCCTCGCACACGGTTGGCCCGATGCGTGCGGGACTGGCCTTCACCGCGGAGCTTGCCTCCGTGCCCACTCCCACTCGTATCACCGTTGACCTGTTCGGTTCTCTGGGTGCCACGGGCCGCGGCCACAACACGGACCGCGCGGTCCTCCTGGGCCTGGCAGGTCACGACCCGGAGACGGTGTCGGTGGACACCGTTGAGGCGATCCTTCCGTCGCTTGCCCGCACGAAGACTCTCGATCTGCCCGGTGGACGCAGCGTCCCTATGGACTTTGACCGCGATGTGCGTTTCCGACCCCTGACGATCCTTCCCTACCACGTCAACGCCCTGACGATCACCGCATGGGCACCCCCGACGCCAGCTCAGGTGCCGCCAGTTCAGGTGCCGGGTGATGAGACGATGAATGTGCTCGACAATGCGGGCGAAACTGCGCCTGGCATCGCACCCACATCACTCCCGTCCCACGTGACCCCTGGATCACCCGAAAGGCTTGGGGAAGAGGCGAACTCGTCCTCGTTGATGATTCTGCGGCGCACCTACTATTCCGTTGGCGGCGGCTTCGTCATGGTTCAGCACAACGACGACCCGCAAGACCCGCAGGTCGGGTCGCTGGCAACGGGACAGACGAACGCAAGTATCGACGCTGCGGCACCGTATCCGTTTTCTTCGGCGGAGCAACTGCTCGCTGTGTGCGAAGAATCCGGTCTCTCCATCGCTCAGGTTGTTCGCGCAAACGAGGAGGCGGTACGCCCGCCCGCGGCTGTTGACTCCTACCTTGACCGCATCGCCGACACGATGTTCGACGCAATCGACCAGGGCACCAGTGCGCAGGGAATTCTTCCGGGAGGCTTAGATGTTCCTCGCCGCGCGAAAACTCTGGTCTACCGGCTCGCGGGACGCACCCACTCGTCTCAATCCACCTCATCTCAAACCGCAGGCACAGCGGCTGAGGGTTCCCCCATCACGCGCTGGGCATCGATGCCGAACGACCCGATGCGAGCCATCGACTGGGTCAACGTTTTTGCCCTTGCCGTCAACGAAGAGAACGCCGCCGGGCACCGCATCGTCACCGCACCAACGAACGGTGCTGCCGGGGTTATTCCCGCGGTCTTGGGGTACCTCGTGTCTTTCTGTCCAGAAGCCGGGTGTTCGCCGTCGCTCAGCGTCCCCAACATGGACGACGGCGGGGTCATGCCGTTCAAGGGTATGCGGCTGCGTGCTTCGGATGACAGTGGTCCCTCTTCTTCTGGAGGTGCTCCTGCGTGCGCTGATGGCACATTGTCGGCTTTGAGTGAAACACAGATGCGCGGATCATTCCTGAGGCGTCGCGCTATTCATGAGTTTCTCCTCGCTGCAACGGCGATCGGGGCGTTGATTAAAACAAATGCGTCGATCGCTGGCGCCGAAGTTGGGTGCCAGGGGGAGGTGGGGTCGGCTTCGGCGATGGCGGCAGCTGGGCTTGCGCAGGCGCTCGGCGGAACACCCCAGCAGGTTGAGAATGCCGCGGAAATCGCGATGGAACACTCACTGGGACTCACCTGTGACCCCGTGTCCGGCCTGGTGCAGATTCCCTGTATCGAACGCAACGCCATTGCCGCTGTTCAAGCGATCAATGCCGCACGCATGGCGTTGTGGGGCGACGGGAGACATACGGTAGCTCTCGATGTCGTCATCGAGACGATGAGGCAAACCGGCAACGACATGCTGTCAAAGTACAAGGAAACATCAGCCGGAGGATTAGCCGTCAATGTCGTTGAATGTTGAGGATTCGCCGAAGCCGAGTCGTTCATCTCAGCCGGATCAAAGCCGCTGACTTTTCGACTGAGATTCCACCAGAAGAAGCCACCTGCATAGCTACCTGGCAAGGCAGGAGGCCGGTCCGATGTTTCGGACCGGCCTCAGTTCGATCCATGCGCACAGTGAAGCGACCAGTGAATCGAGATGACACAGACGTCAGACCGCTAGCCTTCTGTCTCTTTTGCGAGGACGATTCTGCATACTCTGATGAGCATCATGATGCCGCTTGCGAGGAGAAGAAAGATTCCCAGATACCCGGTGCATACGATTCCAGGAATAGCCAGCAGGTAGCTCAACACCAGGACGGGAACCGATTTCTTCCAATAAAAGACACCAAGCGCGATCACCGAGCACACAAGAAACGGCAGTGCAAACAGAAATACCTCCGGTAAAACAGCTCGAAACTGAAGGTACTCATTGGCGTTCAACCGAATTGTCCTATTCGGCCGCAGCGGGGAAAGCAATGCCGCGACCAGGTGAAATGCCACGAGAGCAGCGCACACACGGAGCCAGTTCATTGCTGATACCCCAACATACTGATGCTCATGGGAGAACTCCTCACCACCGTCGTTTTTCAGGGAGATTGCGGAAACACGAGACCTTCGCATGAGCAGAAGGTGTAGATGACGCTGCGGAGCCATGCTCAACGCTATGGATCCACAGTAATCACTCGCTGAAACGAAAGTCAATAGATTCGACGCCCCTGATTTTCTACGAGCACATGACACATGCCGTCCTCGCCACCGAATTCACGCGCGCGGACCACGAGAGAAACACCATGCTTTGGCGCCTTGGGCGCACGCTGTGGTGGCGCGAATAGATCGTCACCGTATCCCCGCCCATCACACGACCACTAGATATCGGGGGCGCATGTCGATGCCCACCCCCAGATCTAGTGGCGACACGCCGAGATGAGAGACAATTTTTTCACTCACTGCCACAGGGAATCCTCAGAGTTTTCCACAGGCTGTGGAAAAATGATCGTCCTTGTTCCACAGTATCCACAGCGGCTTGTCCCTCATCTTCCTCGCCAAGAAGATCGGCGCATTGTCAGCGAAAAATTCGGCTTTCACTCGGGCCGCAGATGCCGGTACCCCCTGAGATCATGAAGGAGAAGAAGTCGATATACACATGCCATCCACAGGCCGCACTTCCGTCATTCACAGCAAAATGTCACCGAGGCAATAAACACAACATCTTGGGGTTCACCCAGACGGACACCACAAGGTGTAGTGTTATCTGTGTTCGGAACGCGAGTCGTTCCCATCCGAATTACATCGGCGTCATTTCGCGCTTTACGGCACCGAAACGCCCAGACACATGAGTAAGGAGCATCCCATGACGATCACCGTCTACTCCAAGCCCCGCTGCCCGCAGTGCGATGCCACGTACCGCCTCCTCGACAAGCAGGGAATGGACTACGTCAAGGTTGACGTCACCGAGGACGCTGCCGCTCTCAACTTCATCAAGGGCCTGGGCTATCAGCAAGCTCCCGTCGTCACGGTCGGCGAAGATCACTGGTCCGGCTTCCGTCCCGACCGGATCAAGGCCGTTGCCGCCGCCCTCGCAGAAGCTCCTCTCGCCGTCGGCCAGAACTAAGCACCGTGTCCCGGCCGCCTGGGCGGTCGGGACACCTGTGTGTCCGCCACGCAGCAGGCGCACCGCCTCGTCAGGCGTCACCAGTCCCCGCGAGAATGCGAAGTTTCGGGAAGGAATGTTGTCATGGTCAACGTCGTTTATTTTTCGTCGGCCACCGGCAACACCCATCGCTTCGTCACGAAACTCCAGCTTCCCGCCCAGCGCATCCCCCTGCGTCCACATGATGAGTTTCTTCACGTCAACGAGCCCTATGTGTTGATTGTCCCAACCTACGGTGGCGGTAATATCAAAGGCGCGGTTCCCAAGCAGGTCATTAAGTTCCTCAACGACCCCGAGAATCGGCGTCACTGCGTGGGCGTCATTTCGTCGGGCAACACTAATTTCGGCACGGCATACTGCCTTGCAGGGGACATCATTTCAGCGAAGCTGAAAGTCCCGCACATGTATAAGTTCGAGCTCCTTGGAACACCCGAGGATGTCTCCCGAGTTCGCGAAGGACTGAACGAGTTTTGGCAGAGAATCTCACCGACACGGGAGTAGAAGAAATTTCGCGCCCGGAGCTTGACTACCACGCTCTCAACGCCCAGCTCAATCTCTATGACGCTGAGGGACACATCCAGTTCGACGCGGACCGCAAGGCCGCACGCCAGTACTTCCTTCAGCACGTCAACCAGAACACCGTGTTCTTTCACGACCTGGAAGAAAAACTTGAGTACCTGGTGGAAGAGGGTTACTACGAGAAAGACGTCCTCGATCAGTACGAGTTCGCCGATATTAAGGCGCTGTACAAGCAGGCCTACGCACACAAGTTCCGCTTCCCCACGTTCCTGGGCGCTTTCAAGTACTACACGTCGTACACACTCAAAACCTTCGACGGGAAACGCTACCTTGAGCGTTTCGAGGATCGTGTCGCAATGGTCGCTCTTTATCTTGCTCGCGGCGATGTTGACCTTGCCCGTCAACTCGTTGACGAAATGATGACGGGCCGCTTCCAGCCCGCAACACCCACATTCCTCAACGCCGGCAAAGCCGCACGTGGCGAACTGGTCTCCTGCTTCCTTCTGCGCATCGAAGACAATATGGAATCCATCGCCCGAGGCATTAACTCTGCCCTCCAGCTATCCAAACGCGGCGGCGGCGTTGCGCTTCAGCTGACGAATCTGCGTGAAACCGGTGCACCGATTAAACGTATCGAGAACCAATCCTCCGGCGTCGTGCCCGTCATGAAGTTACTTGAGGATTCCTTCTCCTACGCCAATCAGCTCGGAGCACGTCAGGGTGCGGGTGCCGTCTACCTGCACGCCCACCATCCCGACATCATGAGCTTCCTTGACACGAAGCGCGAAAACGCCGACGAGAAGATTCGTATCAAGACCCTGTCTTTAGGTGTTGTTGTTCCCGACATCACCTTCGAGTTGGCCCGGAAGAACGAGGATATGTACCTGTTCTCCCCCTACGACGTTGAACGCGTCTACGGCGTGCCATTCTCCGATATTTCCGTCACCGAGAAGTATCACGAGATGGTTGACAACGGGCAGATCCGCAAGAAGAAGATCAACGCGCGTCGTTTCTTCCAGACCCTCGCCGAAATCCAGTTCGAGTCCGGGTACCCCTACATTGTTTTCGAAGACACGGTGAACGCGGCGAACCCCATCAAGGGGCGGATCACCATGTCGAACCTGTGTTCCGAAATCCTCCAGGTCTCCGAGGCCTCAACCTACAACGACGACCTGTCCTATGATCACGTCGGTAAAGACATCTCCTGCAACCTCGGATCACTCAACATCGCCAAGACGATGGATTCGGACGATTTTTCGATGACCGTCGAAACAGCCGTTCGCGCCCTAACCGCTGTCTCTGATCTATCCGACATTGGGTCTGTTCCCTCAATTGCCCGCGGTAATTCAATGAGCCACGCCATCGGCCTGGGACAAATGAATCTCCACGGCTACCTTGCCCGCGAACACGTGCACTACGGATCACCCGAAGCTCTTGACTTCACCAACATGTACTTCATGACCGTTGCCTACGAGGCGATTCGCACGTCGTGCCTCATCGCAAAGGAACGCGGCATCGCCTTCGAGGGGTTCCGCGATTCAACGTACGCAAGCGGCGAGTACTTCGACAAGTACATCAACGGAACCTGGGAGCCAACAACAGATAAGTGCCGCGAGCTCCTGGCAAAGTCCACAATCCGGGTCCCCACCAGTGAAGACTGGAAGAGGCTTGCAGAGGACGTCAAGACCTACGGAATGTACAACCAGAACCTCCAGGCGGTTCCACCAACGGGGTCGATCAGCTACATCAACAACTCCACCTCGTCGATCCACCCGATTGTCTCGAAGATCGAAATCCGCAAAGAGGGCAAGATCGGCCGCGTGTACTACCCGGCGCCGTACATGACAAACGACAACCTCGAATACTACGAGGACGCCTACGAAATCGGCCCGGAAAAAATTATCGACACCTACGCTGTGGCCACGCAGCACGTTGATCAGGGTCTGTCTCTGACGCTGTTCTACCCAGACACCGTGACCACCCGAGACATCAACAAGTCCTACATCTACGCGTGGAGGAACGGCATCAAGACGCTGTACTACATGCGTCTACGTCAGATGGCTCTCGAAGGAACCGCGGTCGAAGGCTGCGTGTCCTGCATGCTGTGATCGGGTGAGGGCACTCGTCCTCGTCCCCTAAGATCACCAGCGCCCAGACGCGCACTCAGCGCGCGTACGAGAGGAGCGGGTGAGGGCTCCCGGGGGTTCCCTGTCGGCCCTCCCCGCCTACACTCACGCTGGAAAGGACCCGTCAACGGCTGCTCGCAGCCAATGACGGTGAGTGAACCGAACACGTTCGCGGAAGGAAACCCCGATGACTCCCCCTTACGCTCACCACGGGCAACGCAAGAACTCCGACAGCCCCCGGCGGCGCGAAGGAACCGACAAGGACCTCATCGGTGATCTCCACCGGATCGACGGACGCCCGTACGGAACGTACAAGTCCCTGACGGGCAACTGGGACTACGGGGATTTCTCGCTGTCAATTGACCGCGTCCAGTCCGACCCCTATGCGCCGCCAACCCAGGTCCGTGCAATCACGACACCCGAACGCATGGGTCTGCCAGCCGAAGCCATCGCACACGCAGATGCGCGTCTTGCTGCGGCAGATTTCCTTGCGCGGACCTTCGAGAACGCGATCCGTCAGAACAACGCCGCAGGTACGGTCCGTATCGCACATCCGGGTCAGGAGATTCTCCAACGCTCAAGCGCAACCGTCCTCCCCGACCGCGTTGAGGTGCGTTTCCAGGTGCATCTTCCCGCACGAGGACGAACAATTCGCGGACACGAGGCCGCCGGACTATTCGACGTTGACATTCCCAACATCGTCATGGACACCTTCGACTACGTATCCGACGATCCACGAACAGATGTCCAGCGACGCGCCCTCCGTGGACACATCGCCACCTATGAGGATCATTGCGCACTGCAGGAACTCCTTGAAGAAAACGGGTGGCTGGCCTTCGTTGGCGACCATTCCGTTCTTGCACGCAAATCCGGGGTGTCGCAGCTACCAATGACGGGCGATGGCGTCATTGCTTTCGAGTCCCCAGAGTCCATGCGCCGCACCGTCACTCTGCCTCACGCAGGCGAGGTATCCGGCATGGTCATCACACCGGGAATCACGCTGATCGTGGGCGGTGGCTACCACGGGAAATCCACGCTGCTGGGTGCCCTCCAGCGCGGCGTGTACGCACATATTCCCGGGGATGGACGCGAGCTCGTTGCCACGGTCCCCACGGCTGTGAAAGTGCGGGCCGCAGACGGACGCGCGGTCACCGGCGTGGATGTGTCCCCGTTCATCTCACACCTGCCCGGGGGGATCGACACGACGGTGTTTTCCACCGAGAACGCGTCGGGATCAACGTCGCAGGCCGCGGCAATCGTTGAATCCGTTGAGATGGGAGCCCAGATGCTCCTCATTGACGAGGATACGTCCGCAACGAATCTCCTGATCCGGGATTCGCGAATGCGCGAGCTTGTCCACGCGGACAAGGAACCGATCACCCCGCTCGTTGATCGCATCGGCGCCCTCGCCCATGACCGCGGGGTGTCCGTTGTCATGGTGATGGGTGGTTCAGGAGATTATCTCGATGTTGCCGACCAGGTGATCATGCTTGACGAGTACCGGTGTCGCGATGTCACCGAACGGGCCCGCGAGGTTGTTGCCGCGATGCCGCGCCGGCGAAGTGACGAACCCGCGACCGCACTCACTCCCGAGCGCATGCCCGCGCGCGCCACAAGCTCCAATTCTCGTCCGAAAACCAAGTCAACGGGCCTCAACGAAGTCATGCTCGACCGCCAGATCATTGATCTGACAGATGTTGAGCAGATCGTTGATCCGGGGCAAACGGAAGCGATCGCGTGGTTTATTCGCGGCATCCTTGAGCAGTTCGCGAACGGAAAGACACCCCTGCCTGAGCTACTCAAGCGTCTTGAGCGACAGGTGAATTCCGAGGGCCTTGACGCCGCAGTGAAGTTCGGTGCCCGCGAGTTCCCGCCCTTCCTTGTGCGCCCACGGCTTGTCGACATTGGTGCCGCGATCAACCGCTACCGGGTGTTGAAGGTCACCAGCCAGGCGCCGGTGATGAACGAGGACGAGCGCGCCCGTGAAGACGTTGAGGCGTCTACGCAATACCAAGGAATTCTTTGAGCCTGCCAAGTTCCCGATACGACTGGTAGTAGCCCGAACGGAACGCCGCTTCAAGTCGGGGTTTACGGATCTCCGTGTTCTTGATCCACAGGTTGTCGGGGCAGAAAAGGAAGGCACGTCCGTCGGCTTCCATGCGGTCAAGGAGGCGGCGCGCCGCGTTGTATCTGATGTGGCGTTGCGCGACGCCCTCGTACACGGATGGGAAATCACGGTAGACGGTTTTCAGGAGTGCCCCAACGGAACTTTTCATCGGGGGTTTGACGTAGTGACGAGGACGAGTGAGAACAACGACGACCTTGCGGTATCCGTCGTGAAGAGCAGCATCGAGGGCGATTCCGCCGTTGTCTCCGATGGCTCCGTCAACGTAGGTGTCCGAGTCAATGACCACGGGAGGCATCATCACGGGCAGGGTTGAGGACGCGCGAACTGCCGGTCCCAGGGTTTCAAGGGTGCTCATATCTTCTTTGGTGAACCAGCGGCTCTGACCGCGCGAGGCATTAAAAGCGCATACGCGCACCTGTGCCGGGTTCTGGAGGAAAGTTGCCAAATCGAAGGGCATCGCGCCGTCGGGGTAGCAGATCTTTTGGTAAATATATTCGGCGTTGAAGAAGCCGTGACCCTTGCGTAGGTGCGTGAGCCCAGCAAACTCTGGGTCATCGGCGATGTCAACGAATGTTGAGTGAACTCGGGTAATGTCTCGAGACACATAGTTACACAGGTGGGACGATCCGGCAGAGACCCCTGAGACGTGGGGAAATTCGATTCCCTGCTCCAGGAGCATCGAGACGAAGCCTGCGGTGTACGCATTGCGCATACCGCCGCCCTCGAAAATGATCGCCGTATCTTCAACTCGCGTCACCGTGGTGCTGGTGACTCCCATCGTTTCATTCATTCCTCCAGCCTATGCCGTGAATCTTCATCGTGGGTTCTCACTCAATCGGTGGGGTCGGTCACCCGCGCTCAGCTAGTGACGATGCGAGTTATCCACAGGCACGTGGATCTGAATCAACACGCCGACACAATCGGCTTACCGATGCGGAAGAACATGTCTACAGTCACCTCATGACCTTCCCTGAAAATAGCTCGCATTCCTCCGATTCCTCAGACAATCCCACTGCGTCCTCTGTTTCGCCCCTCAATGCGGCAACCGCGCAGGCGACCACGAATACCCAGTCCCGTATGACCGCGCCACCCGTCGCCGCAAAGCGCTTAGGGGTGCGTGTACGTTCACTCCATTCTGACCGTATCGATGACGGGTGGGACTGGCTCCGTGATGGGGAAAACCCAGAGGTCATCGCGCATCTGAACGCAGAAAATACGTGGACTGACCAGGTGACGCACTCCTCGCGCTCCCTCGCACAGGAGATCGTTCGTCAGGTCCGCGCTCACACCATTCTCACCGATGTCTCTGTTCCGGTGCGCGCCGGCGACTACTGGTATTTCTCTCGCTGGACCGAGGGAGACCAATATCGCAGGCACTACCGGGTGGCCGCTCAGAGCAGCGGACCTATGGGCACCAACGATCTTCCTCCGACGGTAACCCCCGGTGTTCCTCTTGACGGCGAGGAATTGATCATTGACGAAAACGCTTTGGCTTTAGGGCACGAGTTCTTCCGTTTAGCTGATCTGGTTCCCAGCCCCGATGGGGCCTTTGTTGCCTGGGCTGCGGATTGGAGCGGGGATGAACGCTACCGCTGGCACATCACGAAGATGTCCACCGGGGAAGTCATTGATTCGGGAGTGGATCACGCCGGTTATGGCTTCGCGTGGGCTGCTTCCTCACAGGCTTTTCTCTACGTCGGTGTGGATGATGCGTGGCGCGCCCACCAGGTGTGGCTCCACACCGTTGGGTCACCGCAATTTAACGATCGTCTGCTTCTCGAAGAGGAAGACCCGTCCTTTGACATTGAAATTGTTGACTCTCTTGACCCAGAGCACGTGGTCATTTCCTCGTCGTCACTGACATCATCTCAGGCCTGGTTGTGGATCGTTTCGGAACCCACGGCAACGCCCTTGCCCATTACCGGGCCGATGGATAACGTCCTGATATCCGTTGAACCGGCGGGAGATCACCTCGTCCTCGTTCATAGCGCACGGTCACGAGAGGGCTGCGTCGCCCTCGCACCCCTACCCCATCGCGAGGAGCTTCTCCGCCTGTCTGGCGAGCAAGAACTCCTTCTCAAAGGTTGCGCGGTGTACTCCCATCCGTCGGATCCGTCATTTCCCGCGCTGGCGCCCATTGCTCCCGAGCCGCTGTGGTGGACTCTGCGCCAGCCCCGCCGTGGGGAGCGAGTGCTCTACGCCGAAGCTGGCGCGGATTATCTTGCCGTGACAATGCGTTCCGGGGGCCTCACTCAGGTGGAGGTACGCATGCGTTCAGCGATTTTCGGCCAAGCCGATGACCTCGCCCACGTGTGGGGCCCCGGGCGTTTCCTCGCAACGGACGCTGATATCCGAACGATCTCCACTGTGCCGGGGGCTCGTTTCGAGGACCGTTCACTACGTGTTGAGATTCAGTCGGTTACGGCTCCTCCAACGACCCTGCACGTTAACCCCATTACCTGCGCTCTGACCACGCTCAGAGTGCGCGATGTTCCCGGGTGGGATCCGAGTCATTTCGTGGAGGAACGCGCGTGGGTTCTGGCGCGTGACGGTCGAACCCGTATTCCCGTGACCCTCATTCACCGAAGCGACGTCACACCGGACTTCACGAATCCAGGGTGGCTCCTGGGCTACGGGGCCTACGAGATTAGTTATGACCCCGAGTTTGACACCCTGCGTTTACCGCTGTTGGAGCGCGGAGTGGTTTTCGCGATCGCTCACGTCCGCGGTGGCGGCGAGATGGGACGGTCCTGGTACGAGGACGGACGCCAACTCTCGAAGGTCAACTCTTTCACGGACTTCATTGATGTTGCTCAATGGTTAACAACATCTGGCTGGGTTGCCTCTGAGCGTTTGGCAGCTGAGGGACGCAGCGCAGGCGGACTGCTCATGGGTGCGGTCCTCAACATGGCTCCCTCTCTATTCCGAGTCATCGTTGCCGGTGTCCCATTCGTTGATGCGTTAACAACGATCCTCGATCCGACATTGCCGTTGACGGTTGGTGAGTGGCAAGAGTGGGGGAATCCCGTGAAGGATCCGCAGGTGTATGCGCTCATGCGGTCGTATTCCCCCTATGAGAACGTTCCCCAAGGTCAGCGTCTTCCTGCGGTTTTCGCGTCAACCTCACTCAATGACACGCGCGTTGAGTTCGTTGAGCCAACGAAGTGGGTTCAACGCCTGCGTGAGGCCACGGGAACCGCCAACGCAATAGCGCGACCCATTGTCTTGCGCACCGAGATGGTTGCCGGGCACTCTGGTCCGTCGGGCCGTGAAGGACGATGGGCCTGTCGTGCACAGGAGTTCGCTTTTACACTCACGCAGCTGGGAATAACCGAATAATTTCCCCTCCCGCACTGCTGCTCAGGGTATTCCCCGAAGAGGTGGCGGAGGAATTTCAGGGCCGAAAGGGGCCTTCCCCCAATGTTGCGTGCGCTAGATTTTCGGCACAGTAGACATATGAACACAACACCTGTGCCTCAGAGCATTTCTACGTCAATTCCGTCCACTTCCTCTTCGCCGGCTACGGCCGCTTCCGTCATTCGTTTAGAAAACGTCTCGAAGGTTTATGGCTCGAAAGAAACAGCTGTCACCGCACTCAACTCTGTTTCGTTAACAATTAATGCCAACGAATTCACGGCGATCATGGGCCCGTCCGGTTCGGGCAAGTCCACGATGCTCCACATGCTTGCTGGCCTAGATACCGTGACATCTGGAGAGGTGTTCGTTGAAGGTGTTGCCGTGTCCACCCTCGACGATGATGCCCTCACGCGTCTGCGTCGCGATCGCATCGGATTTGTTTTCCAGTCTTTCAACCTCGTCCCAACGCTGACCGCTCAGGCAAACATTGAGCTTCCGCTGCGCCTCGCGGGACGCACACCGGACCGCGAATGGGTCAAGACAATCGTTGATGTTCTTGGCCTGTCACAACGACTCACTCACCGTCCCAGTGAACTTTCAGGAGGGCAACAGCAGCGCGTCGCCGTTGCGCGTTCCCTCGCATCAAAGCCCGCAGTGATCGTTGCCGATGAGCCCACCGGTAACCTTGATTCCACAGCATCCGAGGAAGTTCTTGGGCTTCTGCGTTCGGCAGTCGACACGCTCGGACAAAGCGTCATCATGGTCACCCACGATATGAGTGCCGCTCTTGTCGCTGACCGCGTCCTCGTGATGCGCGACGGCCAGATCTTCGCCGACTTGCGTCACCCGAGCCAGGCGCAGCTGCTGGAGGTCGCACGATGAAAGGCCTTCTGTCTGCAAATCTTCGAGCGCATGCTCGTCGATACCTGGCAACAGGACTTGCAGTTGCCATATCGGCGGCATTCGTCGTCCTCTTCCTGTCTTTCGCGTCCGGTTTGATGCGGTCCTTCACGCAGTCGGCGTCCGCGCAGTTCGCCGGAGCCTCCACAGTCATCACCCCGCCGGAATCTCTATCGAGTTTCGAAGATTCGGACGTACGCAACATCATCGACAACGTGTCGACGATTCCCGGGGTGCGCGCCGTTGAACCTGTTCGCCAGTCTTTCCTGGAGTTCTCACACGAGGGGAAACGCATCACGCGCATGCTGAGCACACTCTCCTCACCCCCTTTCTCTTCTCCAACTCTGAGTCGCGGGAGCCTGCCAACAAGCGATGATGGCGTCCTTGTGAGCCCCGATATTGCCAAGGCACTGTCCGTTGATGTCGGTTCCTCCCTTGAGGTTGCCGAGGCGTACACGGAGGACTCACAGACACGCTCGTTGACAATCACCGGCATTACGAAAGCACTTCCAATGGAGTCGGGCATTGTCTACATCACGAGCGCTGGTATGGATCGCCTCTCTCCCACCATAGGAAACGCCCTGCGTCTTCTCGTGGCTGGAGACAGTGACTCTCCGTCGAAAGCCGAGCAGGAGTCTCTCACGTCCTCGATTGCTGATTCCCTCGCAAAAGCCGGTCTGTCTGAAACCACAGATGTCACCACTGCCGATGTGGCCGTTGACAAAATGATGAAGTTCCTGTCAACCTCGTTGGCTGGAATGATGACCGTCCTGGCGATATTCCCACTGATTTCCGTTGTTGTGTCGATCATCATTGTGTCGACGACATTCCAAGTGGTGATGACACAGCGCACGCGTGAACTTGCACTACTTCGGGCATTGGGGGCCACACGCTCCCAGGTTCGGTCTCTCATTGCACGGGAAACACTTCTTGTGGGTGCTGTTGCCTCGGCACTGGGTGCTCTGATCGGTGCTGCTCTGGGTGGCCTCGGCCTTTGGGCACTGGGTTTCCTTACCCTTGGCCCCGCATTCCTCGCCGCGTTCTCCCCTGGTGGTCTTGCCGCCACGTGGTTAGTTGGAACTCTTGTCGCGTGGATTGCCGGTCGGCGTCCCGCAGCAAAAATGGGGCGCCTCAGCCCGATCGCCGCCTTGTCGTCGATTGATGTGACGATGGATCAGCGACGGAAGGGACGCACCTCCCTCATCGTGTTCTCCATCATTTCTCTCCTGGCCATCGCGGGAATTACCTTCGGGCTCGTGCACCGAGGAACCGAGGAGAGCTTCCTGGTCACCTTTGTTTCCGCTCTCGTGCTTTTGGTGTCCTCAATGGGGGTGTGCTCCGCTTTCTTCCCGTCGATCGCACATCTTCTCGGGGTGTTCATGCGGTCGATGACGGGCAAGCTCGCTCGGGAAAATGTTGTTCGCTCTCCCGGTCGCACAGCTGCAACGGCGGTTGCCATCACCATTGGTGTCACCCTGATCACGACAATGGGTGTGGGCGCAGCCTCGACCCGCGAGACAATCCTCAATCAGGTGGATAATCGTCGACCCGTTGATTTCATTGTGCAGTCTTCACAGGGGTCCATTCCCGAGGACAGGATCAACCAGATCAAGGCCGTCGAAGGAACGGATGGTCTTGTCGCTGTCCGCGGTTCAACCCTGGTTTTGGCCCCCGCAGGTCGGGGGCCGCAGGTTGCCGCTTCGATGGATTCCTACACGTCGACAACCGATGATTTACCCGCTCTCGCACAGGTTGAGGGGTACCCCGACATTTCCTCGGTGACTCATTCACCCGTGGAGAACATCCCAGATTCGATTGTCCGCGTCTCCACGTATTACTCACATTTCGGCGATTCACTGGATGTGTGCGCTCAGCCGTCATCGAGCACAGAAGAGCCCGTGTGCGCAACCCTGAAAGCGGAATTTTCGGAGTCTCTCTCGCCGAATAACGCGGAGGTGTCGGCAACAACGCTTGAGTCCCTCGCACCCAATGCCCCGTACACAACGGCTATCGTCAAGCTGGCAAATGTCGATCAAGCGACGGATGTGGAATCGAGGATTTCCTCGATCGACAGCTCATTCATCGTTGGCGGCGGTGCTCCCGAGCGCGCAATGTACACGAAAGCAATTAATGTGCTGCTCACCGGCGCGATTGCTCTTCTGAGTGTGTCGGTGCTGGTTGCTCTCGTTGGGGTGTCGAACACCCTGAGCCTGTCGGTTGCCGAACGGACTCGCGAGAACGGGCTGCTGCGGGCACTGGGTATGTCACGCAGGTCTGTCAGACGGATGTTCACCCTTGAGGCAGTTCTCATCAGCCTTGCCGGGTCGCTCATCGGCATCATCCTGGGAACCATTTTCGGTGCCATCGGAACTGCATCCCTGCCTTTGGATGGAGTACGCACGGTCATTGAGATTCCCTGGCCGCTCATCGGAGCCATCCTTGCGGTGTCACTTATCGCTGCCCTCGTCGCATCGTGGTTGCCCGGTCGCCGAGCATCACGCACAAGCCCGATTGAGGCACTCGCCGACGAATGAGGAACCAAAGGCTCCGCTGCCATTTCCGCATCATCTGACACATTCACCAACGTGATGTGGGTGTGTCGTGGATGATCACTCCATGTTGACCCCGAGGCCGTGCGGCCTCGGGGTCAACGCAGTGTTCCACGGTTTCCAGCGCTCCAGAAACGTCGTCGATCAGGCTATCCGGCGTCAACTACGATGTGCGTCATGACAATTACCGCCGCTGCTGATGGATCCTCACTCGGTAACCCAGGTCCCGCCGGATGGGCGTGGGTCATTGATGATGACCGGTGGGATGCGGGTGGATGGCCAAGCGGCACAAATAATCTTGGTGAACTCACCGCAATCCTCGAGCTGTTGCGCGCAACAGCGGCCGCCGGGTACGCCGACGAACCCCTGCATATCCTTGCTGACTCGCAATACGCGATTAACGTCGTGTCGAAGTGGATGCACGGTTGGAAGAAACGCGGCTGGGTCAAGGCCGACAAGAAACCGATCAAGAACCTGGACGTCATCCAGGACATTGATCGGGAAATCCGCGGTCGTCAGGTGACCTTTGAGTGGGTGAAGGGACACGCCGGGCATCGGCTCAACGAGATGGCGGACGATCGTGCGCGTGAATGCGCGCAGGCCTATCAAGACGGAAAAACTCCAACGGGAGGACCGGGCTTGAGCGGATCACACATCCAGACCTCAACTCCCAAAGATGAGGACACTCAGTCGGCACCGAGCCCCGCAACGGCTCAGGAAGCCAGCGCCTCGGCATCCAACAGTGAAAACACTGAGGCGACACAGATTATCGACTCGGAGAAGTCGTGGATTCTCGCGTGGATGAACGGTGACGAAGAGACAATTACCACGCTCGAAGATCCCGATTTTCGGCGCGTGTGGCCTAACGGCCGCGTCACCGATTCAACACTCGGGCCCGTTCCAGCCTCACTGACGATCGGGCGTATCGCAGCTTGCGCCCTCGCCTCGGGACTATGGACAACCCGATACACCTTGAGTTGGGACGGCGGTTCCTCGGTCGAAACCTCAATCTGGCGAACACGGGGCACCCGAGAACACCCATCGGGTGACAACGCAGGTCAAGGTGCGGATTCGTCCTCGTCAATGCGGATCGTTCACCATCAGTCAACTCTGATCAGCTAATTCACGCGGGTTCACGGGACGAAACAAAGGAACCGCACCAGCTATAGGACGCGCACAATGGCACTATGACCGGATCAGTTGAGACGGCGCCAGTCCCGGTGCCCGCGCAACCGCCCCGGATGGAGATTGTCACCGGGGTGAAAATGACGGTGCCTTTGGCGCTGGGCTACATTCCACTGGGGATGGCGTACGGCTTACTTGTTGCGCAGCTGGGGATGCCCTGGTGGATGGCGCCGGCACTGTCGATGGCGGCGTATTCCGGGTCAGCGGAGCTTCTGGTCATTGCAATGGCAGCGCAGTATTCGCCGATCTCGGTGATTGCGGTGACGATGCTCCTGGTGAATTTTCGCCACGTGTTCTACGCCTTCTCGTTTCCACTGCACGTCGTTGAGGGACGGGTTGCGCGCCTGTACTCAATGTACGCGCTGGTCGATGAGGCTTTCGCACTGACGGCTGCGCGGCCCCACGGGTGGACGAAACCTCGTTTGCTCGCGATGCAGGTGACATTCCAGGCAACATGGGTGGTGTCCGGCCTGGTTGGAGTAGGTGCGGGCTCACTCATTCCCCAGCCCATTCCGGGACTGGATTTCGCTTTGTGCGCCATGTTCATCACGCTGGCATTAGATGCAGCCCGGACGCTCAAAGAACTGCCTTCCGTTCTTCTGGCGGGCGCTTCCTACCTCGTGGCACTCGGAGCGTTCCCCGATCAATCACTGCTTGCCGCGCTCCTTCTGTTCGTCGCAATTTTGTGCTTCAGGCATGTGCTCACAACACGCTCGAATCCGAACGGTCCATCCCCGGACGTCCTCGGCGATCGGGTGTCTCCAACGCCCGGGGAAGATTCCGGCGCCGAATCTGAGTCGTCCAATGTCTCGGCACGTACGGGAGGTTCTCGCGAATGAATATCTCCGTGCTGTACCTTCTGGGGATTCTCGTCGTTGTCTTCCTCATTGACTTCGGGCTGCGCGCCATTCCTTTCGCGATCCTCGAACCTCTGCGGGATTCCCGTTTCGTTGGGAACATGGCAGCGTGGATGCCCGCGGGAATCATGGTGATCCTCGTTGCCGCGACGCTGCGCGACGGCATTGAACAAGCCTCTCCCACCTGGTGGATTGCCATTCTCGCCGCCGCAGTCACCGCCGTCGTTCACCTGATTTTTGGCCGACGTCTCATTCTTTCCGTCGCGGCGGGGACCGTCACGTACGTTGTTCTTCTGTCGACCTTCGCGTAGTCCAGACGATTCTGGCCACGGCCACGCCCTCGCCCCTCCGCACTCGGCCACGCCCTCGCCCCCTCCTCGCCTATCCGCATTCGCCTCGCCCATGCGATTGTGCGGTGCAACCGATAACGCCGACTGAGAGCCAGCCAACCCGATATGCTCACATGCATGATGACGCTGACGTACACCCAGCATTCCTGCACGATCAACGAACACCGCATTGAGGTTCCTCTTGACCATTCGCGTCCCACCGGACCCGATAATCCCTCAATCGGCATATTCGCACGCGAAATCGTGCGCTCCGGCGGGGAGTCCCTCCCCCACCTCGTCTTCTTGCAAGGTGGTCCCGGGGGAGCATCCCCACGTCAAAGCGACTTCCGTGACGGGTGGATCGGACGAGCCCTTGAGCATTACCGCGTTGTCCTGCTTGACCAACGTGGCACCGGACAGTCAACACACATGGACTGGCAGTACCTGTCGTCCTTCGCCTCCGATGCCGAGCGCGCCCACTACTTGTCGTTCTTCCGACAGGACCAGATTGTTCGCGATGCCGAGGCTCTGCGTAAGGAAATCACCGGTGGCGCTCCGTGGACCTCACTGGGGCAGAGCTTCGGCGGCTTCATCACGTTGAGCTATCTGTCACTAGCACCTGAGGGCCTGGCGGCCTCGCTTATTACCGGCGGACTGCCCGGCCTCGTCCCCATTGATGACATCTACCGTCAGACCTACGCAGCGACCGCTGTGCGCAACCGCGCCTATCTTGATCGCTATCCCTGGGACGAACGCACGATCCGCGAAATTGCCGCGCACCTGCGCGATACCGAGGAGTTCCTTCCCACGGGCGAGCGCCTCTCCACTGAACGTTTCCGCATGATCGGCATTGGCCTGGGGTTGGACACCCGATTCGACATGCTCCACTATCTTGTGGAATGCCCGTGGGTGAGTGTGCGCGGCCAGCGGCGCCTCTCGGAGAATTTCCTCCACCAGGTAGCCTCCGAAGTCGCGATGGTTCCCATGTACGGGGTTCTCCAAGAGTCCATTTACGCCGGAGCGACCCCCGATTTAGCGGGGACGAGGACGAGGTGGGCTGCCGATCGCCTCGCCGAAGAAATCCCCGGTTTCGCCAAAGACGCCGATCCGCTCAACGAGGACGAGCCGTACTTCCTTACCGGTGAGCACATGATGCGGACGATTTTCGACGAGGATCCTACTCTTCGTCACCTGGCGGGTACGGCGAATGAACTCGCTGAAAAATCAGATTGGAATCCCGTCTATCTGCCCGATGTGTTGGCCTCGAACACGGTTCCCGTGGCCGCGGCGGTCTACTACGACGACATGTTTGTTCCTCGCGAGCTTTCCTTGGACACCGCGTCTGTTGTTCCGGGTGTCCGCACGTGGGTGACGAATGAGTATCAGCATGACGGAGTCAGGGCGTCGGGAGGTAAAGTCTTCGACCACCTGCACGCCATGCTCAACGATTAGGTACCGCACGGGACCTGGGTGTACGGATCGGGTGTCGTCCTTCACGCGGGTGAGGAGAGTTTCCACCTGTGAGAACTCGGGCAGTCTGGATGAGTGAGTGTCTTTACTCGCGTGCCCGAGCTTTCGCAATTTATCCTCACGTGCGTCCTCCCCCATACACAAACACCCGCGGGGCCGTTAGAGTGGAGGCAGCCTCAACCAAGGAGACATCATGACCGATTCGGCAACAGGCCTGCCGGCCCCCCGTGACCTGACGGAACCAAGCTTCGACATTACCGAGCTGTACGAGGAGACACGCAGTGCCATTGAAGAGGATCCTCACCAGTTGATCCCCACCGCCGTCACCGGCGCAAGTGTCTTCGCCTGGTATGCCCTCCCAGATTTTGTCAGGTCAAAAGGGGTGCGAGCGCTTCTCAAAGTTGGACTTCTCGGTGTTGCCGGGTGGGCCGCGTGGGACCGTGCCAGTGACTTTGATGATCGCACTGACTACTACGTTGCGGGAGAGGAATCCTACGACGAGACCCCAGACGACGCCGACTGTGATGACACGGACGAGGGCGACGCCGAACTTCCGATCAAGGAACTCGCCATCGGCGCGGGTCTTGCCGCAGCGTCCATTGGGGTAACCGTCGCCTGTGAAAAATGGCTCTTCTCCCGCGGGGAGCGTCGCCGCGCACAGGGAGTGGCCCTGGCTCATACGCGTCAGGCTCTTCCCCTGACGATTGGGGCTATCCTCGTTGACGCAGCGGCGTTGGTTTTCCTTCGCAGTCGAGACTAACGCGCCGGAAATCCGAAACGCTCGGAGGCCCAGCTCGCCCTCGTCAATACGAATACGCAGCAGCGAACGAGGCGCCCGCCCCGACGCGCCCCCACACGTGACGTAAAATCGCAGGACACCTAAGGAGAAGCCGTGTCGAATACACCCATTTTTCAGGCAATCAACTGGAATCGCATCGAAGACGACAAGGACCAGGAAGTCTGGGACCGCCTCACGGGGAATTTCTGGCTGCCTGAGAAAATTCCGCTCTCCAACGACCTCCAATCCTGGAAGACTCTGCGCCCCCACGAGCAGCTGATGACGAACCGCGTCTTCACCGGCCTCACACTGCTCGACACCCTCCAAGGGACCATCGGTGCCGTGTCGCTGATTCCCGATGCCCGCACCCCTCACGAGGAAGCGGTGCTGACGAATATCGCATTCATGGAGTCGGTGCACGCGAAGTCGTACTCGTCAATCTTCTCGACTCTGCTGTCTACCGAGGAAATCAACGAATCGTTCCGCTGGTCTGAGGAGAACGAAGCACTCCAGAAGAAAGCCGAGATCGTCAAGTCCTACTACGAAGGTGACGACCCTGAGAAACGCAAAGTCGCCTCGACGATGCTTGAATCTTTCCTTTTCTACTCCGGTTTCTACGCACCCATGTACTGGTCTGCGCACGCCAAGCTGACGAACACCGCTGACCTCATCCGTCTGATTATTCGTGACGAGGCCGTTCACGGGTACTACATCGGCTACAAGTACCAGGTTGCCGTCAATGAGTCCTCTCCCGAACGCCAGGATGAACTCAAGGACTACACCTTCTCACTCCTGTATGAGCTGTACGAAAACGAAGAGCAGTACACCGAGGACCTCTACGATCCTCTCGGTTTGACCGAGGATGTTAAGAAGTTCCTCAGGTACAACGCGAACAAGGCTCTGATGAACCTGGGGTACGAGGCTCTCTTCCCCGCCGATTCCACAGATGTCAACCCGGCAATTCTTGCCGCTCTGTCGCCCAATGCCGACGAGAACCACGATTTCTTCTCCGGATCGGGTTCCTCCTACGTCATCGGCGAAATCGTTGACACCGAGGACGAGGACTGGGATTTCTAAGCCCATCCCATTGACAGCACACGGCCCCAGCCATATCGGCTGGGGCCGTCGTTCGTATTGACCTCTGATACCTGCGAACGCGATGTGTCGTATGCCCGTAGAAGCCCAAATCCCAGGAAAATCCCAGGCGCATTCAACCGTCTCATCAGAAAGAACTCCTACATTGGGTGTCATCACAAAGGAATACGACCCGGGCCGCGGCGGCCCACACACATGGGTCGATAATTGTGGTAGGGGGATGCCTTCGGAAAAACTGCACTGTGTTGATGGGATTGGATTGAGGGTCGACCTTCGGGTCGGCCCTTAATTCATGCCAAGACGCATGTTGTATACCGCATTGTCTCTGCATATGCTCCGAATTTTGCTGCGGGCTGTCAGGCAAAAATCCCTCAATCTCACGTTGACGGTTAAACTGGGTGGTGGTTGGCTGTGCCAGCGCAGTACGTCAGGATGTATTCCGCACGCATGAGGAGACACAATGAGCATCTTCGACCGCTTTGAACACGCGGTGGAAAAAGGCGTGAATAGTGCCTTTTCCCGTGTGTTTCGGTCGGGAATCAAGCCCGTCGACGTCACGTCTGCGATTCGCCGGGCCCTTGATGATTCTGTCCAAGAGGTCTCATCCGATCGTGTTATCGCGGCAAATCATTTCACTATTCATGCGGCCAAAGCCGACCTCGATTCCCTCGAAGCAGACCTTGACGTCCTCGCCGACGAATTCAGCCAGCAGGTGACCGAACACGCAGCGTCTCACGGATACGCTCTCCTTGGCCCCGTGACGATCGATTTCCGTGAAGATTCCACGGAGATGACGGGGACGCTGCGCGTCGAAGCGGAGAATCGACGTGGCGCCGCTGCCCCCGCAACGGCCTCCTCGGCCTCCCCCGAGCATCCGATTCTCGACATCGGCGAAGAGAAATGGCTGCTCACTGAACCCGTCACCGTCATCGGTCGCGGATCCGAGGCCGACATTGTTGTCAATGACTCCGGGGTTTCCAGGCGCCACCTTGAACTTCGGATCACCCCAACCGGGGTTATTGCGACCGACCTGGGATCAACAAACGGCACATACGTTGAAGGCCACAAGATCGACGCCGCCACACTCCTCGACGGCAACCAAATCGTCATCGGTCGAACGCGGATCCTCTTTTGGACTCACCCAGAAGAGGACGGAAATCAATGACCACAGACCTCGCGTTCACCGTTTTTCGCTTGGGATTCCTTGTACTCCTGTGGCTGCTCGTCCTCGGCGCCGTCAACACCCTGCGCCGCGACATCTTCGGCACCGTTGTCACACCCCGAGGAAAGGGACGCAAAGAAGCTGATCAGCGTCGTCGCGAGAGCCGCCGCGAGCGCAAAGCTGCACGTAGTCGAGGAAACCAGACGCAGAATCCAACGAATCTCCTTCTGACGGGAGGGCCCCTTGTTGGCACGGTCATTCCCCTGGGGTCCACTCCCATCACCATCGGCCGTTCTCCCTCGTGCACTCTGGTGATCGAGGACGAGTACGCATCTAGTCGACACGCAACCCTGTCTCCCAGCGCCGAGGGTTGGTTCATTGAAGACCTCAGTTCCCGCAACGGCACCTTCGTTGACGACGAGCGCCTCTCTCATCCGCAGCTGCTCAAGGCCGGCGACGTTATTCGGATCGGGCAGACAACGCTCGAATTGGTGAGGTGACATGGCCACCCAACCGATTGAGTTTCACGCGGCGGCCCGCTCAGACGTCGGCCTCGTCCGCTCCAACAACCAGGATTCCGGTTACGCGGGAGCCAATCTTCTCGTTCTTGCTGATGGAATGGGAGGGCCCGCCGGAGGTGACATTGCCTCGTCAGTGGCTCTGGCACATCTCGTTCCCCTAGACACGGACACACATTCTTCCGATCAGATGCTTCCGCTCCTACGGGACGCGTTGATGGCCGCGCACGACGAGTTATCAGACCGGTCGGCGCACGATCCCGCGTTGGCGGGCCTGGGAACCACATGTATCGCGGTGATGCGGACGGGGAACCGTTTGGCGATGGTCCACATTGGAGATTCGCGCGCATACGTTTTGCGGGGAACAACGCTCACTCAGGTCACAACGGATCATTCCTTCGTTCAATACCTCGTCGATAGCGGACAAATTACGCCCGAAGAGGCTGAACATCATCCCAATCGTAACGTTGTCCTCAAGATCCTCGGTGATGCTCAAGCCGACGTGAGCCCGGATGAGACGGTACGTGAGGCCGTCCTCGGTGATCGGTGGCTTCTCTGCTCAGACGGATTGTCCGGTGTTGTGTCGCCGGAAACAATTGGGACAGTTCTCGCTGACACGCAGGATCCGGGCGACTGCGCGGAGGAACTGATCCGCTTGGCGCTACTTGCCGGCGGTCCCGACAACATCACCTGCGTCGTTGCCGACATTGTCGCCTCTGGTTCCTACGCTCCGGATCCGCCGCAGATCGTTGGTGCCGCAGCCGTGGATCGTCATGCGGCAAGCCGTGGAGGAAGCGGTGCCGCCGCGCGGGCCGCAGCCTTGCACACGTCAGCACCATCCGTTGATGATCCTGACGACGGAGAAGACAGTTCACCGCAACCTCGCCGGTGGTGGCCGCTTGTGTCAGCGGCCTTCCTTGCCGCTGTCATCATTGTGTCTGCGTGGCTGGGCTGGGTGTGGACGCAGCACCAGTACTACGCAATCGGCAACGATGGCCGCGTTGTCATTCACCAGGGAATCCCGCAGTCGCTGGGCTCGTGGCAGCTTTCCCATGCCATTGAAGTCACCGACGTTCAGCTCAAGGATCTGTCTCCTGTTGACCGTCAGCGTCTGACGGAGCCCGTTGTTCGGTCATCCCGTGAGGAGATTGACGACTACATCGCAGGTCTTGAGGAGTCCGCGGCGCGTCGAGCCGAACTTGGGCTCGGCGGGCAGTCAGGCGCCCAGCAGTCCGGCAGTCAGTCGGGAGGTCGCAGCTGATGGCGACCGTATCGATTGCACCCGCCAGACCCCGCCGAATCACAGAAATCATCCTTCTTCTTGCGGCGCTGACCGTGGGGATCGGTGGTTACGTACTCACCTCGATTAACCGGACGGGTCAGCCTCCCGGTAATCTGACGCGCCACATCGTCGTCCTCGTGATCCTCGCGATCATTGCCGAGGTCGGGGTACATTTTCTTGCGCCCTACGCCGACCCGGTGATCCTTCCGATCGCCGTGGCGCTCACAGGTCTGGGCCTGGCCATGATTTACCGTCTTGACCTGTCCTACAGGGCTCTCGGTCAAGCAACTGTGGGGATCCGGCAGCTGGTTTTTGCCGGCATTGCCATTGCCGTCGCCGCCGTCATCCTCATTGTTCTTCGCGATCACCGCAAGCTCAGACGCTTCACCTACACCTTCGGTTTCCTTTCACTCCTCCTCCTTCTTCTCCCGATGCTTCCGGGGCTTGGTCAGGAAACCTACGGAGCGCGCGTATGGATTCGGCTGGGAACGTTCAGTTTCCAACCGGGTGAGCTCGTCAAGATCACGCTGGCGATATTCTTCGCCGGATACCTCGTGACCAACCGAGACAACTTGGCGATCGGGGGACGCAAAGTCCTCGGATTACGTCTGCCTCGTGCCCGTGATCTCGGCCCGATCTTGACGACGTGGCTCATTGGTATCGCCATTCTCGTCCTCCAGCGCGATCTGGGAACCTCGCTGCTGTTCTTCTCCCTTTTCGTTGCGATGCTTTACGTTGCAACGAATCGCGTGTCCTGGTTAGTCATCGGTTTCGTCATGTTCGTTCCCGCAGTGTTCGTGGCGATCCGCGCATTTCCTCACGTTGCGCGCCGCTTCTCCGTGTGGATTCACGCCCTCGACCATGACGTGTACAACGCAAACGGCGGCTCATTCCAGGTTGTTCAGTCTCTTTTCGGACAGGCCTCCGGTGGCCTGTTTGGAACCGGGTGGGGGCGCGGCTACCCGCAGCTTGTTCCTCTGGCGAATTCTGACTTCATTCTGTCGTCACTGGCCGAGGAACTCGGCATGGTTGGGCTCTTCGCGATCCTCATGCTCTACCTCATCCTCATTGAGCGGGGAATGCGCGCTGCGATTTCAGTGCGCGACGGTTTTGGGAAACTCCTCGCCACTGGCCTGAGTTTCTCGCTGGCGATTCAGCTTTTTGTTGTCCTCGGCGGAATCACCCGAATTATTCCGCTGACGGGCCTAACCGCTCCGTTCCTCGCCGCCGGCGGTTCCTCAATGGTGTCGTCATGGATCACGGTTGCCCTCCTCATCCGCGTCTCCGACGCCGCGCGCAGACCCGCTGCCGCTCCCGCACCGTGGAACTCTGGGATCCAGGAACCGGTCCTTGAGGGGAGCGCGTCATGAACCACCAGATTCGTCGACTTTTCCTTGTGATTCTGCTGATGTTTGCCCTTCTTGGCTTCGGCGTCACGAACTCCCAGTTCATTCAGGCTCCCTCACTCAACGCGGATCCGCGCAATGAACGGACAATTCTTCACTCCGCGGAAGTTGACCGCGGACCAATCATTGTTGACGGCAACGCAATCGCGTCCTCGTCAAAGATTGACGGATCTCGACGTTTCCAACGCACCTACGCACAGGGTCCCCTGTACGCGGGAATCACCGGATATTTCTCAGCGGCGGTTTCGCAATCAACCGGCTTGGAAGCATCGGCTGAATCAATCCTTGACGGGAACTCTCAGGCCCTCCTGGGCCAGCGCCTCAAGAACCTCTTCACCGGGGAGAAGCGCCAGGGCGGCGGAGTTGTCCTGACGATCCGACCGAAGATGCAGCAGATCGCAGCCGAACAGTTGGGGAACCGAAAGGGCGCGGTCGTTGCCTTGGATGCCAAGACCGGCGCTGTCCTGGCCATGTATTCCTCTCCCTCCTACGATCCCAACGCCCTCGCGATTTTCGATTCCTCGAAGGTTTCCGACACATATTCTTCGCTTGCCAATGACCCGAATAAGCCGTTGATCAACCGGACAATCGGCGGTGACCGCTACGCTCCCGGATCAACGTTCAAGATTCTCACAACAATTGGCCTGCTGGAAAAGCAGCTGGCAACCCCTGACACCACCATGCCGTCTCCCGTGTCGACGACACTTCCCGGAACGGTGACGAATGTGGCAAATAGCAACAACCTCGCATGTGGAGACGGGAACCCCACGCTCACCGAAGCCTTCGCGCGCTCATGCAACACAACTTTCATCATTGCGTCAGAAAAGATGACGACCGCTGATTTCACGGACATCACGTCACGTTTCGGATTCAACGAAAAGGACACCATTCCCCTACCGGTGACCCCGTCCGTTTTCCCTGACGACGCCGATGCTGCGCAGCTGGCAATGGCATCGATCGGGCAGTACACCGTTCAGGTCACTCCCTTGAAGATGGCACAGGTTGCTCAGGCAATCGCGAATAACGGAACGATGATGAAGCCCTACCTGATCGATCAGATCGTTGATGCCGACCTCCAACCCCAGTCAACAACAACGCCGAAGGTTGCGGGTCATCCCATCTCACCTGAGATTGCCTCCCAGCTCAACACGATGATGCAGGCCGTTGTCAACCGTCCCTACGGCACGGGAACGCAGATCGGTATCCCCGGTGTTTCCGTTGCCGCAAAGACAGGGACCGCCGAAACAGGAACTCAGGGATTCACCAATGGATGGGCCGTTGGGTTCGCTCCCGCAAACGACCCTCAGATTGCTTTCGCCGTCATTGTCGAGGGCGACGCGTCCAATCCCGTGACCTACGGGGCAGTAGCTGCCAGCCCAATTGCCCGTGCTCTTGTGGAAGCGGGGCTCCAATGAGCGACAGACGAACACTTACCGGAGTGGGACGGGTTCTCGGTGACCGATACACGCTTCTCAGCCATATTGCGCAAGGTGGCATGGGTGAGGTGTGGAAAGCACGCGACCGCGTCACTGGCTCAATCGTTGCCGCAAAGGTTTTGCGCCCCGAACTTCTGGGAGAAGAACTCCCCTTGTCTCGTCTGCGTCTTGAGGCGCGTAACGCCATGTCAGTCGAGCATCCGAACATTGCAAATGTTCAAGATTTCGGTGAGGAAAACGGCGGCGGCTGGATCATTATGGAACTCGTAGAGGGCCGTCCTCTCACCGACTATCTGCGCGGAGGGGCACGCATCGCTCCCAACGAACTGATTCCCCTCCTCATGCAGGTCGCGATGGCGCTCGGAGCCGCAGATCAGGCAGGAGTTGTCCACCGCGACATTAAGCCGGCAAATATCCTTGTTCGACCCGACGGGATGGTGAAGCTCACCGACTTCGGTATTTCGCGCACATCTGACCAGGTCAACCTGACAGCCGCTGGAATGGTCATGGGGACCGCACAGTATCTGCCCCCTGAGCAGGCGATGGGGGAAACAGCGACGGCACTCGGGGATCTCTATGCTCTCGGGGTCATCGCTTACGAGGCGGTCGCCGGACGCCGGCCCTTCACCGGAGAGTCCCAGGTAAACATTGCTTTTTCACACGTCAACGACCCGGTCCCTCCCCTTCCCGACGATGTTCCCCACGCGTTAGCCGCAGTCATCCTTCATCTCTTGGAGAAAGATCCGTCCAAGCGCCCCAATTCTGGTCGCGCAGTCGTGCGCGAACTGGCGGCAGCAGCGCAAGAACTCGGTCTGTCGGTCTCGAAAACACCTCTGACTCTCCCCCAGTCGCACCCAGACGATCACGACGCACCGCGAACACAGACAGCCGTTGACGGCATCCAACGCCCCATCGCCCCGGTTCGGCATGTGACGCGCCGGACCCTCCCCGAGGAAATGCTTCACACACCTGCGGGATTGGCAGGCCTCCCGAAGAGAAGCAGCGAGGGTGCGGCAAGCGCTTCCGATGTCAACGACGCTGAGCCGATGACCACCGGAACGGCAGATCGATCCGATGACAAGCCGGGTGCCGCCCCCACGCGTCCCCAACACCGCGAGCACCTTCCCACGAGCTCTCGGTCCTCGTCCTCGGAGCACTCCGACAGCGGTACCAACAAACCTGGACACGGTCAGTCAGAGCTATTTTCTCGTCTGACTGAGCGCGCCCTCAGCCGGGGAGACGATCCGCCATCGAGGGGAACCCGACGTCAACTGCAGTGGCATTCGCCCTCGTCAACAGTGGTTGATTCTCGGAAATCCCCCGCTGTGGCTCCGATAAAAACTCGGTATAACCGGTCGGTGGTTGCTCCGCCGGCATCTCGTTTACGCAAGATCCTCATCGGGGTTCTCATTGCTCTTGTCGTTGTGGCGCTCATGGTCGTCATGGCGGTTACGATTCACAATATGTTCGATTCGCTGGGCGCTTCAGCCCGGGAAGTACACAGCACCAAGGAGGTTCTGACATGGCAGAGCCCATCAGCCGCCGTCTAGCCGGACGGTACGAGGTCCGCTCACTCATCGGACGCGGAGGAATGGCCGAGGTCCACATCGGCTTCGACACGCGTCTGTCTCGCGTTGTTGCGATCAAGATGCTGCGCTCCGACCTGGCCCAAGACTCGGTGTTTCTTGCCCGTTTCAGGCGCGAAGCACAGTCGGCGGCGTCGCTTAACCACCCCAACATTGTGGCCGTGTACGACACCGGTGAGGAGTTGGTCAACCGTCCTGACGGCCGTGCGATCTCCGTGCCCTACATCGTCATGGAGTACGTTGAGGGACACACCGTCAAGGATCTGATTTCCGACGGAGACCCCGTGCCCATTGACGAGGCCATCCAGATCATCACCGGCACGCTGTCAGCCCTGGAGTATTCGCACGCCGCGCATCTTGTTCACCGCGACATCAAGCCCGGGAACATCATGTTGACGAACGACGGCAAGGTCAAAGTCATGGACTTCGGCATTGCTCGGGCGCTCACAGATTCGCAAGCAACGATGACGCAGACAAACGCGGTTGTCGGCACAGCGCAGTACCTCTCTCCCGAGCAGGCGCGCGGAGAGCAGGTGGATGCCCGCTCCGACCTGTATTCCACGGGTATCGTTTTATTTGAGCTTCTCACGGGTCGTCCGCCCTTCAAGGGGGATTCCGCGGTCTCCGTGGCCTACCAGCACGTGCAGCAGACCCCTCCGATTCCCTCGTCAATCACGCCCGACATCCCCGAAGCACTTGATCGCGTCGTCATGAAGGCCCTCGCAAAAGACCGCAATGACCGGTACGCAACGGCCTCGTCAATGCTCGCTGACCTGATGCGCGTGTCACGCGGCGTTGCCGTCAACGCGCCCGACGCGACTGTGTGGGCGCCGGCTGTGGCCTCTCAAGCAACAGCGACCATGCCGATGATGTCCCCGGCGATCCCCACCAATCAGACCGTCACCTCGGCCTCGTCAACCGATATGACCGAGGACGAGGAAGAGGTCGCACGCAAGCGTAAACGCAAGAGAGCGTGGATCATCTCCGGCGTCATTGTTGCCGCTCTCCTCATTATTTTCGGCGCATGGTTCCTGCTGTCTCAGGGTCAGGCGGAAAGCGAGAAAGTCACGGTTCCCGAGGGTCTCGTGGGAATGACGCAGGCCGAAGCGAAGAGGGCCGTCGAAGACGCGGGACTCGTGTGGGCGGTCGCTGAGGACACTGAGCCATCCGACGATATTGCCGAGGGTGATGTTGCTCGAACTGATCCGGAATCGGGAACTCAGGTGGAGGCCGGGTCCTTGGTCACCGCATACCTGTCCAGCGGTCCTGAATCTGTCAAGGTTCCTACCGGTCTGGTGGGATTAAGTCCCGCTGACGCACAAAAAGCCGTTGAAGCTGCGGGACTTGTGTGGGAGCTCGCGCCCGATCCGGTGGCCTCCGACACCGTCGAGGAAGGAAAGATCGCGAAGGTCAATCCCTCCGAAGGGGCAAAGGTGAAGAAAGGATCGAAGGTCACCGCGTATGCCTCATCCGGGTCTGACACTGTTCAGGTTCCCGACGTCACCGGAATGACGCAGGACCAAGCGCGTAAGGCGCTGGAAAGCGCCGGACTGAAGGTCGGCAGCGTTGAACCCGCCGACGATGCCTCGCAGCCTCAGGGCAAGGTTATTTCAACGAATCCTGCTGCCGGGTCGTCCGCGTCCAAGGGCGATGCGATTATCCTGACGATTTCCACGGGTAAGGTTGGCATTCCCTCGGGCCTTGCGGGACAGCCGCAGGCAACTGTCACCGCGCAGCTTGAGGCCTTGACTCTGCGCGTATCGGTGACGGAGGAACACTCTGACACCGTGGCCGCAGGCTCTGTGATCGCCGTGTCCCCCAGTGAGGGGGCCAGCGTGAGCCAGGGCAGCTCCGTGACGATCGTCGTTTCCCAGGGTCCGCGCCAGAACAACGGCGGTGGGAATGGACGAGGCGAGGGCGGTTCCGAATAGTCGGATCACTCAGTGCAGCTCACTCAGTGCAGCGGGGGCCCGGTGAATGTCATTCACCGGGCCCCGTGTTGCCTAGAGTTCGGAACGCTGCGCGACGACGGGATGGAGGAGTTGCGAGCGAGCAACCGCTCCGTCATCTCCGGTGAGTTCCAGCCAGTTGGCCAGCATCCTGTGGCCCTGTTGAGTCATCACGGACTCCGGATGGAATTGCACGCCCCACAGGGGAAGATCCCGGTGACGCAACCCCATGATGATGCCGCCGTCCGTTGAGGCCGACGTTTCGAGAACGTCAGGGAGCGTGGACGGATCCACAGCCAGTGAGTGGTAGCGCGTGACCGTCACCGGATTGTCAATGCCCGTAAATACGCCGCGACCATCGTGGTGAATGACTGAGGTTTTCCCGTGCATCAGTTCGGGGGCATGTGTCACCGTCGCCCCGAAGAATTCTCCGAGGGCCTGATGTCCCAGGCAAACGCCGAGCATCGGGATGCGGTGGTCCACGCAGTCGCCGATGACGCGCAACGACTGGCCGGCGCCCTGGGGATCCCCGGGGCCCGGGGAGATGAGAACACCGTCGTAGGTTTCTGACTCATACCATCGAGGATCGACCGCATCGTTACGAACGACATCAACCTGTGCGCCCAGGTGACGCAGGTAGCCGACGATTGTCCAGACGAAGGAATCGTAATTATCGATGCATAAAATCCGAGTCATGAGGCCATGATCCCTCATCTTGCAGGTCGAACGCACGCGTGTCCGTCCTCGTCCCCAAAATTTTCCCGCGACACCACGCGACACCGCGACCCGCGCCTCACGCCGGGAGGTCGCGCCGACGCAGATAACGAGGGCGTCTCAGCGACCGTCCTGCCTCGCATCACTCCGAAAGAGGATGCCCGGACCGCAGCTGCTGGCGTATTACCTCACCGAGGCCGCAGCCCCCAGACCAAAGAAATCCTGCGCCCACGGGTACACGTATGTAAACAGCACCCAGACGATTGCCGCGATGAGCACCAGGGACTCCATAATTCGCAGCCACAGCGGGCCGGGGAGATGCCGAAAGATCCACGCATACATGTTTGTCACTCTCCTTAGAAGTCTGAGAAGTTAATCAGCTCGCGTCGCTCAGACCAGGTTCGTCGAGAAGCTCCGCGGGCACTCCCGTGTCTTTCGGAGTCCACGATGTAAATTTCAAGTGAACGATGTACCGCTCCGAAATACCGTATTCGGGATGACACGTTGTCATCGTCATCCACCGTTCGGTCGGCACCTGCGAATACGACGCGTCACCAATAACCGGTGCAATGACTCGGATGTTCTCAGGATCATCAGCCGGAACAATCTCCGAACTCTCCACCGTGTACACCAGGTAGTAGCCCGGCAAGTCAACGACCACCGGATCACCCTGAGCTAGCTGATCGATCCGCAGGAACACGTCCCCGTAGGAGCGCCGGTGACCCGCGATCGAGAAATTCCCGATTTCTCCCGCCTGGGCCGTCTGCGGATAGTGCCCCGCATGACCCGCATTCAACACCTCAAGGTCGATTCCCTCTGACAGTGGGATCTTTGCCCAGTCCCACTTGGGAACGTGAACCACTCCGTACAGGTCATGGAGAGCCGGAGACTGCGCGAAAGACGGAGGCGCATCGGTACGCACCTCACCGAGTTTGATCTTCTCCGGTGTGTGTTCACGCGTGAACGTTGTCACCGCGTGCTTGACCGGGGCGGCGACCTCGTAACTCGTCCAATACACCTGCCACACGGCAAACAAACCGATGACGAACGCGGCAGTAATCAAAAGCTCGCCGATAACACCGATGATCCCCGAGATGATTCGGCTTAGTCGAGACGGACGTCTCCGCCTGATATGCTCACCCATTGGCATCCACCACCTGTGCATACTTCATTGCAGAGTCTTGCGTTGCTGCAGGAAATTCGAGGGAATTCTTTTTCGCAAGATCCCAGCCTAATCCGTAAAGCGCCACATACGCTTTGTAGTTCACGATCCTCGGGTTGGAATTCACAGCCTCCGCCAGGCGGTCGGGATCACCAATCGCCTCGATGACATAGGGGGGCGAGTACGATGTACCATCAACGAGGATGACGTTCCCGATGCAGCGAATCACCGTTCTCGACGTCACACGCACCCCCTGAACAGTCATCGCCTCCGCTTTGCCTTCCCACAGCGCATTCATCACGTCTTCGATGTCCTGTTGATGAATCACCAGATCATTCGCGGTGACCCCATCGGGAATGACGTCGGTCTGTGCATCCGTCAATGAAATTGAAACTCCCGGTCCGCGCACGGGCACCTGCGTCAGCGCCGGAATCGTTGTCGGCACCTCCGTGGGGTCCTTAGGTGTCATCGCGTTAATCTGGTCCTGAAGTTTCTCCGTCTGAGCTTCAAGCACCTTGACTTTTTCCTGCGACTGCTTGACGAGCGTCACAAGGTTAATATCCGCCGGAGCCAAGCTGTGATAGTTATTCAACGCCGACACGGTGAACAGCAGGCCCGAAGCTCCCGTCACCAAGAGAATCGCAGGCGCATGCCGCAAGAATTTCGGCACCGCCCGTGTTTTTGTGGGCGCCGCCGCAGAAGCGCCGCCCCCATCCTGTTGTCGTCGCGTCGGGGGTTTTTCCGCACCCTCGCCTTTTTTCGTCGGCTCAAAGTCCGGCGCTGTACTTTTCGGGGACGAGGACGACTGGGCCGACCGCGCAGGGTGTGCATCACTCATCGGCATCTCCCCCCGTGTCATTTTTGGTCAGATTCATATTGAAGACTACGCTATGGCACGTGCCTTTTCGTGGCACACCACTGGGACTGGAGTCCCACCGTGCATCTGCTGGGAGGATCGACGTGGCCGAGTCAAAGAAGCGCAAGAAAAACGGCAAAGAAGCTTCCGAAGACACCGAAATCCAGGCGTGGACAGATGGAATTCCATTGAGTCCTCGCTGGTGGGCCCCGACGTTCGTCACCTTGCTCATTGTTGGACTGCTGTGGCTCATGGTCTACTACATCTCACAGGAAGCCTTCCCAATTCCCGGAATCCGCTGGTGGAACCTCGTGATCGGACTGGGCATCATGATGGTTGGTTTCCTCATGACGCTGCGCTGGCGATAGAGGGCGTGCGCGCATCCGCAGGATCGTGGAACTCATCACGAGCGTCACGTTGACCTTGGCGATAGCCGGACATCAAAATCTGCGGGAACCGAGAAAACGGTAGTTATCCACAGCTTTATGCACACCTGTGGAGAACTACATTGGTGTGATTCCCCGGTCTGGCTCACACGAAAACTCAGGTCAGGGTCCCCAGCTCAGGAGCCCGGACTCAAAGATCAGGCGATAGATCAGTCCTGTGAGCACGACCATCACCACCCACATCCCCGCAGAAACGGCAACGGCCTGACGCGACTGGCGTCGCGCTGTCACCGACGGACGCGGACGATCCACACGCATGTAGATCCACGTCACGAGAAGCCCTGTGATCAGCCCACCTAGATGCGCCTGCCAGGAGATATTTGACCCGATAAACCCGTACGCCAAGTTGATTCCCAAAAGAACGAGAATCGAGCGGGTGTCCTGGCCCATCGTCCGCTGCATCACCAGAACGCCACCGAAGAGGCCAAAGACCGCCCCCGACGCACCGACTGTCACGGTGTGTAGCATCATCGGATCAGCAAGAGACCAGGCGAGAACGAAGACTGAGCCACCTATCGCAGACAGGGCATAGAGATTTGCGAAACGCCAGTGCCCCAGCGCAGATTCCAACGCCTGCCCCACCCAGTAAAGCGCCAGCATGTTGAATGCCACGTGAAGGATCCCCGAGTGAAGGAAAGCTGTGGAGAAGAAACGCCACGGCTGAATCAGTCCATACACCGGAGTAAAGGCCAACCAGCTGCGAATCCACGCTTCGACGGCGTCGACCCCAACGAAAGAGGGGACCGCGCCAAGAAGGAAAAGGACAGCGCAAATCCCAATGATCGTGTAGGTCACCACCGGGCCGCGAACGCGAGCTGATCGGCGGACAACGCCTGCGCAGTCCACGCAGATGTTGCGCACCTCCGTGTGCACCAGGCAGTCCGAACACATCGGTCTATTGCATTTCTTGCAATAGTCAACGGATCGAACTCCCGGGTGTCTCGGGCATTCAGGAGCCGCACTCGGATTCGATCGACGTCCGTAGGTCGGCATGCTCATGAGCTCCCCCTTGATTTTTCGCGGCAATCGCCGCAGCGTCGCAAGCGTGCAGGCGTGAAGCTGCGTGCTCTACGCCTCAACCCCCAACAGACATGTTGGGCGGGGCCGGAAGGCCCCGCCTCGTCCTCGTCAATGAGAGGGACCCGTCAGGGGGACGCCTCGGCGAAGAAAAACGTCAGTCCTCGATATCCACGGACTCGATGACAACGTCCGTGACCGGGCGATCGTTCGCACCCGTCGCCGTGGTCGCTATTGCGTCAACGACATCGCGGGATGCCTGATCTGAGACCTCACCGAAAATTGTGTGCTTACCGAAGAGCCACGGCGTCGGAGCCACCGTAATGAAGAACTGAGAACCATTCGTTCCACGACCCATGCGCTTACCGGCGTTCGCCATCGCCAGGAGATAGGGCTTGTCGAAGGTCTTTTCGGGGTGGATCTCGTCGTTGAACTGGTAGCCGGGGCCGCCAGTTCCGGTGCCCAGCGGATCGCCGCCCTGGATCATGAACCCGGAAATCACGCGGTGGAAGATCGTCCCGTTAAAGAGCGGGCGCGATGTTGCCTGGCCTGTCGCCGGGTCTGTCCATTCGCGTTCACCCTTGGCCAGGGTGGCGAAGTTGCGCACTGTGTGCGGCGCGTGGTCGGGGAAAAGATCGACGTGGATATCACCCATTGAGGTGTGGATCGTTGCTTTCATACCGTCAATGCTGGCAGAAAGTCGTCTCCTCGGCACGTTCAACAAACCGGTGAGGGGACAATCCGCGCGCCCTGAACCACGCGCCACATCCCCAGAAGAGGCACTCCCATCGTCTCGTTATCCCACGCGCATCACCTTGTCATTCCACAGGATATTGATCAGCACCCTGCACATTGTGCTGATTCAAGGCAGAATGGAAGGCAGGGGCGCGTGGTGCGTCCACACACCAGAAAGATTCGGAGACATCATGGGCAACACGCCAAACTTCGACACGGACAAATTGCGCACCGGGGCGATCCAGCTTCGCGACGCCGCCGCCGTCCACGCGGGGCGCGTAGCCGTCAAGGCCGCTGATCTGGCCGAACAGGGCGTTGACTGGGCCGCACCTCGCGCCCAAGCCGCGCTCGCGAACGCCATCGAACGAGCCACTCCCTTCGTTGAAAACGCCGCTGACCGCGCTCAGGACGCGCTCGACCGGGCTCGACCTGCGATTTCCAACGCGCGTACCGCAGTGGTTGAGGACTACCTCCCCCGCGCAAGCCTCGCCGTTTCAGAGGCCGGGGCAGCGCTGAGTTCGTCAAAGGGAACCCTCGCTGACCGGGCACGTCGTGCGGGTGAAGCATCAACCGCTGCGCTGAAGCAGCCAACGAAGACTCGTAAGCGTCGTCGTTTCCTGCGCGCCCTTGGATGGACCACGCTGGCTGCAACTGTCGCCGGTGCGGGATACGTTCTGTGGAAGCGTTCGCAGCCGATCGAGGATCCGTGGGCCGAAGAATACTGGGCGGATCTTGAGACCGATAGCTTCGTTCCCGACGTCGACGCGGAAGATATCGCAGAGGACGTCAAGGACACCGTCGAAGACGCCGTGGAGACCGCGGCCGAGGTCGTGGACAACGCCACGAGCGACGATGAGGAAGCCACAGACAAGAACTGAAGCCCTTGGGCCCAGCGTCTCAGTGAGACGCTAAGACAACAGGATTCGGCGCGTAAGCATCCCGCTTACGCGCCGAATCTTTGAGTGCATTCCTCATTCTTAAGCGCGCTCTTCCTCGAGCCCAAGGAGCAGCCGCAGGGTCTGAACGACACCGTCCTCGTTATTCGACGGGGCAACGTAGGGACAGGCAGCAATGATGTCCTCGTGGGCATTCGCCATAGCAAACGCCATGTCGGCCTCGGCAAGCATTGACAGGTCGTTGTGGAAATCCCCAAAGGCAACCGTCTGAGCACGAGTAATCCCCAGTGCTTCTTGCAGGTCGCGCACAGCCTTGCCCTTATCAACACCGCGGATCTGCAAGTCCGCCCACGCATGACCGGAGACGGCGTACTGATGTGTGTCGGCAAAGCGCGCCAGGCTCTGCTCGGCAAATCGTTCAACATCGTCGAAGCACATGATGGCGGTTTTGACGATCGCGTCATCAATCTCACCGCGGTCCATTGCACACAGGACCTCGTGGAGGTCCTCAACACGCTGGGTTCGGTGATAGTAGGGCAGAACATCATCAACGAAGCGATCGTCGATTCTCTCGACGTACGCCGATTGTTTGCCGCACAGGACGATACCCCCGTCCACTCCACCGGCCACGGCCGCGCGCACCATGTCGATAGCGGCGTGAAGGGTGTCGTGGTCAACCGGGCTTGACGAAATTTCCTCGCCGTTCTTCATGACAATCGCGCCGTTTTCACCGATGACGGTCATGTCTTCACGCCCGGGGAACATGTCGAGCAGTGTCCAGGCTTGACGTCCCGATGACGGAGCGAAAACGATGCCGCGTTCGTCAAGCTGGTCGAGGAGTTCCCAGAGTCCTTCGGGAAATTCTTTCGCATCGTTGAGCAGGGTTCCGTCCATGTCGATGGCAACCAGGCGGATATCTGCGCCGATGGGCAGTTGGGACTTGGGCGTGGGAGTGGCATTGAGGGTCATGAGTGTGATTGTCCCCGAAGTCGCCGGGGAACGAAAATTTGGTGCGTTGCCTAACACTACGTAGGCCTCGTTCGCGGGTTTTCGCAGCTCAGTGCGCAGTGTCCCCGAAAGAGACGCTGACGAAAGTCAGCGAAAGTATCTCCGCTCGTTGTGCCCACCATCGTCGAGACTCGCACGTCACCTACTCGCGCCGAAGCGCCGCCTCCTTGCTACGGTCAATCCATGACCGTCCGTGATGCTCTTGCCCGTGCCCAGGTGATCCTTCGTCGTTTCGCGGCGACCTCGAATCTGCTGATCCCGGGTCGTCATTTCCTCCTACGTCACGCCCCCATATCCGGCCTGGCACACGGGTCCGCCGAGCAGCTGTCTCGCCTTGTGTCCGCCCTAGAGGATATTCTCACCGGCTTCGGCGCTCACGTCACCGTCATTGACGAGGACGAGGCCGCCTCCCCGAACCTCTCCCTTCCCGTGCACGTCGTCATCAATCTCGGATTTCCGTCGAATGTTCATCCCGGCGCTCTGGTGAATGTTGACGCGGTGACCGTGGACGCTCCGCTGTCGGGTCAGATCGTGGTGTGGGCCCCCGATGGTTCACGTCTCCTCGATCCTCATGATCCGGCGCTCACAGACGATCCACATGCCGCCGTGGAGTATGCGCGCGGGCGCATCGAGTGGGCACGCCAACGCATGCCCGTCACCGAGGCAGCGGTTGCCAAGCTCGCCGAATCAGGCATCCTCAAGGGCCGCCGGATCGGCTTGGCTCTGGTCCTTGAACCAAAGACCGCGTCGCTGGCACTCATGCTTGATCAGGCGGGCGCACGCGTGTCCGTTTTTGGTCATGCCGATGAGACACGCGACGACATTGCTCATGTCTTGAGCGAGCAGGGCGTCGCCGTGTTCGCCGAGTCAGGTGAGCGCGGCAATCCTCGCGAACGTCAACTGGCCCGCCAATTCCTTACCCAGGGTTTAGAGGTTCTTCTCGACGATGGTTCTCACCTGATCCGCCTGGCTCACGATGATGGTCCACGCGGCGAGGTACCGGGAGCGCTGGACCACCTCATTGGTGCCGCGGAAGAAACAACGTCGGGGCTGCGTCCCCTGCGTTCATTCCCTTTGCGTATCCCGGTCATTGCGTCGAATGACGCCCGGTCTAAAACTCTTTTCGATAATGCGTACGCAACGGGACAGTCGTGTCTGACAACGATTCTTGATCTTGTGGATCCGACGCTGCAGGGGTATCCGCTGTGGACTCAGCGCGTCGTTGTTGTTGGCTACGGTGATGTTGGTCAGGGTTTTGCGCGTTTTTGCCGGGCAATGGGGGCTCGTGTCCGCGTTGTCGAGGTGGATCCCGTGCGTCAGCTTCAGGCGCAGATGGATGGTTTCGAGTCATCGCCGCAGCTCGTGGGTCATGTGGGAGACGCCGACATGGTGGTGTCGGCAACGGGTGAGGCCTCAACGATTCCCGTGTCTGTCCTTGAGCAGCTTCGCCTGGGAACCGTTGTTGCCGTCGCGGGAGGTGTGGACAACGAGGTTGAGTTGGCTGCCGCGCGTGCGCAGGGGTGGACGCAAGAGGCCTCCTCGTTCCGTTCGGTGTCGATCCTTGGTGCGCCACCAGCCGTGTCTGCCCAAATGAACGAGGACGAGCGCGTTACTCATGTTCGCGATGTCAACGACGAGTTTTCCCGTGGCATTGTTGTCCTCGATAACGGCAGCTGCATTAACTGTACGGCCGGTGAGGGCAATCCCATTGAGGTGATGGACATGAGTTTCGGTGTGCAGGTCGCGGCTCTTCGCCGCATTCTCGAAGGGGGAGCCGACCTGTCAGCGGGGCTTCATCCCTTGCCGGAACAGGACGATCGCGGTGTCGCTGAGCATGCCTTAGAGGCGCTGGGAGTCACCAGGTAGCCTGGTGTCTGGGGATTTTGCGTAGGGTGAGGCCCAGCATGTGGAGCCCCGCAGACACGCAGTCCGATATCTGCCAAGTGAAAGGGCACCATGTCAACGCAAATGACACCCTCGGATGATCGCGTCACCGTCTGGTCAGCGGGAATGGTCATTCCAATCACTGCTCCGTCAATGATGGATGGGGCGGTTGCTGTCCGTCACGGCCGCATCGAGCACGTGGGGGCGCGCGACTGGGTTCTTCAGACATTGCGTGATCGGGGGCTGACATTCCAGGAGCGCCACTTTGACGGTGTTCTCATGCCCGGCCTCGTCAATGCTCACACGCACCTGCAATACACGGGAATGTCGGAAGTGGGGTCGCGCCAGTATTCCGGGTTCCAGCAGTGGGTTGACGCTTTCGATGCGGTCTACGACAGAGGGCCTATGGATTGGGGGCGTCACGCGGGCGAGGGAGCGGCGCAGCTCATCCGTTTCGGAACGACCTCGGCGGCGGATGTCGTCACAGATCCGCAGGCCTCGTCAGCTCTTCACGACGCAGGTCTTCATGGCGTGGCCTACTGGGAAGTCATGGGATGGTCCAACGAGGACTGGTCCGAACGTGGCCCGCGTACGGTGGAAACGGCGTTGGATGCCATGCCGAGTTCCCCCGCGATTGGTTTATCCCCACACGCCCCGTATTCCCTTGACACGAATCCTCTGCTTGATTTGCCAGATCTGGCGCGGCGACGCGGCTTGCGTCTTCACATTCATCTGGGTGAGTCCCATTCCGAGGCCGAATGGTCGGAATCGCGCACAGCGACCTTGGCGGACCTGTGGCGCAGCGGGGATTCTCCGTCGTTCACGGCGATGCGTGCCCGCGGTGGCGGTTTCTCGGCGACGCAATTTGTTGATCAGCTGGGGGTTTTAGGGCCTGACTGCCATGTCGCTCACGGCGTCTATATGACCGCGGACGATCGGCGCCGCCTGCGGGCGCGTGCAACGGCGGTGGCGTTGTGTCCACGTTCCAACCGGGTGATTGGTCTGGATTCTCCCCCGGTTGCCGCCTACCTTACGGAAGGCAACCTCATCGCCGTGGGCACGGATTCCCTGTCGTCATCGCCATCCCTCGATGTGCTCGAAGATGTTCGGACTCTTTTTGACCTCGCACGCAATCAGGGATACCGCTCCTCAGACCTGGGTCGTCGACTCCTCCAAGCAGCAACGCTCGGCGGGGCAACAGCAATGGGCCTGTCCACGGGTCCCGATCGGGTGGGTCAACTTCAGGCGGGTGCCATCGCCGATATGACGGTCATTGACGTTCCCGTGTCCGACATCGTCGGCACCATTGACGACGTTGCTCGCCACGGGGCAGGACGTCAAGTTGAGACCGTCATCTCCGGTGAGGTCCGTTGGTCGTCCTCGTCGGGGGACGCATCATCGGTCGCCCCTGAGACGCACCCAACCTGTGATGACTGAAAGGACTGTGATGAGTCACGTCTCCACCCTCGTTAATTCCTTAAAACTTGAATCACATCCCGAGGGAGGGTGGTTCCGCCGCACGTGGACGGCTCCCGAGCGCCTGGTGACGCCCAGAGGTGAGCGAGCAACCGCATCAGCGATCCTCTTTCTCCTTGATGAGGACATGGAAGCCGCCTGGCACGTTGTTCACTCCGACGAGCTGTGGCTGTGGCACGGGCCGGGTGACCTCGAAGTTCACCTGGGTGGTTCAGGCGATGCTCCGTCCGATTCCCCGCAGATCGTCACCCTCTCAGCTCAGCCCCTCATGAACGAGGACGACGCCGGACAATCAGGCGCGAATCCACCTGTGACCAGGGGCGTTGTCGGGACCACAGATGTACGTAATCCGGTGCAGATTCTTGTGAAGGCGGGCACATGGCAGCGGACTTTCGCGCGGGGCTCACACGCGCTGGCAACGTGCGTTGTCTCACCCGAATTCACATACGACGACTGGAAACTGGCACAGTAGCGCCATTTTGTTCCGTCACGTCGTCCCGTCGGGCGGACGATTTTCAGCGGGGCGCGTGACACGTCGATAGGCTTGAGAGAGTTCACGCCCGGTTATGCTGCTCAATTGTGGTGGCAACACCTGACGTCCGTGCGTGTGCGTCCATCTGATCGGCACTCTCAGGGAGGTCTCAATGCGCCGCTCACTTCGTTCACTCGCCGTTGCCGCAACGGCAACCGCCGCCATTTTTGCTCTTGGTGCCTGCTCGGGTTCAACAGGTTCCTCCGCTGAGTCTGATTCATCGTCGGATGCCACGCAGTCATCTGCTTCGGGGGCCCTCGACACCGTCAAGCCCGGCAAGCTGACCTTTGCCACGTCGGAGCCCTCGTACTCTCCGTGGGTTGAGAACGACGATCCCGCTTCCGGCGAAGGTTTCGAGGCGGCCGTTGCCTACGCCGTTGCCGAGGAGCTGGGCTACTCCAAGGATGATGTCGAATGGGTTCGCGCAACCTTTGATTCCTCTGTGGCTCCAGGCGCCAAGGACTGGGATCTCAACCTCCAGCAGTTCTCTATCACCGAGGAACGCAAGAACGCCGTCGATTTCTCCAGCCCGTACTACACGACATCGCAGGCACTGGTCACGGTCAAGGGCTCGAAGGCAGCCGACGCGAAGTCCATCGCCGATCTCAAGGACGTCCTCATCGGTGTCCAGTCGGGCACAACCTCACAGCAGTTTGTGTCCAAGAATCTCACGGACCTCGCCCATGATCCGCTGATCTTCAACTCGTCGGACGACACGGTTCTTGCGATGCAGACCGGCAAGGTCGACGCGATCGTTGTAGATGTTCCCACCGCGTTCTACATGACCGGTTCCGGCCAGATTGACAACGGCACGATTGTCGGCCAGTTCGAGGACTCCACTGACGGCGACAACTACGGCATTGTTCTGCCCAAGGGCTCGAAGCTTACTGCCGCCGTGACGAAGGCCGTGGATGCGCTGCGCGACAACGGCACCCTCGCTGAGCTGCAAAACAAGTGGCTGTCCGAGACCGTTGACGTCCCGGTCCTGAAGTAAACCTCACCATCGGGGTCGACCATCACTGGTCGACCCCGATGCTCTTGGAGCCCCAACATGAGCGAAAACCCCCTCGCGGAGCTGCCTGTCTCCGACGTTGAACTCCACCGGCAGGCCGTTCGCCGCCGGCGTGCCCTCAAGTCGATCGCCATCTCCGTTGTTTCAACCGTGGTCTTCGCGGTCGTCATGTGGCTGGTCGTCACCCATTCCCCCGGCTGGGAAGCCACGCAGAAGACCTTTTTCTCAGGGGAGCATTTCGTTGCCTCGTTCCCCAAGGTCCTCGAAGGCCTCTGGCTCAACATCCGCATCCTCCTCGTTGCCGTTATCGGTGTCGCAATTTTCGCGACGATCCTTGCCGCTGCCCGGACTCTCGGTGGGCCCGTGTTCTTCCCGATCCGTTTCCTCGCGGCCGCATACACGGATATTTTCCGAGGAGTTCCTTTCCTCGTTGTCCTCTACCTCATCGGCTTTGGAATCCCCGCACTCAACCCGACGACGCGCATTCCCGTCGCTGTTCTTGGAACCGCCGCTCTGGTCCTGACCTACTCCTCATATGTCGCCGAGGTGCTACGCGCCGGCCTTGAGTCCGTTCATCCCTCCCAGCGCTACGCCGCACGTTCCCTCGGGCTAACACACGGCCAAACGCTGCGTCACATTATCGTTCCGCAGGCGATCCGCAAGGTCACGCCGGCGCTGATGAATGACTTTATTTCGATGCAGAAAGACGTTGGCCTCATCTCGGTTCTCGGTGCGGTTGACGCGATTCGTTCCGCACAGATTTACCAGGCACAGACATACAACTTCACCTCCTACGTGGTTGCCGGTGTCCTCTTCGTTGTCATGTCTTTCCCCTTCATTCGACTGTCCGACTGGTACACCGCACGCCTACGTAAGCGCGAACAAATGGGAGGCACCGTCTGATGACCACAACTCCACCCGGCACCCCCGCCACCCCCGCGCCTGGCGGCACAACGCCCGCCGCTTCTGTTTCTCCGGCGGCTGATGCCGCCGCCGTGCCCGTGCTCAGCGCCCAGCGGGTCGTCAAACGTTTCGGAGACAACGTCGTCCTGCGCGGCCTCGACCTTGACGTTGCTGCTCACGAGGTCGTTGTGCTCCTGGGAGCTTCCGGCTCTGGCAAGTCAACTCTCCTGCGCTGCGCAAATCTCCTTGAACGCGTTGATGACGGGCAGATCTTCCTTTCTGGCCAGGACATCACCGATCCCGACGTCGACACGGATGCGATCCGTGCACGCATCGGAGTCGTGTTCCAGCATTACAACCTGTTCCCCCATATGTCCGTCCTCGACAATGTCACCCTTGCCGCGCGAAAGGTCCACGGCTGGAACAACGACCGTGCCACGAAGCGCGGAATGGAGCTTCTTGCCCGCATTGGACTCGACGCGAAAGCGAAGGAATTCCCCGATCGTCTCTCGGGTGGTCAGCAGCAGCGCGTCGCGATTGTCCGTGCGCTCGCAACGAACCCCGAGTTGCTTCTCCTTGACGAGATCACGTCGGCACTGGACCCGGTGCTCGTTGGCGAAGTCCTTGATCTGGTTGGCGAAATCAAAGCTCAGGGGTCAACGATCCTCATGGCGACGCACGAGATTGGCTTTGCTCGTCAGGCAGCCGATCGCGTTGTTTTCCTTGAGCACGGACGTATTGTCGAGCAGGGCCCGCCCTCGCAAGTCATTGACGATCCACGCGAAGCCGCAACCCGCGATTTCCTCGCGCGGATCCTCCACTAGGTTTCCCACCGAGGCGTCCCGCTCACGTCCTTTCGCTCCGGCCTTTCTTTTAGGTGCCGAGGCCACAAAGAACCCCCGCGAATCGCACCGCAGTGGTGCACTTCGCGGGGGTTTGCTTCGCGCAAGTCCCGTCACATACGGGACTCACCCGTGCGCAGAGTTAGCCGGAGATGCAAAGACGTATCTGTATCGACGGACTCAGTTGGCTCCCTCGGTGATCTTCAATGTGAAGGTCACGGTCTCGCCAGCAGGGTTCGTCAGGGTCACGGTCGTGCCCTCAGTGACAGCCAAGGGACGAATCGTCGGTTTGTCGGACTTGGTTCCGGGAACGAACTCCGCAACAGTCGCGTCCTCGATCGATCCCATCCACTTCGTCGCGTCATCTTCGGCAGGAACGTTGAAGACGAGAACGCGCTCGGAGGGAAGCGTCACCTCAGCGCCGTCGAGGAGGGTAGGATCCTTCTGAATCGGCGCGAGCTTCATCGTGGCCTCGCCGGACTGCGAGGTCATTGTCTCAGTGGAGGAATGTGCGGAGTTCTTATCAGAGGTCCCCTGACAACCGGCAAGTGCGACGGTGACCAGAGAAAGAGCGGTTAATGCGGAGAAAATTCTTCGTGTATTCACATCAGACATCCTACGCCCCGTTCACCTCGGCAATCGCCCGCGATTTTACGAAAAAATAGGTTGTCATTGATTTGTCACCCAAATCTGACACTTCTCATGGGTTCATGAACATTTCACAAAGAATTCAAGGTGAAAACTTGACGATTATTCACAATCTTTTGACCGCGATTTTTCACATTCCACACACTCTGGCGCCACATCGGGCAGATGGGCAACAATAGAGACACCGACGCGAAAGGGCAACGGTTCATCATGGCAGATCATTCACTTCCCGGTTCACCACTTCCCACATCCGGTGGCGATCAACACCTCGCCTTTCTCACCGCCGAACACACACCGGTGGAAAACGACACGATCCGCACCCAGATGAGTCACCGAACAATCCGGGCATTCACCGACGAGCCGGTCGATTCTTCCATTGTCACCACCCTGCTCGACGTCGCCCGTCACACGGCCACGTCCTCGTTCCTCCAACAGATGACGGTCATCCGCATCACCGACCCCGCGGTTCGCGAGGAAATCTACCGCTCATCCGGACAGCCCTACGTCGGCGGCACCCGCGGTGAACTCTTCATTTTCGTTGTCGACCTCTACCGCAACGCCCGCATCCGCGAAGAAGCCGGCACAAACACCGACGTTCTGTCATCAACAAACCTTTTCCTCTGCGGTGTTGAAGACGCGATCCTCGCTGCTCAAAACACCGCCCTCGCCGCCGAATCTCTGGGCCTGGGCACCGTATTCCTCGGATCAATCACCGGAGATCCCCGCCGCGTCATCACCGCGCTCAAACTCCCCCGGCTGACTTTCCCGCTGCTTGGCCTGCTCGTTGGTCATCCAGATCAGGACCCTCAATACAAGCCACGCCTGCCGATTTCGGTGATGACCGCCGAAAATACTTATCCGCACGTCGAGTCATACGCGGACCTGCTTGCCGACTACAACAGTGACGTCACGAAGTATTACGACCTGCGCGATGGGGGACTCAACCTCAAGTCCTTCTCAACCCTCGTCGCCACAGCAATCGGTACAGGAGACGCCCACACGTGTCCAATGCTTGACATCCTCCACGAGCAGGGCCTGGCGCTGCACTGATGTCTTCCCCTTCCGCTCCCAACCAGTCGGATGCTCCGATCCTTGTCAGCGCGTGCCTCGCGGGGATTCCGTGCCGCTACGACGGTGCGGCCAAGCCCGACCCAGCGATCATTGCCGCCGTTGACCAGGGCCGTGCGATCGCCCGGTGCGCTGAACGTTCCGGGGGTCTCCCCACGCCCAGACCTCCAGCGGAAATCGTCGGAGGAAGTGCAGATGATGTGGTACGAGGACGAGCTCGCGTTCTCACCGCAGACGGCACCGACGTGTCCTTAGAGTTCGTTGCCGGAGCGCAGGCCGTTGCCGACGAAGCCGTATCTGCCGGTGTCACCACCGCGATTCTTCAGGCACGCAGTCCCTCGTGCGGCTGTGGAACGGTGTATGACGGCACTCATTCGGGCGTGCAGGTGAGCGGAGACGGTGTGCTGACAGCAATTCTCAAGTCCCGAGGCATTGACGTCATCGCCCACGACTGACCCCCGCCTCGTCCTCGTTAATGACATGCGCGCACCGGAGGGGGAGCCTCAGCGATGATGGAAAACCCCTCTCTTTTGAGGTATCGTCGAAGCCGTTAACCCCGCGGGTGCCCGATGCATCGGGCTGAGATTGCACTATTGCGGTGCGGACCGTTTGAACCTGTCTGGTTAGGACCAGCGAAGGAAGAGAGGAACGGTTCATCCGATGACTCGGCCCCAACCTGATCTGCGCGCCTACTTCGTTACCGGTGCCGACGACCCATTCCGGCTCGCTCAACGGGCCCGGGCCGCTGCACTCGGCGGAGCAGGAATCATTCAACTGCGATCTAAACCAATCACTCCCCGACAGCTTTTCGACCTGGGGCTTGTCGTGTCGCGTGCACTCGACGGAACACGCGCCGCCCTGGTCATCGATGATGCCGTTGACGTTGCACTGGCCCTTCGACAGCGCGGAGCACGGGTCGACGGTGTTCATGTTGGCCAAGATGATCTTCCGGTCGAACACGTTCGAGCTCTGCTCGGCCCCGACGCCATTGTTGGATTGACAACGGGTACCCGCGATCTCGTTGAACGTGCAAACAACGTTGCTGAATACATTGACTACATCGGTTGTGGCCCTTTCAGGCCCACCCCAACAAAGAATTCGGGACGCACACCCATCGGCCTTGACGGTTACGCCGAGCTTGTCGCGCTTTCGCGCGTTCCCGTTGTTGCGATCGGTGACATCCACCTTGACGACGTTCAGGCCCTTGCTTCCACCGGCGTTGCAGGAGTCGCCATTGTCCGAGGATTCATGAATTCCGAGGATCCCACACAGTACGCGCGCACGATCATCACGAACTTCGAGAAAGCAGGACAGTCATGAAAATTGCCATCGCCGGAGCCGGAATCATTGGTCTGTCCACGGCGTTGACCCTGGCCGACCGAGGCCACAGCGTCACTGTCTTCGACCCGGAACCCATGAGCGGTGCCAGCCACCACGCCGGCGGAATGCTCGCACCCTACGCCGAGGTCGTCTACCAACAGGACGCCCTATTTCCGCTGATGCGTGAGTCCCGCCGTCTCTATCCCGAGCTTCTTCGTCTTGTCACCGCGCACACCGACCGTCCCACCGGATATCGCGAAGAAGGAACCCTCGTCATCGCTGCCGACAGGGCCGATGCCCAGCACCTGCGCGATCTCACCGAATACCAGTCGGCACGCGGGATGAGGATCGACCCCCTTGCGGTATCTGAAGCCCGGAAACGTGAGCCTGCGCTCTCTGCGCGCCTCTCCGGCGCAGTATCCATTGTCGAGGACACGCAACTTTTTCCCCGGCAATTCCTCCGCGCACTGCTCGACGCTGCAACAAACCTCGGAGTCACGCTGGTCAAGGAGCGGGTCACAGCGATTGACGGCAATACGCTGACAACTTCCCAACGCAGCGTGGAAGCCGACGAGATCATTAACGCAACCGGCCTCGAAGCACACACCTTGGGGCATTGGACGAATCACCTGCGTCCCGTGTACGGAGACATTGTTCGAGTGCGCGTCCCAGATCACCTGTATCCCCTGGTGACTCACGTTGTCCGAGGATTCGTTGAAGACCGCCCCGTGTACATCATTCCCCGCGAGGACCGCACCATCGCTATCGGAGCAACAACGCGCGAGGACGGACGACCCGAGCCCAGCGTTGGCGGCATGTACCAGCTCATTCAAGACGCGATCCGAGTGATCCCCGGGATTGAAGAATGTGACTTCATTGAGCTGACGGCGGGGGCGCGGCCCGGAACTCCCGACGACCTGCCCTACATCGGACGCGTCGCCGATCACCAGATCGTGTGTTCCGGGTTCTTCCGGCACGGCATCCTCCTGGCCGCCCTCGCCTCGCGAGTCACCGCAGACATCGCCGAGCACAAGGACTGCCACATTGACCTATCTGCATGCGATCCCATGCGCGGGTAACTGCCCAAGAGACCACTCATTGGACACCCTCCCTGACCATCCATCCCATCAAAGGAGAATGATGACACTGACTGTGAATGGCACAGTGCGGACCACCGACGCCACCACCGTCGAAGAACTCGTCGCTGAGATTCTCGGATACGTGCCCGATGCCGGATTCGCCGTTGCTCTTGATGGTGCCGTCGTCCCACGTTCCCAGTGGGGTCGCCCGCTCCGCGACGGCCACGTCGTCGATATCCTCACGGCAGTCCAAGGAGGTTAAATGCTCACTATCGCCGACACAACGTTCACTTCACGCCTGATCATGGGAACGGGTGGCGCGTCCTCGCACTCCTTACTCAAAGAGGCACTCATCGCCAGCGGAACCCAGCTCACCACCGTCGCCATGCGTCGCTTTGCAGCCGGGAAAGATAGACCGAGTGTCTTTGACCTCCTGTGGGAGCTCGGTATCGCTCCGCTGCCCAATACCGCTGGATGTCGCACCGCCCGCGACGCCGTCATCACAGCGCAGTTGGCACGTGAAGCCCTGGAGACACACTGGGTGAAGGTCGAAGTGATCCACGATGAACACACTCTTCTTCCCGATGTCGTCGAAACGATGACCGCGACCGAACAGCTGGTTGCTGATGGCTTTACCGTGATGGCATATACGAGTGACGACCCGATCGCTGCGCGTCGGCTCGAAGATGCGGGAGCGTCGGCTGTGATGCCGCTCGGAGCCCCCATCGGTACAGGCCTGGGGATCCTCAACCCGCACAACATTGAACTCATCTGTGCCCACGCATCAGTTCCTGTGCTCATTGACGCAGGAATTGGCTCGGCATCAGATGCCGCTCTCGCGATGGAACTTGGGTGTTCCGGGGTCCTCCTTGCCTCGGCGATTAACCGCTGTCAGGATCCGGTCGCGATGGCCAGGGCGATGCGTCATGCCGTTGACGCCGGGTACCTGAACGCGCAGGCGGGGCGGATTCCGCGACGAAATCACGCGCGTCCGTCCTCGTCCTTTGACGACATTGCACACTGGGCGGATGCGGTCCTATGAGCACTCTCTCCATTGATGAGCTTCGCCGGGTTGAGCGTCATCTGAGGCTCCCCGGATTCGGTATGAAGGAACAGTTGGCGTTGCATGACGCGCACATCCTCATCATTGGTGCCGGTGGATTGGGGTGTCCTGCGCTGCAACAGCTGGCCGCAGCCGGTGTGGGACGGGTGACCCTCATCGACGATGATGTTGTATCCCTGAGTAACATTCACCGTCAGATCCTCTTTGGAGTCAAAGACGTGGGACGTCCGAAAGTGGAGGTTGCCGCTGAACGTGCACGTGAGCTTCAACCTGGAATCACCATCACCCCCATTCATGCGCGTTTCACCCCAGAAAACGCATGCGATCTCCTTGGCCAGGCGGACGTCGTTATTGAAGGCTCAGATAACTTTGCCACGAAGTACCTGTGCGCCGATGCCGCCGAGATCACGTCAACGCCGATGGTGTGGGGAACAGTTCTGCGCTTTGCCGGTGACGTGTGCGTCTTCCATTCCGGCCCCTTAGCTCCAGACGGACGCGGTGTCGGACTACGGGATGTGTTCCCCATCCAACCTGACAGCACCTTTGTTGATGACTGCGCGACCGCGGGTGTACTCGGAGTGACGACATCCGTCGTTGCTGGGCTCATGGTGACGGCAACAATTCAGCACATCACGGGACTATTGCGCCCGGACTTGCCGCAACTCATCCATTACGAGGCACTCGCTCCTTCTGTGCACACGTGGAATGTGTCCGCTGATCCCCTCCGAGAACTCGTCACCGATTTGGGGATCTACGAGGATTCCACCTGCGCGATTGATCCGACCGCCGGAGCGGAGAGTTCCTGGAGCACACGGAGTTTCAGTGGAAGCATGTTCAACCCGTCGCCGGCTAGAGGGTCTCGTAGCGTCTCCGTTCTTCTCGACATGGTGGCGCGAGGGGAAGCGATCCCGGTGGATATCCGTGAGGATTTCGAGGTGGAGCTGCGCCCGTGGCCAGGGTGTGAACCCGTGCACCTGCCGATGAGCTCGACAACTGAGATTCCCAGTTCCTTGAAAGGAAAAACTCTTGTCGTTGCCTGCGCGAAGGGGATTCGGAGCGCGCGATTCGTTCAAAAATTCAGCGATTCGGGCGCGGACATGTACTCGCTGCCCGGTGGGATTGACGGGTTAGTGGGCTAGCGAGTCAACGTGGAGGCTTCTTTCTCGTTCTGCGCGATACCTTCCCGAATTGACGCGATAGCCAACTTCCAGCTGCCATAGATGCGGGAAATCGCGTCGGGCCTCATACGCCCCTTGTCTCTTGCCCACGCCTGGTACGCCTCAAACCGCGGGTCACCCCCGCTGACCAGATACTCGGTCACTGCGCTCACGGCATCGTCTCGCGTATAGACATTGCGGTGACGGCTCAAGGGAATACCCGCCCGTTGGAGGAGTTCATTCCACGTGACTTGCGCGTGTTTCATCACCAAGGCCGCAACCGGCTCCCCGCGGTCCTTTGCCCACTGGTTGTATCGTGCACAGGTCAGCGGATAGCCGAGATCCTGATAGGCCCTGACAATCAGGCTGTCTGCATCAATCGTGCGTTTTCGCTGATTTCTTTGGGCCTGCCAGTCACGGACTCGGGTCACTTCCTGCACCCACGTGGGGTCCATCCCTTCCGTTTCACCCGCGTTGATCATCACGACGGTTCGAAGCATGTCATACCACGGTTCGCGGATCCGATTCCGGATGAGCGCTGCCGAAGGAAGCAGGGGCTGATCCTGGAGCCACATGGCGAAATTGTCAAAGGTGATGCGTTCTGGACCCGAGCGAATAAATTCGACAAGGGCCGCCCAGCAGTCCTCGTCGGTGTACAGGCGAATGCGGTGATATTGCTTTCCTCCGTTGAGTCCGGCACGACGCAACGCCTGTGACCACTTCTGGAAACGAATGATCACGACTTGTTTGGTTGGCCCACCACGAGCGGTGGACCATCGATCGAATTGATCCGACGAGAAAGACCCCGTTTCCTCATGGAATGTTCTCAGGAGGTCGAGGAGCTGTTCGTCGTCATACAGTGGGCCCGCCATTCTCTTTCGATGATCGTGGAGATACTTCCGACGTCCAATGTGTTTCCTCACCTGCGCCAGGGGAATCCCGAGATCACTCACCGCCTGTGTGAGCGGGACACCGATGTGCGACTGCGACCATTCGATCACTCGGTACTTTTCAATTCGATGAACGCACTCGGCATACATCTGCGCCTCAAGCGTCCGAGCATGTCTGATCTCTCTGAGGGGGTACGGGGAAGCCTTGGTGAGAATTTGGCGGACCCTCTCGCGAGTGATCCCTCGCTGTTCCCCCAGTGATTCAAGGGTCTGACCTTCGGAGTAGGCCACAAGCATCTGACGATGCAGCGCAGACACCCCAAGCGAGATGGCTTCACCCGAACGAATCCCGTGAAGAACATCTCTGACCTCAAGGAATGCTGCAAAGGGAGCGGCAATCTCATGCAACTCATCGTCACTGAAACGTCGCCCATCTGCCAAAGCCGGCCACGACGCGCACAATTCCCGATCTTCATTGCGCTTGCGCGCAGGGACAGAGGCGATCCCCGATCCGGCCTCGTCTTTTCCACGGTCATTCGGGCTTTGGGTAAGTTTCTTGCTGTGTTCTTCAGATCTGAGGTCCTCGGATCGATGGACGTATTCGGAGTACATGACATTTTCAATGAGGTGCGCGCATCGAATTTCTTCGAGGAAATACGGCGATGCCTTCCCAAGGAGCGCTCGGATCTGTTCAGGGTCCTTTCCTTTGTCTCGACTCAAGGTGTCGAGCGCCGCACCGTCGGCGTAGGCAATGAGCATCTCGTGAACATCCTCGGGCTGGTTCTCGGCAATTGCTCCCCCAGAGCGAACACGGTCAAGAAGTTCCCGTGCTTGGAAAAATGCCGTGAATGGCGTCAACAATTTCACGAGGTCGTCAGAGCCGTATCGATTCCCCGATGAATCCACCCAGAGTTTGTGGAAAACAGCTCTCCACCCAATAAAGTTCTCGATGTCGTCAATGTCGAGATCAAGGTCTGATTCGGCCTGCGACAGAGGAATTCCCACGTGTGTTTCCGACCATTCAAGAACTCGCTGTCTCAATTGTTTCCTCTTTGTTGCTGCGTCATATTTTTGGGCGAAGTCTCGTGCACGCCGAATATCGTCAAGAGTAAAAGGGGTGGCCCGGCTGAGGATTTCACGGACCGTCGCCGGCGGCAGATTCCATGTGCGACCGATCTCGATGATCGACGTGCCGTTGAGATATTCATCAAGCAGTCGACGAACGCGGGGAGAGCATTCTGGAAAAACCGCCATCCTCGACAGAATCCCGCGAAGAATTTCCCCCGGCCCCAGCGTCGTATGCTCCGACCTCATTGCGCGCATCATGCGACGTCGGGTGCGTGAGTGTTCGGCGTTCGACACCGCCGTCAGTTCCTTATCCACGTCAAGGTCGAACGGCCGGAGGTGACGTTCTTGGTGCTCGGCGGCGCTCGCTGGCTTTTCTCTGCGCGGCTCGCTTTCTTTCGCATCCGGCGAGGGTGTCTGGTGCTGCCGCCGTTTCTTCGGCTGTCGCCACGTAGCAGCTTTCTTTTTGGCAGGCACCCGCGGGTGTGCGCGCTCCGTCATTTTGATGGCCGAGGACGGCGCGCTCCTGCGCGTCCCCTCAAGATGAAAGAAGCGGCGATCTCCCAGATACCGCTTGATCTCGTCAAGACTCATCCCCAGGTCGGACACCGCGTGCTTGAGCGACACCCCTTCATGTGTATGTGACCATTCGAGCACGCGTTGTTCGGTGTTTCGTCGCTCTTTCTCTCTGTTCATCATCTTTTCGATCGACCGTGCATGGATCACCTGTTCGAGTGAGTACTCCAAGGCGTCCTCGAGCATCTCCCGCACCTGCTCCACACTCATTCCCCGCTCGTGCGCAAGGGACTCGAGCGACGCTCCGCTGACGAAGGCGGCGAACATCGTGCGGACATGCGCGGGAACCGTGAGAACGAATACGCGGCCCGACCGAATATCGTCGAGCAGTTCCACCGCTTCACGAAACTCTCGGCTTTCAGCGCTCTCACTCATTGTGCATTCCACTCATTGATTTCCCGACGTCACCTATAGATTACGAGAAACTCTACCAATATCTGTGGCATCCATCACAGGTTTCGAGGAAGTGATTTCTTCTCTCCATCACCGAGGGCAGCGCACGCACTAGGCTGAGAGACATGCTCTTCACGATGTGTTTCTGGATACTCGTCGTCCTCGTTTTAGTGATCGGCACAGTTTTTCTTTCACGCTTCCTCCATCAACGCGAGGCCGCCCAAGCAGCCCGACGTGCCGCGATGCTCACCCCGCGCATTGCACAGGATCCGCAGCGCGGTCGTCCTCGTCCCTGGATCATCGCCAACCCGTCGAAACACGCCAGCACCGAGGACTACGAACATTTCAAGGAACAGGTCAACGCAACGGCAGCGGAACTGGGAATTCCCCACGTTCATTGGCTCGACACATCGGTTGAGGACCCGGGAACCGGCCAGGCCATTCGCGCACTCAAGCTCGGCGCATCCGTCGTCATTGCCGCTGGCGGCGACGGTACGGTGCGCGCGGTTGCCGCCGGACTCGCTGGATCCGCAGTGCGCATGGGAATCATCCCCGTCGGCACGGGTAATCTCCTCGCGCGCAACCTCGCTCTTCCTATTGACGACGTCCCCGCAGCTGTCCGCGTGGCCCTGGGACCCGACCATCGGATGCTCGATATCGGGTGGGTTCGGGTTGACGAGGTCGAAGACGAGGCCGAGCTCCCACCCGAAGGACGACTCGTCCTCCAGGCCCGCGAGCGCGAAGGCCTCGATAATCAGGGCACCGAAGGTGGCGAAGGAGCGGCATCACAACGCACTCAACCCGAAGATCTCCCCCAACCCGACGAATACTCGTTTGTTGTGATTTCAGGAATTGGTTTCGACGGTGAAACTATGGCGCACACCGATGCTGATCTGAAGAAGAAAGTCGGATGGTTGGCGTACGTCGTGTCGGGAATTTCGTCAATGACATCCGATCAGATGCATGTCCGCCTCACAATGCAGTCACCTCATGAGTCACACCCGGATTGGTATTCGCATCCCGATGTTCTTCCCCCCAACACGGATACGTCCGCTTCTGTTTCGACAATTTCAGGAGACGAGGACGAGGTGACCACGGAACTGACGGCGCGTTCGGTGATGTTCGCCAATTGCGGCGAGCTGCCGTTCATTACTCTGGCTCCCGATGCTCAGCTTGATGATGGACTCATTGACGTCATCGCGGTTGATATTGAGGCGGGCTTGCTTGGGTGGGCGGATCTGTCGCGCAAACTTGTCAGTCAGGGGATGGGGCTCAAAGCAGAAAATGACGGTTTTTCCACTGGAAAAATTGCTTTCCGTCAGGCTCGCTTGGCGTCGGTCAGTGTTGACGAACCACAGGTCGTGCAGGTGGATGGCGATGCGATCGGCACCGCCCGTACAGTGTCTGCGCGTATTCAGGGGCACGCCTTGGACATTGCGGTTCCCGCTCCTTAAGAGATCATCCGTCAAGAGCCAGGTTATAGGAGCTCCCTCCCCCGAGCACGCGATGGATAAAGCGTGGGGTCAGACGACCTTGACGTTTTCTGCTGAGCCCTCGAGCACGCGAGGGGTAACGGACGGACGTCTCACCCACGTCAGCGGGGATGATCCGACTTCACTTTTTCAGCAATCAGTGAGATCCTGAAGCAAAGCTAGAGGGTACCAGCCAGCCCACCTGAGGGAGAAATCCTGGGGCAGGCAAGGGGCCCTCTATCTTCATAGGCGAGGGAAGCCAGCCAGCCCACCATTAAGGGAGAAATCCTGGGCCAGGCCTCGGGTCCCTCGCCTAACTCCTTCAATCAACAATATTGGCCTATTGACCAACCGCACCCAACAGGTTGCGGTTGACCCGCGTAAGCGGGGATGATCGTCAACTGGTGGCGAGGTCTTCCACAGGTCGTCCCTCACCCGTTAACCGGGACAATCCCCGTATCTATAGTGAGGGGATGTTGGGGCGACCGCTCCAACAAAGGAAGCCCCCGGACGGAGCCGGGGGCCAAGGAGGAAGGAGCCAAAATGAGCCTAGACCTCATCAAGGTTCTGCTCTCCATTCCTGCCGCCATCATAGCGCTGGTTGAGCTTGCTGACAAGGTTTCTCGCCTTGTTGAAAAGTTCGGCAAGCACCGTGAGGCTGAGGACTGAGAGCCTCTCTCAGGTCGGGTTTCCGGCCTGAGAGAGGCTCCTCAAAATGTTCGTGGCGGTCATGGCGTCCACAAGGTATGTGAGTATCGGCGACTTTCCCACGCGCGCAAGATCAGCACAGCACGATGGCACCATATTCAGCCGCCGAACGCCTGCTGTGCCCGCAGGACGACGCGGTTATGCCAGCGGCCAGTTAGGAGCGGGCACCGACAGGTCAACGTGTTCACCGTCTCCGCCGTGGAGAAGTTGAGCCACCCAGGCTCGCCCCCTTTGGAAGTCTTCGTCGCGGGTGCCGCGCAACACGTTCGCACGGATCCCGTCAATGCGGGGATATGACCCCATGAACCTAACTTCCGGTGAGTAGCGGTGAAGGCCAACAAGCGCCGCTTGAACTCTTTCCTCCGCGATGTGTCCCACGATGTCAATGCTGAAGGTGTAGTTTCCGAGCCCATCTCCACTGGGCCGTGACTCAATACGCGACAGGTCAACACCTCGGACGGCGAATTGTTCGAGAAGAGTCAGGAGCGCGCCCGACTCATTGACGGGCAGTGCAACCTGGATCGTTGTTTTATCCGCCCCGGTCGGTGGGGGAAGCACGCCAGGTTGGGCAACGAGGACGAAGCGCGTCACCGCCCCCGGGTTGTCAGCAACATCCGTATATAGGGCTTCGAGACCGTAGGTGTCAACGGACACCGAGTTGCACAGAGCGGCATCGAAACTCGTGTTTCCTTGGGAAAGGAGTTCAGCGGCGGCGGCTGTGGATGTCGCTGGAACGTGGATCGCTCCGGGGAAGGTGTTTTCCACCCAGTTTCGGCACTGTGCCCACGCATGCGGATGCGTGCCGATACGCCGAATATCCTCACGACGCATTCCCGGACGTACCGCCAATTGGAAGACCACAGAGACCACCATTTCCGACACGATGACGAGCGGATCCCCGTGGGACAGCGAATCGAGGGTGGCGTTCACGCCTCCTTCGATGGAATTTTCAATGGGAACGACGGCACGATCAGCGTCACCTCGCCTCACAGCTGCGAGCGCCTGGGGTGCTGAGGTCATCGGCACGAGAGTTGACCCTGCGGGGGCAACTTGGTGTACGGCCTGTTCGGTGAAAGTTCCAAAGGGGCCGAGGAACGCGATTTTCATGCGGTCCCCCAGCGGGGGTGGTCCGGGAATGTGAGTGGATGGAGAGCTTTCACGCATGTCTCATAGGGTAAACGAGGGCAAGGCTGCGGCGCTGTAGGCGTCCATCGGCGCACGACACACGACGTAAGGTTCCGGTGTCTCTGCCTCGAATCTCATCGACACACCTCCCCGTCACGCTCCCCATCTGGCAACCCCGCTACTTGTAGATGTGTCCTCCGCCTGCGACGTCTCCGCATGCGGTGATCTTATAGATTTTCGCGCTTCCGCCCTCGTCAAGAAGCTCGAAACCTGTTGACGTATCAACGTTGTATAGGCCCGGGTGTCGAGAGGATCGAAGGAAGTTGTAATACCACCCGTCCTCGTCCTCATAGAAGTGCGTGATCCCCAGTTTCCTCACGACGTCGCACACCTGCGGATTCGTGTGGATTTCGTTGAAATGCTTGGTGAGAAGATCTCTGGTTGCACTGTCGGCAAGCGTCGTGGTCAGCTGGGGGAACACTACCGTGTGCTGACCGATGACCTGCACATAAGCAGCTCCTGCAATCGGATCACCAAGCACCAGAGAATCCGCGGGAATTCGCAGCTGCATCCGGCGAATCATTGACAGTTCAGCCGTCGTTGCCATTCCCGGTTTACCCAGGTGATCGGCGTCGTACACGTAGTTGACAGCCCAGATCCGCGAATCCACGGATCCACCGAAGGACAGGGAGATGAGGAGCATCCCCACGACGACATCCACCTGCCATCGCCTCACCGCACCGTCCCCATGTGAGGGACGGGAGGCATGTTCGGCGCCTCCACCGGACAGGTTGAGACGCTCCAACCCCACGAGCGCTCCGTGCAGCCACCGCGTGCATGCTGCGAATCCGATCGCCATGATCGGCACCATCATCAGACCGTGCGACCCCATGATTCGCCGCGGATCCATGTACCACGGTGCCAAGAGGAACGTGCGCACAGCGGAGTCGGGGGCGTAGGCCAGAAGAGTGAAAAGTGCAAAAATCACGTAGGAAACGATCGGCCATCGCAGGCGCGGGGGCTGCCCAGGAATTCGTTCGGAAGGAGAAAGTCCGGCCTCGTCCTCGTTAATGATGGCCGAGGACGACGCCCGGTGAGGGTGACCCAGCCACCCAGCCACCCGAACGTCAAGACCCAGCATGACCACGATCCCCAGCAGCACAAGCACCGTCTGAATGACGATGAGGATGTCGAAGCTGAAGGTCTGAGCGAAGGGTGGGAAGGGAGTGATGAAACGTGCCAGCGCCGTCGGCCAATCGATGCCCGAACGCGGATAATTCCCCATCGCCCGGACACTGTCGGTCAAGAGCAGGGCGCAGGGGACAATCACAACGAGGAGTGCACCGGCAAGGAATACGCCGGCACGTCCTCGGGAATGGTGCGACCAGGAACGGCGCGCAAGGGACGTCAGCGAGGTGACCGCCGCAGGGCCGAGGACGATCGCAAGAGTGAACGCCGATGACGGGTGAGCCCCGATCGCACCGATGCATCCGATGACGCAGAACAGACCCAGCGGAATCAGATGAACGATCCCGCGTCCACCATCGTGGATGGAGAGGACCAGTCGGCGACCGACGATCAGGCTGAGGGCCGCAATTCCGGGAACAACTGCAAGCCCGGTGGCGTGTGGCCACTGGTTGTACATCGTCAGGGAGTCGGCGGGCATATTGAGCAGCGTGCCCGCGAGGATCGGAGCTGCAAGGATTGCCGCACGTGACGTCGTGATCACCGAAACAAAAGCCGTCACGCCAACAACCCAAACGACCATCACCAGCAGGGATGACACATTCGCTGCTTCAACGACCGTGCGAGAGGTGGCGAAGAGTGAAACGAAAGCATGCCATGCCGTCGGGTAGAAGACCTTTGATCCACCGTAAAGAGGAGCGAGACCACCGAAAGGGGAGGCAGAATGCTGGTCGAGGATCGAGTGGACGCCGTTGAGGTGGAAGGTTGAATCCCACTGTTGAACGGGGTCTCGTGGGTTAGCAACCATGACCATCGGCATGACCGCGAGGAGAATTCCCACTCCGATCGTCACCCATGTCGAAACCCGAACCCGCAGCTGAGCGGCTCCCAGGGGCTTCCTAGGACCGATCGACGCGGTCAGCGTACCAACGGAGGGAATCCTGCCTGAGCCCGAACGTTTGGCAACAACGAGGAGCCACGTCAGGCAGCCCCCGATAAAGATCATCCCGAGAATCGGGAGTACCTTCGTTGCCTCCCAGGGAACGCCGAATCGATCGGAGAGGATCGACAGGATCGTCAGAATTCCCAGAGTGAATGCGGGTGAGACTCCAAAGGCGACGAGCGCGGAACGAACGGAGGTCCGAATCCACGCAAATCCTGGGACGAATAGCGCGATGAGCATCGCGAGGGCGATGGGCCCGAGCGACCACCACTGAAGGAACACGAAACGCTCACTTCTCTTCTTGGCGCGCCGTCGCTTCGTCACCGGTCTCCACGCACGCGGTGTCAGCGATGAGCGAGGCAGAATCTATGATCTCAGGCACTGTGTCTACGCCCGCGGTGTCAACTCCCCCAGCTGTGGCTGCTGCTCTTTTGCGCAGAAGAACCTCAATGATCATCGGCATGACGGACACAACGACGATCGCCATGACAATCAGGGATAGGTGGTCGTGGACGAATTGGATTCCACCGAGCACCGACCCGAGGTAGGTGATTCCTACGCCCCACAACAACGAACCCACGGAGTTGTAGAGGAGGAATTTTCCATAGGGGTAGCGGGCGATTCCCGCGGCCAGTGGAATGAAGGTGCGAACGAAGGGAATGAAACGCCCGATGACCAGCGATCGACCACCGTAGTGGTCGAAGTAATGTTCTGCTTTCTCCAAATACTCAGTTTTCAAGAATCGGGCATTGGGGCTAAAGAATCGCCGCCCATATTGTGCCCCGAGAAAGTAGCCGATCTGGGCGCCGAGGAACGCGGCGATAAAGGTCAGCAGCACGAGCGTGGGCAGATGCAGATGGAGTCTGTCATGCAGCAGTCCTGCGGTAAACAGCAGTGAATCACCGGGGAGAACGGGAAAAAGTACACCGGATTCAACGAAAACGATCGCGAGGGTTCCCCACAGCACCCACGGTCCCATAGCGACAAGTAGAGTCTCGGGGTCCTTGAACCACCCAACGACCGTGTCGATGAGCGTCGGGTCCGTGGCCATAGCGGTCAGTGACCAGTTCATGCACATTCTCCTTAGCGATACCTCCGCCTTAACAGTAGTCGGCGAGCCCGAGTGGTTAGGATTGCCACTATGACGATCCGCGAAGTTCCCGGTGCCGACGAGGCCAACGTGGCCGATGACGCCCCGTTTTCACCGGGTTTCGCCCCCTCCCTGCCCGGGCCCATCATTTTTGCCGACCGCACATCGACGCGCCATCGGCGACGCGAAGACCTCGTTGATATTGTCCTCGCTGCCATCGGCATCTGCGGCGTATGGATCATCGGGGTCTTCGCAAATGCCACGACGCAGGGGGTCACTCAAGACGTTCTTCAATTTCAGTTGATCCGCGAGGTGCTTCTTCTGCCGGTGACTTTCATCGAAGGGCTCGTTGTTCTGGCCGCCCCTATCGGCATCGTCGTCGCTTTGGCGTTGCGCCGCAGACTATCGACGATTATCCGAGCCGTCGGGACGGGACTGACGGCAACCCTTGGCGGATGGGCGTTGGTGTACGGACTATCGTTCCTCCCCCCGGAATTCACCGCACCCCTGCGCATGTCGCAAGTCACTCAGGCAAATGCCCCAGCTGAATCCGTCATCGGCATCAACGTCCTCGTCATCACCCTGTGCGCATTTTTTACCGCTGCCGGAGAAATAGATCACATGCGGACGGTCCGCTGGTCATGGGCGGGATTATGGGTCGTTCTTTTCCTCGGGGTGATGCGCTCAACGATGACTCTTCCCGGGGCCTTTATCTGCGTCTTCATCGGCCGGCTTTTCGGGTGCCTCACCCGATGGATCTACGGCTTCGACGACCGTCGCGCAACGGGCATCGACCTCGTCAATGCGCTGCTGTCCCTGTCGATCATCCCGTCGCGCATCATCCGGACGGACCTTCCCACGGATGAGGACCCCCTCCAGACCTGGCTGATCGACAACGAAATCGTGGGCTCCCCCGCTCCTTCTCCCGTATCCGCCCCCCTCGACGAAGAGGACATCACGGGGGACGAGGACGAGGCCGCCGCATCGCCGCCACAGATCCCCGTGTCCTCTGTGCCGCGTGTCGATGTCCGCAACACCCTCGTTCAGCGTCCCTATGACGCTGGTGACACAGAATTTACGGTGACGCGCAGGCCGCATCCCAATGGGAATCGTCACTATCAGGTGTGGGATTTCCGCGGAGAACTCCTCGACCTCGTCGTTGTAGATCCGGGGCGTGAGTTAACGGGAACTCTGCGAGATGTGTGGAATAACATCCGGTTACGCGGCATTTCTCGCTGGGTGTCCCCCTCCCTTAAAGCACGGGTCGAACGCGCAACTCTGACGTCTCTATCAGCGGGGCGTGCCCATGTCCGAACCCCGGACATGATCGGGGTTGCTCAGGCGGGGGATTCGCTCGTGTCCGTGTCGCGTGCCCTTCCACCAACGACGCGTCTCTACGACCTGTCAGATGAGCAGATCACCGACGCAATGCTTGACGAGGCGTGGCTCCAGCTGAAATCCGCTCATACACATGCGATCGCGCACCGGTATCTCACCGAGGATGCTCTCGTCGTTGATCAGGCGGGGGATGTGTGGCTCATTAACTGGGAGCAGGGCGAGGTGGCAACCACGGACCTGAGTCGGCGCATTGACGTTGCGCAGATGCTCACGCTCCTTGCTGTGGCGTCATCACCGGACCGTGCCCTGGCGTCTGCTCGGAGGTGTTTGGACGGCCATACCCTCGCCTCGGCTGCACCCGTGCTCCAGGCTCCGATTCTTCCGTCGTCGATTAATCAGGAGATCCGTCGCAGTGAATTGCTCACGGAACTGCGGTCTCGCCTCCTTGAGGAACCCGAGGCTTCCAGCGAGGAATTAGCAAAAATTCAACGTTTCCAGCCGCGCACGGTGGTCACCGTGGGGATTCTCTTCCTCGCACTGGTCGTGGTTCTTGGCTCGTTGAACTTCGATGAAATTGTCACGGCCGTGACGGCGGCGAACCCCGTGTGGATGGCGATCTCCTTCGCACTCGCAGCCCTGACGTGGGTGGGCGCGGCGATTGCGTTGCGGGCACTGTCAACCGTGAAACTCCCCTTCGCTGAGGCCTTCACGGCGCAAGTCGCCGCGTCGATTGTGACGATTGTTGCTCCTGCGGGCGTAGGACCAGCCGCGCTCAACATGAGGTATCTGCGTCAGAAGAAGATTCCCACAGCTCTTGCCGTCGCGACGGTCACGATCCAGCAGCTCGCTCAGCTGACCATCACGGTGTCGCTTTTGCTGATCGTCATGGTGGTGTCGGGGGCGTCGCTGTCTGTGTCTCTTCCTTTTGGAATGATTCTCGCGATCGTCGCGGGTATCGGGATCGTTGTCGGTGGAGCACTGCTGGTGCCGAAGATTCGACGGTGGGTGTGGGAGAAAATTGAGCCGACGTGGCAGCAGGTATTTCCTCGACTCCTGTGGATCGGTGGTCAACCCCGCCGAATTCTCGCCGTGGTTGCCGGAAACATCATCATGAATATCGGTTTCATCGGGTCATTCTGGGCGGCGCTCACGGCAATGGGCGGGTCGTTGGATTTTGCGTCCCTGGCGATCACCTATCTCGCGTCGAATTCCCTGGGGTCGGTGATCCCGTCTCCCGGTGGCATTGGCCCTGTCGAAACCGCGTTAACCGCCGGACTTCAAGTTGCGGGGGTCAGTCTGTCGATCGGCCTGCCAACGGCGATCCTCTATCGTCTCGTGACGTTCTATGGACGTATTCCCTTCGGTTGGTTGGCGATGAAGTGGATGGAGAAACGCAATCTGATCTGATGACGAGCTCGCGGCTCGTTGACGTTGACACGTGGCTTCACATCCCAAATGCCGTCGGGTCATGCAAAAATAAAAGGTATGACACAGACGTCGAATTCTCAGCGCCCAGCTGCCCACCCTCGTAACCCTCACGCCGAACTCCTCCCTCTTCCTCCTGAGATTGCTCAGCGAGCCGAAGGTGTTGAACTCCTTGATCCAACGCAGGCACCCGCTGTGCGTTGGGGGATCCTCGGAGCCGGCTGGATCGGTTCTGTCTTCGCTCACGATGTTGCCGCCTACTCGTCGGGAATCATGGAAGGCGTGGCCGCGCGTGACCCGAAACGCGCTGAAGAATTCGCTGAGAAGTTCGGCGTCAACCGTGCATTTGAGTCCTACGAGGCTCTGCTTGCCGACCCCGACATTGACGTCGTCTATATCGCCGCCATCCACCCCGAGCACGAAAAACTCGCGATCCAGGCCCTTGAGGCTGGAAAGCCGATCCTCGTGGAAAAGTGCTTCACGATGGACGCAGCGGGGGCACGCCGCGTCGTCGAGCTTGCCCGATCGAAGGGCTTGTTCTGCATGGAGGCCATGTGGACCCGGCATCTGCCGCATCAGAAGGTTCTCACACAGATTCTCCGCAACGGATCGCTTGGTGCAATCTCCACGGTCTTTGCCGACCACGGTCAGGACCTGTGGAATGTTCAGCGCATGTGGGATCCGCAGCTCGGCGGCGGCGCACTGCTTGATCTGGGGGTCTACTCGGTGTCTTTTGTTCAGCAGGTACTCCCCGATTGCGAGGTCGTTGGTTCGGCTGGGAAACTCACCGAGCTCGGCGTGGATGTTGAAAACGCTGTGCTCTTACGCACCGAGGATGCAACGGCAACGGCCACGTCGAATTTCAATGGACGCTCAGCAACTTTCGGTCAGGTCGTGTGCGAGAAGGGCACGCTTGAGATGCCCGAGCAGTTCTATCGACCCACGTCGCTTCGACTGCGCGTCTTTTCCGATCCGGAGCGCGACAACGGTGTCATCACTGAGTGGGATGGGACTGTTCCCGGCGGCTTCCAGTACCAGGCTGCCGAGGTTGCACGCTGTCTTGCTGCGGGATTGACGGAATCTGCGACGATGCCTCTCGATGACACGATCCGTGTCATGGAATTGCTCGACACTGTGCGCGAGCAGCTCGGCGTCGTCTACCCCTGGGAGAAAGAGGGGCCGCGCTCCTAGGCTCCTCGCTCCCGTTGTGCGCGACTGGGAGAAGCCGCAGCCACCGGCCTTTTCCCTCTCCTCTACCGAAGTGCCGCCGTCCACACAAGCGTCGAATAGGGGATTGTCACGGGTTGCTCGGCCTCGTATCTCAGGTGCGTGTACAGGTACCACCTGAGGTTGTCCTGCATCCGTTTGCGTCCAGATTCGCACTGACGCAAGTAGGACGACCGGGTGGTTCCCAGTTCCAGGATCTGCTCCGGTGTCATCGAGTCTTCCCAGGGGACGAGGACGGACCTGGGTTCCTCAAAACGAGCTCCAAATGATGGAGGCCGATCGATTCGGTGAACGTCGCCGGACCTCATGATGCGTGTCAGGCGATGAACCCAGGGGATCGAAACGTCCATCTGGTTCCACACGGCACTGAGGATTCCCCGGGGCCGGAGGATTCGCGCCGCTTCGGCCGCCGCTAAGTCCGCGTCAACCCAGTGCCACGACTGCGCGAAGACCACCAGATCGATGCGTGCACTGTCAATCCCCGTGTGTTCGGCGCTTCCCTCCACGAGGATTCCGTGCGCAGACAGATCCGGGTGTAGTCGATGAAACTCCGACCGCATCGCCGCCGACGGTTCAACGGCGACAACTGTAAGCCCACGTTCGGCGAGGAGCCGCGTCATCTTGCCCGTTCCCGCACCGATATCGGCAACGGTACGCACCGGTTCTCCGCGCGTTTGTGCACACCTGTTGAGAAGATGTGTCACCGCCTGCGGTGGATACGCCGGACGTACCGTCGCGTAGCTCGGTGCGGGGATGGTGAACGGGTTCTCCCGATGTTCACGCAATGATGCGTCGACCTCTCAGGCGTTATCGGTGTCCACCGGACGTTTGAGGTAGGCAACGAGGCTGTCGCCGCCCGTCGGTCCGGGAATGACCTGGACAAGTTCCCAGCCGTCAGCACCCCACTGATCGAGGATCTGCTTCGTTGCGTGCGTGAGCAACGGAATCGTTGTGTACTCCCATTTCGTCATGGGTCCATCCTAAGAGCATTGAGCATCATGACGCGCTGGGATATCGACAACAGGTTGCCCTCGGCTTCGCCCTCGCCAATGAGGAGGAATGGGGAAACAGGGGGTCAGCCGCGCAGGTGTGGGAGCTTCCCGGTGCTGACTGCCGCCTCGTCCTCGTGCCCGGGTCAGCCGCGCACGTGCGAGAGGACTTTGGGGACCTTCGGAGCACGGATTTCAACGGCGAGGGGATCCGTTGACGTTGCTAACCACTGGCCCCAATCGGTGACGTCCGTGTAATGGCGAAGCATCGCACGGCGTTCGCGCTCGGTCAGTCCCCCCCAGACGCCGAAGTTTGCCTCAGATTCGAGGGCGTCGGCAAGGCACTCTAGGCGCACTTCACACTGGAGGCACCGCAACCTCACCTGTCTCTGAGTGGCACCTTGAACAAAAAGTGCATCGGGCTCATAACCCGCGCATAGTGCTTTCGCCACCCAACTTTGGTCTTCAACGACACTGGTCATCTGAGATACTCCGTTTTCCGCTCGTCAGCGAGCCACACATGTGACCATACACACAGTCGGCGCGAAGAACAAACTCGCTTGTGTGACGACTTATCGTTTTCAGCGGTCTCTCAGGTCAAAATATGACAAATACACGTATTCTTAACCCATGTCTCAGTCCCGAACGCGCCTCATTCGGCCTGCTCAGCTCATTGGCTTGCTGCTCGCATTCCTCAGCGTCTCCAGCCTCATGGGCGTTCTCGGAGCCGGTCTCTTTGCCCCGCTCACCGGATCGGCAGCGATCACCGTTAAGGCCATGCCGTCGGTGTTTAACGAACTTCCCCATGAAATTAATGTCACCGATCCGGCAGAAGAATCGCTCATGCTCGACGCGACGGGCGCTGTCATCGCGCGCTTCTACGACAAGCAACGGATCGTCGTTCCCTCGGCAAATATCTCCGACAGCATGAAGAACGCGATCATCGCCATCGAGGACAAGCGTTTCAAGGAACACCGCGGCGTTGACCCCCAGGGTATCCTCCGCGCGTTAGTGAACAATCTGGGTGACTCTGGAACCCAGGGGGCGTCGACCATCACTCAGCAATTCGTTCGTAACTCCCTCCAAGAACGCGGATATCTTGAAGGGGATGCCGAACAGGTGGCCGCCGCGACTGAGCAGACAACTCAGCGAAAACTTCGTGAAATCAAGTACGCCCTGGCTATCGAACAGAAGATGTCCAAAGATGACATTCTCACGGGATACCTGAACATTGCACCATTTGGACCCATTACCTACGGAGTTGAAGCAGCGGCACAACGATACTTCTCAAAGCACGCCTCCGACCTGACCTACATTGAGTCTGCGCTCCTCGCCGGCCTCGTTCAGTCACCCGTCGAATACGATCCGCTGACGTATCCCGAAGCCGCACAGGAACGACGTAACACCGTTCTCGAGGTCATGCGTGACCAGGAGTACATCACGCAGGAAGAATACGACGCGGGCATCGCAGTCCCCGTTGCCGACATGTTGAAACCCACTCGGACCCCCGAAGGATGCTCAGGAGCGGACTCGAAACTCGCGTACTTCTGCGACTACGTTGTTGGGCAGTTCCTCAACGACAAGGCTTTTGGCGAGAACGAGGCAGAGCGCGAACACCTGCTCAAAACCGGCGGAATCACCATTCGCACCACCCTTGACCCGGCCAAACAGGACGCCGCCTACTCCGCTTTGACGTCAACGATCCCCGTTGACGACGAATCGGACCTCGACGACGCCCTCGTATCACTGGATCCAAAAACCGGGAACATCGTCGCTATGGCTCAGAACACGACCTACGGCGTTGAAGCCGGGCAGACGATGTCAAACTACGGAGCCAAAGGCAAGTTCCAAGTTGGATCAACTTTTAAGGTCTTCACCCTTATTCAATGGTTGAAAGAAGGCCATTCGGTGTACGACCCCGTTGGCTCTCCCAACCGCCACTATCACGCACACGCCTTCTCATGCGATGGGCAGCCAATCACCACGACGCCTTTCGATGTCAACGATCTGCCAGGGAAAGATGGCGTCATGAATTCGATCCGTGCAACGGGACTTTCCGTCAACCAGGCTTTCGTCAACATGGCGTCGCGGGTGGACTTCTGCCAGATTTTCCAAACTGCTTATGACTTCGGTATCGACGAAAACGGGAAAGTTCCCAACGCCTACCCTGCGGCGGTTATCGGTACAGTCACCGCTTCCCCGCTGCAACTGGCTAACGCCTTCGGCGCGATGGCAAACGATGGGAACCTGTGTAAGCCCCAGTCGATGACAACCGTCGTTGACCGGGATGAAACCACGCTCAAGGAATACCAGCCCGACTGTCATCAAGTTCTTGCTACTGATGTGGCCCACAAAGTATCCACTGTTCTTTCGCGGTCAACAGCGCAGTACTACACCAATGTGAGGATTGCGGATGGACGCCCCTACGCCGCGAAGTCTGGAACCACAGATAACAACTCAAACACGTGGTTCGCCGGCTACACGCCCTCGCTCGCAACCGCCGCCTGGGTTGGGCACGCAAACGCGTCAACAACACCGGCACGCAATGTCGTGATCAACGGCCGTTACTATTCCGAACTCTTCGGCCAGACATTCATCGGACCAAATATCTGGTCACCGTATATGTCTGCCGCATTGAGCGGAACTCCCATCGAAAACCTTGAGCTTGCGAACCTCGGTTCCCCGCCGCCTCCGGTCTCACGGGATTCAGAGAAAGAGAAGCAAGACGAGGACGAAGCCGAAGAAGAGACCGACACTGACGATAGGTAAGCTGTCGACGATGAATAACACGCGTACGCTCCCGCTGGGTCTTGAAGACCTCGCTCGCAGGCCATCACTTGCCCCGCGAGGACTCGTTGCCGTAGGCCGCGCCCTCGGGATCGCAGCGGCAACGACGGCGGCAGCCGGAGCAGCAACTCTTGCGTGGGGGTCGATTGAACGGCGCTTCCCGACGATTCGTCGGTTCACAGTTCCGGTTCGGCCCGAGGCCCTGTCGTCCCCGATCCGGATTCTTCATCTGTCTGACCTCCACATGTATCCGGGACAGGATTTCATCGTCTCCTTCCTTGAGCGTGTGGCTCGGGATGAAATCTTCGATTTCGTTGTGTCCACGGGCGATAATTTTGGTTCCGTTGACGGGCTCGACCTCGTCCTCGACGCACACCGCCCCTTCCTGGAATATCCGGGAGCGTTTGTTCTTGGGTCGAATGACTACTACTCCCCCGAACACAAGGGGTGGGCTGAATACCTCAAACCCCGTGAGGTCGGACGTCACCGCGACCGTCTCAATCCCGATCTTCCGTGGACCGAGGTTGCGCGCACTTTAAGGGATTCCGGGTGGGCTGACTTGTCGAATCGAGCGGATTCGGTGTCGCTCACTCCGCGTCGTGCGCAACGCGGTTCCGGCGCGCGTTCCCACGAGGTGACGCTGAGCCTCATCGGTACGGATGACGCGCACATCCAACGTGAACGCATCGTCACGGTCGACACGTCGTGGGATGACCCTCACTCTGTGCGTCTCGGGATCACCCATTCCCCGTATCTGCGTGTCATCGACCCCTTCACCCGAATGGGGTCGGACCTCATCCTTGCCGGCCACACTCACGGCGGTCAGATCGGTATTCCGTGGTTTGGGGCTCTTGTCACCAACTGTGATCTCCCGAGAACTCATGCCAAAGGTTTGACGCGATGGGATTCGGGGGGAAGATCATCGTGGCTCCATGTATCGGCTGGCCTCGGCACCTCGCCATTCGCACCGATCCGCGTTGCCACGCGACCCGAAGTGTCACTCCTGACTCTTATTCCCCGACGCCAGGGCATGTCAGTCTGAACGTGTCGCTGGAGCTGCGCTGAATTCGAGTCGCCCGAGAACACAGTGTGACGGATTCGGCATCGTCGGTGATGCTTCTTATTTTGGCTGTTGCGCTGTGCGTCGCTATACTCAAACGGTCGCACGGGGTGTGGCGCAGCTTGGTAGCGCGCTTCGTTCGGGACGAAGAGGTCGTGGGTTCAAATCCCGCCACCCCGACAAATTGGCCCGGAATCTCAACGTTTTGAGGTTCCGGGTCTGATTGTTTCCCCGAGCCTGACCGTGATGCACTGCGCGAGCTGATACAGAGGCCGCTATCTCCAGCCCGAACCTCCGCTGCCAATTCTCACGAGTTCTCTCCCGTCCCTCGTGTGGGCTCGCGCGCGGGCTGCGGACCCTCACGCTTGATGATCCGCACGCAGGACACTCTTCCCTCCCACATACGCCTACTGTAAAATTTTCAACGATTTGGGTCATTACTGACCCACCAATCACAGATTTCCATCACACATTTCAGCAGAGGAACACCATGACGAATCCCTACGGATCTCCTCCGTCCGATAACCCTTCGGATCCGACGGACTCAGCGCAGCCGACCGATCCGACAACGCAACTCCCCGAGCAGCAGCCCGGCGAGTTTGGTCAGCCGTACGCGCAGACAACACCCGAAAGCTCGGAAAGTCCCTACAGCGCACCCCGTGAGCAAGAGACCACGGCTTTGCCGCCGTACGACCAGCAGAGGGAAACCGCAGCGTATCCGTACGAGGCGCAGCCGGGCCCCTACGCAACCCCCGGCGGGCCCGGAATGCCCGGGGTTCCTGGGACTCCTGGGGTTCCCGGAATGCCTGGTCCGGCTGGCGCTGGGGCACCGAAAACGACAAACGTTGTCGGCATTATCGGCTTGGTTCTCGCAATCATCGGCGCAGTCATTTCCCTCATTCCCCTTGTGGCATTCATCGGCTGGATCCCACTCTTAGCTGGCCTCATCCTGGGAATCGTTGGGCTCTTCCTCAAGAATAAGAAACGCGGCACCGCAATCGCCGCCGTCATCATCGCGGTTCTTGGAACCATCATTGCCGTTGTCATCAACCTCGTATTCATCGGCAAGCTGGCCGAAACGACACACTTCGACTCCTCTCACCTGCCCATTCCCGGCATTGAACAGCACGACGACTCCTCCGATATGTTCGAGGACAGCGATGATGAATCGTCAACTCCGTCGAAGACTGCTGCCGGAGGTGTCGGAACATCGCGCGACAATCCAGCGCCGCTGGGAACGAAGATCTCCTCCGATGACTGGGAGGTCACCGTCAACAGCGTCAACCTCAACGCCACCGACACGATCCTCGCTTCCAATTCTTTCAATGAGCCACCAGCCGAAGGTGAAACATACATCCTCGTTAACCTGACAATCACCTACACCGGAGATGACCCTCAAGGAGAGATGCCTTTTACTGACGTCACCTACGTATCGGCAGAGGGCAAGAGCTTCAATACCTTCACGAAGTCCCTCCTATATCCCGAGCAGTTGGACACCGTGACAACAATGTACGAGGGCGGAAGCATTAGCGGTGACATTCCCATCGCTGTGACAGCAGCAGACGTTTCGAAGGGCGTGCTCGCGGTGGCTCCTGAATTCGGAGACACCAAGGTCTTTGTTGCCCTTCAGTAACAGACCGCGGCTGTTGAGCAGCCTGAGCACAGATCGAATACCAAGAGCACAGTCATTCAGCTCACCGTGGGCTGCCTGGGAAACACGTGAAACCGGGCAGCCCACGCGCATTTCACAAGGCGCTCCCCACATCCCGAGTCATCGTGTGAGAGGGATGGTGCGATCTCGCCCCGGCGCAGCCGAGACTTACCCCAGTCATCGTTGTAAGAGGGCGACGTCCATCATCTGTCTGAGCGACGAGCAGCGCAAGACTGCGCCGCCCGCAGAACACAGTCGTTGAGTTCACGTGTCCCCACCGTCACCCGTATCCCCTCAGGGAAGGGCCGAACCACAACTCCCTCACGGGCACACGCCGCCACAAACTCCTCGCCCTCGCCCATGAGCATGACGAAATTCGCCTGAGACTCGGGGACCACAAAGCCTAGACTTCGCAGTTCCTTGAGCATCCGGTGACGTTCGCCAATAATTGCGCGCGCCTGCGCGCGCACGTCCTCGTCCCCTTTGAGCGACGCCACGGCCGCCGCCTGAGCGACAGCGCTTACCCCAAACGGCACGAGGACCGCCTGAATCGCTCCGATGAGTTGCCGATGCCCAATGGCATAGCCCACGCGAACCCCCGCGAGTGCGTGAACCTTTGAGAAAGTTCGCATGACGAGAACATTCGGGAACTCCCCAATGAGCGGGATCGCTGACCTGATCGCAGGGTCATCCGCGAAGTCGATGTACGCCTCGTCCATGAGGATCAGTATGTTCGGCGGAACCTGACGGACAAATTCGTGGATCTCATCGAAAGACAGAGCGGGACCCGTCGGATTATTCGGTGTACACACGATGACGACCCGCGTTCGCTCCGTCAACGCCTCACGCATTGCGTGCAGATCAACCTGGCCGCTCTCGCGAAGAGGAACAAGGCGAGCCGTGGCGTGCGCCGCTGGTACGGCAATCGGATACGACTCGAACGACCGCCAGGGGAACACGACCTCGTCACCGTCGCAGCACACCGCCATGAGTGCGGCCATGAGGATTGCCGAGGAGCCGGTCCCTACACACACCTCGTCAGCGTCGACGCCGAAGCGTTGTGCCAATGCGCCGCGGAGTTCGGATGCCGTGAGATCGGGGTAACGGTTGACCTGTGCGAGAGCCTGTGATGCCGCGTCAATGATTGACTGATCCGGTGGCTGCGGCATTTCATTCGATGACAGTTTCACCGCTCCCTCACGGGCCCGGCCCGGAACATATCGGGGGAGATCGTCAACCTGCTGGCGAATCGGAACATTCATCTGCGACATACGACAGTCCTACCGCACGCACCCGCGTAACACCGAGCGTCTCTCACTCAGTGAACGTCCCCACCTCAGCATCGCGATGTTCTCAAATCGTCAAATACCGGGACTTTCGTCACATGCAACCCCCGTATCGTCTCCTCACCGAGCGCTTTTATACGGAATCTGTAACATTCAAGTATGGATTTCATTTTTCGACTCCTTGCAACAATGGCCGGACTCTGGGCCTCGACGATCCTCCCCGGTATTTCTTTCACCGGTGGATCCTTCCTCAACCGCTTCCTCATGCTCGCGGTTGTGGCACTGGTCTTCACGATCGTCAACTCCCTTGTCCGCCCGCTCGTCAACGTGCTGACCTTCCCGCTGTACATGCTGACCTTCGGGCTTTTTGCCCTCGTGACGAACGCACTGATGTTCATGCTCACGGGTTGGGTGGCGAGCTCTTTCAACATCCCCTTCGAGGTCAACGGATTCTGGCCCGCGCTCTTCGGTGCGATCATCGTTGCCGTCATCGCGTCCATCGTGTCGGGCATCCTCGGGGTGTCCAGCAAGGACAAGGAATAATTCCCACTCTCTCTTTTAGCCGGTGAGCCTGGCCTCTCCGGTTGACATGACACTCACGCGGCACACCCCTGATTTTGGGGTGTGCCGCGTATGTGTTGGCGCATATGGTGGACCGTATAGGCGCCGTTGAGCCTGGTCACTTCATCATCGTGGGGCAACGATGCCCTGTCAGATTGGCTTGAAAAGCGCGTTTGACCGCTCCTCATAGTCGCGCAGCGACAGACCCAACGAGAGATGACGGCTTAGCGCACCGACGCTAGACCGGCCACTCCTCTTGACGCCACGCAGCGTCCCAGAACATCCACTCGTAGCGCACCGCCTGTTGGAATACCTCGAACATGCGCTCACGCCCCCGAGGGGACGCTTCCTCGGCGAGGCGGTCAATGATTGCCCGCACTCTCAGTGTCTGCTCAGCAAACACCGGATCGCCGTACATTTCGATCCAGTCCCCATACGGATGATTCTCCAGATCGCAGGATGCCTCAAGGATCCGACGTCCCACGTCCTCGTATACCCAGAAGCACGGGAGAACGGAGGTTGCTGCGATCGCATAATCCTCGTTCAAGCACGCCAAGAGAAATGATGAATATGCGCGGCACGTCGGTGAGGCCTGCGCGCGTGCCGAGACATCGACGTGACTAGCATGCAAGGAGCGTTCGACCTCGATGGAGTCGGCTGCGCACTTCGACCAGAAAATCAGGTCGTCCGGTTCGTCTGCCTTCGCGCCCAAACCCGCGAGGGCGCGCCCGTAAGCACCCAGATACAGGGCGTCCTGCACCATGTAGTAGTTGAATGCCGAACGTTCAAGCGAGCCATCGGCCAGGGCCTGAACGAATGGAAGTGTATCGATGCGGTCGCGGATGTGAGAAGTCCGCTCCCACGCTTCCTCGGTGAAGGTCATGGGGTGATCGGCTGTCATTTCTCGTTCTCCTCGTGGTTGTGAGTTGCGGGGTGCGCAACGGACGCAGCAGCATCCCACAGCGCTGCGAAATGATTGACAGGACCGTGTCCCTGGCCGACGTTCAGGTCATCCGCTCGTTCAAGCGCACCCGTCAGGTAGTTCTTCGCGCGTTGCACCGCGTCGATCCATGACTCACTTTGCGGGCGCAGCGCCGCGATCGCCGACGAGAGTGTGCACCCTGTCCCGTGGGTGTTCTGCGTGGTCACGAGATGCCCGGTGACGAGGACGGGTCCGTCCTCGTCAATGAACACGTCCGTCGCGTCCGCATCCAGATGTCCCCCTTTGACAAGGGCACGCCGAACCCCTAGGTCGCGAAGCATGATGGCTTGATCAACGGCCTCGTCCACGCTCGTTGCCGGTTCAACGTTGAGGAGCGCTGCCGCTTCGGGAATGTTCGGGGTGATGAGGTCAGCCTGCGTACACAGATCCATGACGGCTGCGGTTGCATCCGGGTCAAGGAGCCGATCCCCGGATGTCGCAACCATGACGGGATCGAGGACGGTGTACGTGAGGGACGGAAAGTATTCGCCAACAAGATGAGCGAGCTCCGCCGTGGCTAACATCCCAATTTTCGTCGCATCGGGAGTGATATCCGCCAAAAGCGTGTCCATCTGCTGACGCACAAAGTCCACAGGGATGACGTGCACGTCAGTGACTCCCTGTGTCGACTGAGCTGTCAGCGCCGTAATGACACTCATGGCGTAAGCGCCGTTCGCGCTCATTGCCTTGAGGTCGGCTTGGATTCCTGCTCCACCGCTGGGGTCTGAACCCGCGATCGACAGGGTCTTCACACGTGTCATTTCTCAGTCTCCCTGCTGCATGGACCATGCGTTGAAGAAATCTGCGGCCGCTGCGGCAGGGTCATCGGCCGCACAGATCGCCGACACAACGGCAACCCCGTTCACGCCTGCTCGGGCGAGAGGGGCAACATCATCAACCTGTACTCCTCCGATTACGCACGACGGCATTCCGACAATTTCTGCGAGGCGCTGACACCCCTGATAGCCCAGGACTTCGGGGGTATCCGTTTTTGTTGACGTGGTTCGCAGGACCGACAGACCCACGTGATCCGCTGCGCCTTCCTCGCGAGCAACTCGCGCTTCGTCCTCGGTTCCAACCGAAAGCCCAAGATAGGCGTCATCTCCGATGAGCTGACGGACAATTCGAGCGGGCAGATCCGCCTGACCGACGTGAACCCCGGCAACGGGAACACCCAGGGCCTTCGCTGCCAGGTAGACATCCACGCGATCATTGACGAGGACGGGCACGCGGGTTCCGACCGCCCGCGCGACGTCGCATACATCATCGAGGAATGGTCCACCATCTGTTGTTTTCGCGCGCAGCTGGACGCATGTTGCTCCGCCGTCAACCGCCCGAATGACAGTGTCAAGGACGCTCCGACCTGCGCTAGCGCAGAGGTCCTCGTCGGTGACGAGGTAGCACCGTAGATCGGGGGCTGGTCGCTGATGTTCGTGCATCATGACAGGGGAATCCGGTCGAGATCATCTGCGCGCAGAAGATACAGTGCGTCGAGGAAGCGGGAGCTGAAAGTTCCCGGTCCCTTCGCCTGCGCTGCTGCAATTTCTGCTGCCGCGGAATATGCGACGTGGGCCGCTGCAACAGCATCGCCATCCGTCAATCCGTGTGCGCGTCCCGCACCGATGAATGCGGCGATGACTGCGCCCAGCGCACATCCCCCGCCAGTGACCCGGGTGAGCATCTCGGATCCACCTCCGACATGGACCACTGCGTTGGCGGTGATCACTGCGTCCGTTGGACCGGAGATTGCGACAACACTGCCGTAGGTTGCGGCAAGCTCACGCCCCGCATCGAGCGCGGATTCAACATCGTCGGCGCTCTCGACACCGCGTCCACCTGCGCCTGTGCCCGCGAGCGCCATGATTTCCGAAGCGTTTCCACGAATCGCCGTCGGTTTCAGTTCGAGGAGCGCGCGGGCGGTGGCTGTGCGGTGCTTGAGTACGCCGACGGCGACGGGGTCGAGGACCCAGGGAACACCGGCATCATTGGCTGCTTGAGCTGCTTCGATTGCCGCTTCGCGTTGCTCGGGGGTGGGCGTGCCGAGGTTGATGAGCAGTCCTGTGGCAATTGAGGCAAATGGGCCGGCCTCGCCAACAATGTCAACCATTGCGGGGGCTGCGCCCAGGGCGAGAAGAATGTTGGCCGTGAAGTTCGTTACCACGGAGTTCGTGATGCAGGAGACCAGCGGACTCGTGTCTTTTACGGCGGTTAATGCGGATTGTGCAGTCGCGTGGTTCATCGTGCGACATCCCTTCGTCAGAATGATCTGGACAGGTTCGACGGGTGTGTTCTCAGCCGGTGGCACCCCGTGTCACGCCGGTCACAGTACCACCGCTTGGGTGTCTTTAGAAATTCAAGTCTTCTTTTCGACGGTTACGGTTTGTGATCCGTCGGGATCATGCGGCGCGTATCGAACACGTACGCCGTTGTTTCCGTGTCGTGAGTCAAGCCCAGTGTCTGACGTCGGTGTTCCTGCCATTCATGGACCTCACCGAGTTCTTTCGGCCCAGAACTGGACCCATTCTGGCCGTCCTGGTTTTCGATCCGCTCCATGAGGGTGCGATACACACTCATGTCATGAGCAAATCGAGGTTTTCCGCTTGGTCCTGTCAGCCCCAACTCGTTTCCATCGAAACTCACCGTCATCGACCCTGGACCGTGCTGGTTGGACACGCCATCGAGGGATGGAACGATGTCACGTGTGTTCTCCAGGCTGAGCATGTTGACGCCCGGTGCAGTGGTGAAACCTCCGGTTGGGGATCCGGCAGTGAGGACACTGGTCACTCGGTAGTTGCGAACGACCTGCGGATCACTGGCAAGCTGAGCGGCGATAATTCCCCCTTGCGAATGTCCAACAATTTCCACAGCTTCCCCCGCTTTGATTCCGGCCATCGTCATTGCGGTCCGCACGGCCTTGCATTGCTCGGAGTCTTCATGCGCGACTCCTTGAAGATTGGACAGCATGTCCTGCGGATTGCTTGATCCAACGGACCAGCTTTGTGTTCCGCGAATAACTACGGACCACGAGGTGCGTTTTCCTCCCGTCGCAGTTGGGGTGGAATGTTTGAGAATTTTTATCTGGCCACTTTCCCCTCCTTCTCGTAGACCGGAGAGTTCGCCCAGTAGCTGCGATGGCCTAGTCGGCGTTGGCGTGCGTGCTGGTTGTGTCGGCGTTGGTAGTCTGCCGAGCGCTTTGCCCGCGTCTTGTGTGCCGATCTGCGCTCCGCTTGGTAAGCGTTCAAGTCCCGCTTTTCCAAACATCGACAACACGGTGAACGCTCCAAGCCTGTCACCGGGCATCACCGTCACCCGCGTCGACCGTTTCTCCTTTTCGGTTGGTGCCACCGCTGTTTGCCGGATGATTCGTCCCGCCTGGCCGCGGGTTCCTGTAGAGACAACAACCCCACCGGATGGGCCGTAGATGAGCGCTCCCAGTCCCAGGGACCATGCGGCTGCAAGTTCGGCGGGCACCGATGTTCCCCGAGTCTGGGCTGTGCGAGCGTCAATTGATGGACTCCATGCCCCATCGGCGATGCGTTGAGCAAAGGCCTCAATGTCGAACTGAGCGCGAAGACCGGTGAGCCCATCACCCCGGCCCGTCGCACACTCAAGTGATGAGGCGATGATGGAGCGGTATCCGCTTGCAGTTGATGCCACCGGATTGGTCACATAGTCAACAACAGCGTTGGGAATCCACGTCAATCCCCAACGATTCTTCGCGGCATTCAGCCGGTTCGCAAAGTAAAGCGTTCCCATCCCCGTGGTCCACAACCCTCCCTTCCCGGGGTGAAACGCACGCCATGCGTACTCGAATCGGCGGGCATTTCCTTCTGCCGCGACGTACACCATAGCCGCGTATTCCACGCAGTCACACAGCGCGTCGATCCGTACTCTGGTTTCCTCAACCCTCATACAGAGGTCGTCAATTCGACGCATCAGCCTCGCCGTTTCTTCGGGTGCCCAGCGCGCATACATTTCTGACCCGTCCCGCGCATTTTCCAGAATGAGTCTGACGTCATCGAGAATGCGTGCCTGGTGCCGCAGCTGCCGACACGCAGTGACGAGGGCGTTCGTATCCACTTCGGTACGTGAGGAAACGACGACGAGGCGCGTCAACCCATCGGACCCGTCCATTGCTCCTGTCCTTCCGACATTGACCTCTTACCATCCGGGATGAAGAAATCCCCATCCGATCGCGCGAAGATCCCCGCTGACAATGGCCCTCTGTTGTGCCTCGTGGGAGGCGGTATGTGCAATGGAATGCACAACCCGTGCTGATGCCAAGGAATCGAGACTGCGGGCAATGCTGAGCCGAATCCCATTGAGCTCATCGCGTGCCGCGTCCGCCGCCGCGGATTTCCAGCCGTCGAATGTTTGTGCTCCGATATCCCCTTCGACGTTGCTCAGTGTTTCACAAGCGATGGACAGGTCGATCCCAACGTCATCATCCACGACAACTCCTCCTTGTTTCCCCAGAGATTCACGCCATGCGTTCCGATGGGTCCCTACGGTAGGAAGACGCGCCGAGGGTCACCACGAGAGTTGCGCTCTCTGTGGATACAGATGGCCCCTGATGACATCCTGTGGATACGGTTGAGGTGCGGGATGTCGAATGAAAGGGGGTGGCGATGACTACGCGAACAAAACGCTCAACCGATCCGTCGAAGATCTCCCATGAGGTCCACGGTCTTCGCTGGCTTGCCGCGGCGCGAGAGGACATGGGAGAGGATGCGGCGCGCGTCGTCACCGTCCTCGATTCCGGGGACACGTGGCTGACCGAAGAGGAACTGCCCAGCACACGCCCCACAACGACAGCCGCAGATGACTTCGGACGAGCGCTTGCCGTCACCCACGCATCCGGGGCATCGCATTGGGGAGCACCACCTCCCAGGCATATCGGGGACGGGTGGATGGGTCAAGCTCCGCTGTCACTTCCCTCAGATCCTCACGCGTCTCCAGCGTCGTGGGGAGAGTTCTACGCGAAGGAACGCCTGAGCCCCTACCTTGAATCACCGACATTCACGGCGGAGGAAATCCGTGACATCCTGCGCCTAGGCGATGTCCTGGCCTCGGGAATCTATGACCATCCCCAACCGGCGCTCGTCGAGCAGCGAATCGCTCAGTCGGTGCGCACCAACCCTCCCCCCTCCACCAGCTCCCAACCCTCTTCCAGCTCCGCGAAGACCAGCGCCGTCGACTCACCGGCAGCCTCAAACTCGTGCGATATCCGCGTTGCCCGCACACACGGTGATCTCTGGTCCGGCAATATCATGTGGACACCTCTAGGTGGCGTGCTCATCGACCCGGCAGCACAGGGAGGTCATGCCGAAGAAGATCTTGCGGCCCTGACGGTTTTCGGATGTCCATTCGTGGATCGCATTTACGCGGCCTACTCCGAAGTCTCACCTCTTGCGGATGGATGGCAAGACCGCATTGCACTCCACCGGCTCCACATTCTCATGGTTCATTGCTTCCTTTTCGGTCGCGCTTATGTGCCCGAAACCCTCGCGATCGTGCGTCGTTTCATGTGATACACGCAATTCCTGACATGACCGTGGTCTTCCCGGGCAAATCTGGGATGATGAAGGGTATGAGCGCTCATCCATCGTCCCTGTTCTCCCCATCCCACGGCTATACCGATCTGGCATCGGGAGGCGAACCCCTGTCTCCACTTGACGGACGCTACCGCGCGGCCGCCGCCCCATTGGCAAATTACCTCTCGGAGGCTGGGCTTAATCGCGCCCGCGTTCACGTGGAAATCGAATGGCTCATTCATCTTCTTGATCACCGGGTCCTCCCCGGTGCTCCCACGTTGAGTGACGATGAGCGTGACTATCTTCGCCAGCTTCCCCGCTCCTTTGATTCTTCAACGATTGCAGCCCTCGCATCCTTCGAATCGGTCACCAAGCACGACGTCAAAGCCGTCGAGTATCTCATTGGCGACCACCTGGAGAAGGCGGCGTCCGTCCTCGGCCCCGATTCTGTTTTGCCGAAGCTACGCGAGGTCGTCCACATTTTCTGCACATCCGAGGACATCAACAATCTGGCATACGCACTCACCATTCAGGCTGCGGTCACACAGGTGTGGCTTCCTGCGGCCCGCGAATTCCTCAGCCGTCTCACCCGCCTGGCAAAGGAGGGCGCGGACATTCCGATGCTGGCTCACACTCATGGACAGCCGGCAACCCCCGTGACAATGGGCAAGGAAATGGCTGTGTTCGCACATCGTTTCCAACGCCAGATTCGCCGTATCGAACGCGCGGAATATCTGGGGAAGATCAATGGGGCAACCGGCACCTGGGCTGCCCACGTCGTCTCCGTTCCCGGCGCGGATTGGCCAGCGATTTCTCGCGATTTCGTTGAAGGGCTTGGCCTCACGTGGAATCCACTGACCACGCAGATCGAGTCGCACGACTGGCAGGCGGAACTGTACGCAGATGTCGCCCGCGCAGGTCGGGTGGCACACAACGTTGCCACAGACTGCTGGACCTACATTTCGATGGGGTATTTCCATCAGAATCTCGCAGCTCAGGGGTCAACGGGGTCGTCAACAATGCCGCACAAGGTCAACCCCATCCGTTTTGAGAATGCCGAAGCGAACCTTGAGGTTTCCGCAGCCCTCTTTGATTCACTGGCATCAACGCTCGTCACATCACGTATGCAGCGAGATCTGACAGATTCAACAACGCAGCGCAACATTGGTGTTGCATTCGGCCACGCAATTCTCGCATTCGACAACCTTGTTCGAGGTCTCGACGGTGTTGACATCAACGCCGAACGTATGGCCGAGGATCTTGAGCGCAACTGGGCGGTGCTTGGCGAGGCCGTGCAGCAGGCGATGCGTGCGGCGGCAATCGCGGGAGCTACGGGCATGGCGAACCCCTATGAACGCCTCAAGGAGCTCACCCGCGGCCATGAGGTTGGCGAGGCCGAAATGCGCGATTTCATCTCAGGTCTGGGTCTTCCCACTGACGTCAAAGAACACCTCTTGGCGCTCACTCCCGCAACGTACATCGGTTTGGCCCCGTCGATCGCTCATTGGGTGGAGGGCGCTAACGAGTAGCCTGCGCGCGGTAACGGTGGGGAGGAACGCATGCGTCGACGGAGAATGAGGCGTCGCTATTACGCGCCGCGTCGGGTTCCCCACGCGTTTCCACCCGCGTATGTCCGCCTCAAGCTGATTCCGCTTGTCCCTTCACTTGTTGCCACGGGGTTAGTTGGGCTACTCAGTCAGCTTCAGGACCTTCCTCCGTCGATCCGCAGCGCCGCTCAGCAGCGCTCAGAGTCGATGGGCGAGGAGATTTCCCAGAGTTCGCAGCGTTTGTTCTTCGACGAACCGGGGTTGGATACGCTGGTGGTGCGCAGTCTGGGGCGTGCGGCCGCAGGAATCGCTCATCTTGGACGCGCCTGGTTTCGCACGCGCCTGGTGACTCATGCCGATGATCGTGACCGCGCCCTCGAAGCCCTTTCCCGCATCCCGGCACGCGGCTATGAGGCCCTCATGGTGGGGATGCTCGCTGTTGGACACGCCGTCGGGGCGATGCGTGCAAGTGACGTTCACGTTCATCTTCTTCGGGATTCCCAAGCGAATCCACCGATGCAGCCCCCGGCTCCTGGACATCCGAAAGCACACTTGAGGCGCACGGGGGTGCCGGGGTCCCTCAGCGCCATGTGCGCCGACATCGACGAGATGTACTGGTCGATGACAATGGGTCAGACGGTGAAAATTTCCCGAGTAGGAAGTCGTGGAACACGTCGATGGATCGCTTCGATACCGGGAACCTCTCACCTGGAGTTCACCTCGAATGCGAACCCCGCGGATATGGAGTCAAACATTCGTGAGGTTCTTGGTCTCCCCTCGGCGATCCGTCTGGGTGTCATCGCGGCCCTCCATGAAGCGATGCGCCTTGATGGGATTGACGAGGACGAGTGGGCTCGCGAACCCGTTCTTCTTTGCGGGCATTCTCAAGCCGGTTTGCTTGCCGTGTCGCTGGCTTCCCTTCCTCCTGAGCAGGCGGGAGTCAATGTTGAAGCGGTGTTGACGGTTGGGGCTCCGGCACGCCGTTTTCGCACTCGTCCAGATGTCACGGTTCTTGCGGTCGCTCACGATCAGGACGTTATTCCAGCGATGGATGGGTCTCCCGACCGGACTCCCGATCAGCGGGTCACCATTGGACGCAGGCTCGTGCGCCCTCGAACCAATCCTCTCTACTACGCTCATTCGTCGGCGACCTACACGGAGACTGTGCGCCAGCTCGAGCGGAAGGTCAGCGTTGTTCCGTGGGGTCGCGTTGGTCGGGCCGTGGCCGCGTTGCAGGATTTTCTTCCGCAGGAGCACGAGGATTCTCGGGTGTTCTATTTTGAGATTTGGCAGGATGTTCGCGAGGGCGTCCCTATGGATCCGTGGGAGGCTTTCATGAGGGCGACTCGTGAAAACGCGGTCGAACCTGTCTCATACCCGTACGACTTTTCACCGACTCCGCTTCGTCCGCCTGGGTGGTGGAAGGAGTTCTCCACTGTGTTCCCTGCATTTTCACAGGTCTTTCCCCCATCCTTTGCACAGTCCCTGGCCGGTCGGATCCGTTCCTTACGTAAGGGACGCCAGGGAGCCGAAGACCAGGGGGATGCGTCAATGCGACACACGACGATTCCACGACAGAAAGTAGAGGATCAACGGTGAGTGATTCGAACATTCCGGGACGGTCGTGGTGGCACGGTCGTCGGATGATCATTGCGCCCGCTCCGTCGAGGAGGCTGGGGGGAACTCCTTCGGGGAAGTCGGGTCTGGTGATACGGCATCCGGTCATTATTGGTGCGCTCGGGGTTGGTGCGCTGGGGGCGGGTCTTGCTTTTCATGCGCTCCGCCCTTCTCATCGTCAGGGCCGGTCGGCTCGCTTCCAGGCTGCGGTTGAGTCCGCGTGCGTTGGGCTGACTCCTCTTGTTCCCGAGGTTGTTGTCGATGTCGGTGAGGGGTTTGGCAAGCCCGCGTTGGTCACGGTTGATCTCGTTGTTGATTCGACGGGGGACGAGGACGTCGACGCCCATGCACGACAGCTCCTTGATGCCGCCGCTAGCGCGGTGTGGAATAACCGGGAGATTTCACCGGTGTCGGTGCGTGCGCGGGTGCTGACGGCCCAGGGCGAACGCAATAGTGCCGACCGACGGGTTCGTGAGCTGGTGTCTATGGAGGCTTTGGGTTTTCCCGATGATATTGCCCGCCCGTCGGAGTTATTTGAGATCTATGGGCCACCCGCATCAGATCCTCAGTGGCGCCCATAAGGGGGGATGTTCCCCGCTGCCAGGGTCGATGCTCGGCCAGCCAGCGGTTCCCATTGGAGACGGAACTCTTGACAGAGATACCCCCTAGGGGTATGGTCAATAGTGTCTCAAGACCACATCTACGGGCGCAGGAAGGAGGGATCGCATGGCACACGGTTACTCGGCGTCAACGGACCGCTACGTTGCACGCCTTCGCCGAATCGAAGGGCAGATTCGCGGAATCCAACGGATGATTGACGGCGAAGAGTACTGCATCGACATCCTCACACAGGTGTCCGCAGCCCAGTCCGCACTCGACTCCGTTGCCATCGGACTCCTTCAGGACCATATGAGTCACTGCATTGTCGACGCAGCGAAGAAATCTGATGTCGACGCGCAAGAAAAGATCGAGGAAGCGACCCGCGCAATCGCACGACTCGTCAAGTCATAGCGTCGCAGGCGACATCACCACCTTCTTGAGAAGAACGACATCTTGACACACCAACGACAGGAGCACACGATGTCTGTTGAATTCGACCGCACAATTGAACTATCTGTTGATGGGATGACCTGCGGACATTGCGTCATGTCCGTAACCGAAGAACTCAAAGAAGTTCCCGGTGTCCAAAATGTTGATGTCATCTTGAACTCGGGCGCCACCTCTAAGGTCACCGTTGTCACCAACACCCCCATTGAGGACGATGCCCTTCGCGACGCCGTCAGTGAAGCCGGATACGAACTCGTGGGGATTACCCGAGACTTCTAGACACCCCTGGGGCATGTCGTTGACCTCAGCGACACCCCCGCAGACCACCTCCGCTTTCGTGGCTCAGCCGCTACGCAGCAACTGTCATTGCTCCGCACGAGCACAAGCTGACAACGCAGGTCGTCCGCAATTGTCCTTGGCCGCTGAAGGGTCCTCTCAACGATCACCGCGGCTGCATACAGCATGGCGCATGCGTCATTCGCACATGCAGCACGCCGCACAGCCAATGTCGTCAATGAGCACCTCACAGTCGACCTCTCCCTCGTATCGCCGAGCTTGAGCGACTTGCCTGCGCGCAACCCGCTCATCCGACGCCCACTATCTCGCCAGGCGGCAAGATCACGGAACTGGGCGCCCAAGCTCCGCGGCATGACAAGCGAAAGTTTCCCATGCCGACGTCGTCTTCCCATCTCCAAGCATCCGCCAACACTCCAGGCCACACGCCCTCGTCCCTCGACCACTCACCCGCCTCCTCCAGCACCCACAGCTCAGCTGAAAACACCGTCACCGCCTATGGGACGTCCCGACCGACCGAGGTCGGCGAAGGTGCTCGCCGCCACGCTGAAGAACTCAAGCGCCGCCTCGCTATTGCAGCCCCTCTGGGCATTGCTGTCATGGTGATCTCAATGGTCCCCGCGTTCCAATTCATCGGCTGGCAGTGGGTTGTTGCAGCGCTGTCCCTCCCGGTTGTCACATGGGGCGCATGGCCTTTCCATTCGGCAGCATTCATGGCTATCCGCCACGGGTCAACAACGATGGACACGCTGGTTTCATTGGGCGTTATCGCATCGACGCTGTGGAGCTGGTGGGCGTTGATTGCCACAGATGCCGGCACACTTGGAATGACGATGCACATGTCGCTCCTGCCACGCGCAGATGCCCACAGCGGCCACGCGGAGATCTACTTCGAGGGGGCGTGCATGATTGTTGTTTTCCTCCTCGCTGGCCGGTGGATGGAAGCGCGCGCCCGCTACCGTGCGGGTGACGCACTCCGTTCACTCTTAGAGCTCGGGGCAAAGGAAGCAACCGTCCTGACAGCCGATCCCCTCACAAACACGCAGGTCGAACGCAGAGTCCCCGCTGAGGATCTGCGCGTCGGTGATCGCATTCTTGTTCGCCCGGGAGAAAAGGTCGCCACCGATGGCGTAGTCGAATCGGGCAATTCATCCCTGGATACGTCACTCCTGACCGGCGAGTCAATCCCGGTGGATGTCAGTGGTGGTGACGAGGTGACCGGCGCGACGATGAACACGTGGGGGACTCTGACGATTCGCGTCACCCGCGTTGGTTCTGATACGACTCTTGCGCAGATTGGCCGCATGGTCACTGATGCTCAGGCGGGTAAAGCCCCTGTTCAGCGGTTGGCTGACCGAATCTCCAGCGTTTTCGTTCCCGTGGTGATCGCAGTTGCCCTGGCGACTGCGATCGGCTGGTTATTTGTCGGAGCGTCGGTTCAGACTGCCGTGACCAGTGCCGTCGCCGTCCTCGTTGTTGCGTGTCCGTGCGCGCTCGGTTTGGCAACCCCCACCGCGCTTCTTGTGGGTTCGGGGCGTGCAAGCCAGCTCGGCATCGTCATCAAGTCCGCTGAGATCCTCGAGCAGACCCGTCGTATTGACACAATCGTCCTGGACAAAACGGGCACCGTGACGACCGGCAAAATGGCTCTTGAATCCGTGGTCACCGACGCTGACTCCTGCGCGTCGTCCTCGATGAACGAGGACGACGTGCTCGTCCTCGTCGCCGGAGCTGAGGCTCCTTCCGAACATCCTCTTGCCCGGGCAATCGTCGCCGGAGCTGCGACACGGGGGGTTCGTCCCATAGCGGTTACCGGCTTCACCAACCACGCTGGTCTCGGCGTGTCCGCACTCGTGCCGGGGGCCAGCACTTCCGGATCTGATTTGATCCTCGTTGGTCGGCTTTCATGGCTTCAGGGTCTGGGCACACGCATCCCCGACTCGCTCGAACGCGCGGTGGCCAACGCCCAAAGCTCCGGTGCCAGTGCCGTTGTCGCTGCCGTTGTTCACGGGTGGGAAGATTCCGTTTCTCAGCCCTTAGTCTCAGTGTCCCTTGACGAGGACGAGGCCGATCGCTTCGCACCTCAGTCACCGGCACCCGCGGACCTCAACTCGGTGTTTGATCCAGCTCCTGTGGCGACGATCACGATGAATGTTCACGGGATGACGTGTGCGTCGTGCGTCAACCGGGTTGAGCGCAAACTGGGAAAACTTCAGGGTGTTTCAGCGTCGGTGAACCTCGCAACCGAATCGGCGGTGATTACGCTGACTGAGCCGCACACAGACGAGGAGCTCGAAGCCATTGTTGCCAAGGCCGGCTATTCGGGACGAGTTCTTCAACGGGTCGAAAGTTCAGCGTCTGCACAAGATGTTGATTCCGACGGTCACAAGGCAGGCTCGTCCTCGTCACCCCACATCGAGGGTGAGCAGTCGAGCGACGCCACCGGAATCCGTGTCCTCCCTGCATCTCTTGACGAGGCTCACGCAGTTGCCGTTCTCGTCGTGCGCGACTCGGTGAAGCCGTCGTCCGCGGAGGCAATGAAACAGCTTGTCGCACTGGGAATCGAGCCCGTGCTGCTCACAGGCGACAATTCCGAAGCCGCGCATGACGTTGCGCAGCACGTGGGGATCGAACGTGTTATCGCCCAGGTCATGCCTGATGAAAAACGCGATGTCATCGCACAGCTTCAGGGCGAGGGACGCGTCGTCGCAATGGTCGGAGACGGAGTTAATGATGCCGCAGCACTAGCTCAGGCCAGCGTCAAGGGCTTGGGCATCGCGATGGGATCCGGAACGGATGTGGCAATCGAGGTTGCTGACATTACCCTGGTCAATTCGGATCTGACGAGTGCGGCTGCGGCGATGAGAATTTCTCGAGCGACACTGCGCATCATCAAGGAAAACCTATTCTGGGCGTTCTTCTACAACGTTCTCATGGTGCCGTTGGCAATCGCTGGGATGCTCACACCGATGATCGCCTCCGCGGCGATGGCGTGCTCCTCGATCTTTGTTGTGCTCAATTCGTTGCGTTTACGGCGCGCTCACTAGCGTTGCGTTCACTTGCTGGACGCGGATACGGCGTCCCGATCCCCTGGGTATAGCCGGGAGCGCACAATGACTGAATCTCAGCTCGACGTGAACGCCTCAACCTGCGGCGTGCCGCCGCGATCAGCGAGTCCGTTAGACGTGCCGGCCGATTGAGGTCTCCGATGCGTTTGTCGGCACCTGAGTGAACAAAACTGCATGGCACCTCAACGGCAGATAGGCCCGCTTCAAGGATGTCGATCGTCATCGCAACTTCGAGGCCGTACCCCTGCATGAATGGCATCGCCACTGAGATCGCTTCACGAGTGACGCACCTCTGCGATGAGAGGGGATTGAAACTTTCCCAGCCGGTGGCCCGAAAAATTGCGGAACGAGCAACACGCTGGGCATGGCCGGTGCGGAGCGTTGATTCGGAGTGCGGAAGGACCGCGGTCGCACAATCTGCTTGACCGGAGGTCACCGCTTGAACGAGGAGTGTCGCTTCAACCGCCGATTCGCCCAGATCCGCAGAAAGGATGAGCAGGTGCCTGGGTGGCCAGTCGGCACGATCACGCATCGCCGCAACTTTGACTCCGGTTTCAATCGCGGAGGCACGGCCACGGTACACGCTGTGACGCACAACGACGGCTCCTGCGGCGCGGGCGGCGCGTCCCGTGTCGTCCTCGGACCCGTCGTCTACGACGATGAGGAGGTCAACACCGGGGATTGCCCGACAGGAGCGTACGGTGGTCGCCACGTCGTGCCCGACGTTGTGGGCAGGAATCACCGCCGCCACACGCTGAGGAGCCTGAGAACCCACCGTTGTTCCACCCACAGTTACCACAACTGACAGCCTAGTGGGTTTACCCGAAGAGCGTGGGTAGGCTACGCCTATCGGACGAGGCGGATTTTCAGTCCCTTGCGCAACTGCGCAATCGGGTGGTTACTCTTAGCGGATCGTCACCTGGCGGGACACCATTCCAGCGCGGATGCGGCGTTCGTCGTCACTGAGAGGATCGGTGAGAGCCAGGGCCTCATCGAGGCGTTTGGCGAACGCTTGCGCTTCGGGTGCGACGTCTGCGGCTGAGACTCCCTCGCCGAGCTCGAATACGGGAATCGCGATTCCCAGGGCGCGGAATGCTCCAACGAAACGTGAGCCCTCGCCAACATTCGCGGTTCCTTGAGCTCCAAGACGTGCGAGGCCGTTAAAGAGGGCCGATTCGTCGATGTCGGTGACGTAGCGAACGAAGTTGCGGTTCATTGAGCACCAGTACATGCCCTCAACGTCGGCAACCGCTTCGGTTGGGATGATGTCGGCGCGGTTCTCTTCGAGGGCTCGACACGTGTCCGCGTCAATTTCTTCGGTCGGGTCAAACCAGAACCCAAAGTCATCGGTGATGTCCAGGTCCCCAAAACCTTCGGGGTCGAGGATGTCTTGGAGCCGCTCAGAGGGCTCGCGGACATCGATGTCGACGATTCCTTCGGTTCCCGCTTTCTGCGCGGCGATCGCTGCGAGAACAGCTGCTCCCACGTCGTGGGATAGGTCGCCGGAATTAAAGCGTGTCTGCAAGGCAACGAGGACGCGGCCGTCTGAGCGAACCATAGCGGCGCGCCCATCCGGAAGGAGCGTCACAAGGTCACATTCGATCCCCCCGTGCTCAGGAGTTGTGCGCGCGGACATGATGGCCGCGGGGATGATCTCGCGCATGGCGACAAGCTCAACTTCTTTCGTCATGCCCTCGAAAGGACGGGCAACGAAAGGGATCGGCGCACGATAGGCCTTGAGTTTCGCTGGATCGGTGACTTTTTTACGACGGCTTGCTTTTCCCATACGCGCCATCGTAGCGGGTCTACGGCTCTTCACGGGATTCGTGGAACCCACTGTGGAACACGATCGGAGGAAGGGCCTCACACCGAGCGGATCCTCGCGCCGGCGTCACCTCTCTTTTCAGTTCAGGAATTCTCACCTGCGCTCTGAACAGCAGGCAATGCCTGACGGTAGCGCTCAAGGAAGCGATTGTATGCGTCATGATCCTCAGGTGTTGAATCGATAACCGTCGCCTCGGCCTCGGCAAAGACCTTGGCGGTCAGGTAGTCCGGAAGAGTTTCTCCCTGGTCTTTTGCAGTGAGGTAGCGAGCGAGAACCGCGATGCCCCACGCGCCACCTTCGCCGGCGGTCGCGCCAACCGACACGGGGATGCCAAGGGAATCGGCGAGGATTTTCTGCGCAACTCCCGGAGTCTTGAAGAGACCTCCGTGCGCGAAGAGCTTGTCCAGGGCAACTCCTTCGGAGTCGAGAATGTCAACGCCGATGCGGACGGCTGCGAAGATACTCATGAGCTGCACGCGGATCGCATTCGCTAGGGAGAAGTCGGCGTCTGGGGTGTGCGTGAACAGTGGGCGCGCTGCCGTCAGGCCAATGAGCGGTTCGGCTGACAGCGTGTTGTAGGCCAGCAGGCCACCGCCATCTGCCGCCCCCTCCATCGCGTGGAAGTACAGCGCGTCGTAGATCTTTGGCAGGGGCATATCAATGCCCGCAAGCTCGGCAAACTTTGCGAACATCTCAACCCAGGCATCAATCTCGGATGCGCCGTTATTCGAATGGACCATCGCGACGGGTGACCCATCGGGCGTTGTCACCATGTCGATTTCGGTGTGGAGATTCTTCAGTGCCTTTTCAAGGACAACCATGAGGAACACAGAGGTGCCGCACGAGATATTTCCGGTGCGCTGAGCGACGGAGTTCGTTGCCACCATGCCCGTACCCGCGTCTCCTTCGGGCGGGCACATCGGGATTCCCGATGTCAGTGTTCCCGTGGGGTCCAGGAGCAATGCACCTTCGGGCGTGAGGGTTCCCGCGTCTTCTCCGGCCACGAGCACCGTGGGTAGCAGGTCACGGAGCGCCCACGAGAAGCCGTGGTGTGCAACGAGGGCGTCGTAGGCTGCAACGCGGCTTTGGTCATAATCTCCGGTTGTCGAATCGATGGGGAACATACCGGAAGCGTCACCAACGCCCAGGACGTGGCGACCGGTGAGCTGTTCATGCACCCAGCCGGCAAGTGTGTTGATGGATGCGACCTTCGTGACGTGCTCATCGCCGTCGAGAACGCACTGGTGGAGGTGAGCGATCGACCAGCGCAGAGGAATGTTGAACTTAAAGGTATCAATGAGTTCATCCGCCGCCTGTGCTGTGTTGGTATTACGCCAGGTACGGAACGGAACCAGTTGTTTCCCTTCGGCATCGAATGCGAGGTATCCGTGCATCATCGCAGACACACCGATCGAGCCGTACGTGGTCGGTGTGACACCGTATTTTTCAACGATATTGGCAACCAGCGAGGCGTAGGCATCTTGGAGTCCCTCGCGAACGGCGTCAAGAGTGTAGGACCACAGACCATCGACAAGTTGGTTCTCCCACGAGTGACCACCCGAAGCAATGGGTTGATGATCCGGCCCAATGAGCACGGCCTTGATTCGAGTGGATCCGAATTCGATTCCCAGCGCGGTGTCGCCGGATTCGATCGCTGCGCGAACGTCGATCTGAGTCATGAGTCCTCCACGGTGTCGTCGTCGACTTTGGCGGCACCCCTGCCGCTTCTATGTCCACCGTACACCGCGTGACCGGCATCTTCAGTTGCATCTGGGAAATCCGAGCGGGCGTTCACCGCCTAAGGGTGAACGTTCACACTTATGCGTGTCATCGCTGTGGCATCGCGGCCTGCGAAATATCACAAGATCCGTCCGCAACACTTCGCCGCAAGATGCGTCAAACCCCGCTCGTCCTCGTTAATGATGAACGAGGACGAGCGTGCACGTCATCATGCCGAGGCGACGGAGAAACGCGTATTCCGGTGCGCAGGATTCTCGGCCTCGCCAAAGGTCCTCGCCGCTTCAACGACCTGCGCCATGCGGTCGGTGGAGTCACCCCCAAAGTCCTCACACAAACTCTGCGTGCGCTCGAACGCGACGGGCTCATCTCCCGCGACGAAATTCCCGGAGTCCCCCCGCAGGTAACCTACGCTTTAACTGACCTTGGGCACACGGTGATCACACCGCTCGATGCACTGCGTACCTGGGCCCAAGACAACACCGAGTCGGTGCTGCGAAACCGGGAGACCTACGACATCCGCATCACGTAGCTCCCCGCCAACGTCAACGCGGACCTTCCCAGAGGTCTGCCATCCCCTCGCTTCGCCCAGGTCTCGTCACATACACACGCTGCGCCGGAGAATCGCCTCAATCACCGCTCCAGCACCATCATTCTCAACCGCACCCGTCACGTGGTCGCCGTGTACGCGCACCTCGTCGTTCGCACCACCCATGACAACACCAAAATTTGCCCAGCGGATCATGGAAATATCATTCGTTCCATCCCCCACAGCAACCGTTCCCTCATGAGGAACCCCCAGCTGCTGCGCAAGAACCTCCAGACCCGAATCCTTCGTTACACCCTTGGGGAGAATGTCCGCCCACGACGTCCACCCCACCGAACACTCCCACGAATCCTTCACACCCAATCGAGTCAGTTCACCATCGAACTGCCTGCGAGTCAGCTCCGGCTGGCGAATAATGAGCTTAATCGCCGGCGTCGCGCGTAATTCCTCCACGGAAACAACCCTGTGGGCCTCAATGAGTTCCCCCGGCGGAAAATCCTCCGACAACACATATCCGCCTAAAGTTTCCACACCCACGCGAAGCCCCGGGATTCCCTCCACAAGAAGATCAATGAGCGTCGCAGGCTCGAAATACATCGGATCATTAACGAGGACGGACGCGCCGTTTCTCCCAAGTCGCCTTTCCCACGCGCCTCGGGTCTGCGCATCGTCAATCCCCAGGCGATGCTGACCTCCACCAACGACCCCATCCCTCGCAGCGCCTAGCGTTCCACCACGCACTGCCTGACCGACTACCGCTTCGTCGACAACATCGCCAACGCGCAGGCGAAGCGCCCCATTCGAACAGACAACGGACATATTCCTCGCATCGAGGTCTTCAAGCACAGGAATCGTGGCACCCAAAGAACGACCCGTTGCAATGACGACATGGATCCCCGCATCCGTCGCCGCATCAAGCGTCTCCCGGACCCGCGTGGAAATTCCCTCACCCGTCAGAATCGTCCCATCCAAGTCCAACGCCACCATGATCCGGCGTGGATCCCGAGGAAGATCCGTGGGAAGAGCCTCCCGAACGCGCGCAACAAGCACGTCAAAATCAATCGGAGCCTCACCCGACGGAGGCGGCGACGTCATTGATCGGATAATGACGTCCTCACGTTCGGACGGTCGAACCACTTCGACGCGAGCCTCGCCGCCAGTTCCGGTATCACCCCCACCTGAGGGGATCCCCGCAGATGAACCGGGTGAGAACTGGCCTATGGCACCCTCGACCGAAGACTGAGCACCCCTCAGACCCGGAAACCCAACCCGCGGCACCGTGGCACTCACAGGCGAAAGTGCGCGCTCGTCCTCGTTCATCAACGAAGCAACCTGAGAAGCAGGCGCAGACCCGCGAGGAGTTGCGCCCAGAGGATCAGTGGGTTGGCTCAAGGACCTCAAGCCCACCCAGGTAGGGACGCATCGCCTCGGGAACGCGCACCGACCCATCCTTCTGCTGATGATTCTCGAATAGGGCAACAATCCACCGCGTCGTCGCCAACGTGCCGTTCAGCGTTGCCACCGGATGCATCTGACCATCGCGGCGCTCACGGATACCCAAGCGACGAGCCTGGAACGTCGTGCAATTCGACGTCGACGTCACCTCCATCCACCGGTTCTGCGTGGGAAGCCACGCCTCACAATCAAACTTACGCGCCGCGGACGTCCCCAAATCACCGGCCGCCGTATCAATGACACGGTAGGGAAGCTCAACCTTGCGGAGCATCTCTTCCTCCCAGGCAAGAAAACGCTCATGCTCCTGAGCAGCATCCTCGGGACGGGCATAGGAAAACATTTCCGCCTTATTGAACTGGTGGACACGAATAATGCCGCGCGTGTCTTTGCCCGCAGACCCCGCTTCACGGCGATAGCACGTCGACCACCCCAGATAGCGTTTCGGCCCGCCGGACAGATCGAGGATCTCCTCTGCGTGATAGCCCGCCAGCGCAACCTCGGACGTGCCCGTGAGATAGAGGTCATCGGCAGGCAGATAATAAATCTCATCCGAATGCTCGTTGAGGAAGCCCGTGCCTCCCATAACTGCGGGAGTGACCAGCGTCGGCGTCATCATCGGAGTGAAGCCGTTCTCAATCGCCTGATCCATCGCCATCGTCATCAACGCAAGCTCAAAACGCGCGCCCAAGCCCTTGAGGTAATAGAAACGCGCGCCCGACACCTTCGCGCCGCGCTTCGTGTCGATCGCATCCAAGCCCTCACCCAATGCAAGATGATCCTGCGGCTCGAAACCCTCCGCCGCAAAATCACGCGGAGCCGGGCCCTCGTGACGCAGAACAACGTAGTCTTCCTCGCCACCTGTGGGCGCACCCTCAATGATGTTGGGGAGCAATCGCGCAAGACGGTCAGCCTCGGCGCTGAGATCGTTGGAACGAGCCTCAGCCTTCTTCACTTCCTCGGCCAGCTCCTTCGCTTTGGCGAGGATCGCCGGGCGTTCCTCCGTCGAAGCCTTCCCCACAGACTTCGACACCTCTTTTTGGGTGGCACGCAGCGACTCAAACTCCTTGAGCGCCTCACGGCGGGCAGCATCCGCCTCGATAATCCGATCCACTAAGCCTTCATCAGCGCCTCGCGCACGCTGAGAGGCACGGGCCGGTTCGGGGTTTTCACGCAGAGCACGCACATCAATCATGAGGCCATTCTAAGCGGGTAAACGTTAGGGCGGCACTTTGCTGCCCATCGCGGTCCAAAAGACGCAGAATGCATGTGCAACCCAAGCTCCGGAACCCTCTCCCATATTCGCGTTGAAACAGCTGCGTCTTCGTTGCATAAGTGATAACGTAGGCCTTGACTGATTCTCAGTAAGTTCCGACTCGTTAGCGGAACTGAATGCTCCACCGGGCCGCCTTTTCAAGGCGGCCCGGTATTTTGCCTATAGGGGGTTATTGGCCAAAGCGTGTTGGTTTGGACTGAACCCTGTTTGTTAGACAGCGAGTTCGTATTGTTGTCGGTATTTTAGTGGGCTGGTGTGTAGTCGGCTGACGATTCGTTGGGTGTTTGACCAGTGGATGTATTCGGTGATGATTCGTCGCAGACTTGCTTGTCCGGCGCGTGTGCCTGTGGAGAGTCCAAGCTCGATTTTTAGTCGGGCGAAGAAGGCTTCTGCTGGCGAGTTATCCAGACAGTTTCCTTTCCGAGACATTGACTGTCGTACACCTAAGGTTTGCAGGAGCTTGCGGTAGTCTTCAGAAAAGTATTGGCGCCCTTGATCGGTATGAATGATCGTTTCACGCAGATTCCTTGTTTTGCTGTAGTCACGAACCATCCCTGTGACAAGAGCAGAGTCTGGGGAGGTACTCAAACGCCATGCCACTACTTCATTGTTGAACAGATCAGTCAATGGTGAAAGGTAGTACCAGGTTCCACCCCACTTAATCTGTGTAATGTCTGTGACGAGACATCGCCCAGGCTTTGAGGCACTAAAGCGGCGTTGTAAACGGTTGGGAATACACGCAAGTGTTCCTGCGAAAGACCTATAGTGTTTGCGTTTGGGCTGGGCTCCTTGTAACCCGACACGGCGCATCAGACGTGCAACCTTCTTATGGTTCATGCAACGCCCTTGATGAGTCCCAAAACCAATGCGTATCAGGTCGGTGAGGCGCCGATACCCATAACGCCCATGAGCATAGGCATATGCTTCTTGGACTAGCTCTAGATCAGCATCTATCCGACAGGCATTCTTCAACGCCCAGTAGTACGTTGAACGGGCCAGTCCAACAATCCGACAAAGTCTTGATACTCGATGGTGTGCTTTAAGGGTTGTGACCAAGCGGATCAAGAACGCTTGCCACGTGTCAGTCTCCTCCCTCAAAGCGCAAGATTTTTCCAAGATCTCCACATGCAACGCGTCAAGTTGTTGACGCTTGGCATCACAAGTTGCTTGCTGCTTGGCGGACTCGATGTGTTGACGAACTTCAGCTAACCACTTACCCCACTGGCTAATCCCCATTCCAGCCTTTTGAGCCCGAACAACCCGCCCACCTGCCGCTCGCGCTCTTTGTTCATAATCAATCATATGTTGACGCTCCAACCACCGCCCAAACAACGCTGGATACGAAGCTGAAGGCAACTTAAACTCGCGAGCTAAGTCCGACGCACTCTCACCATCAAGCCAACGTGATCCAACTTCTGTTTTCAATTCTATGGGCCACGTACGAAACGACGGGACTTTTCGCGCGTGTTCGATACCATGCACATCAGCTTCTCGACAATAACGACGCGCAGTTTCATACGCTACCCCAGCCAAACGCGCGCAATCACTAATAGAAACCCCTTTGGCATACAAACGCAGCACCTTCAAGCGCCGCTCCTTACTCCTCTGACTCATAACAGTCCCTTCACATCAGCACTGTCCAACCACAGGGGTTCAGTCCAGTTTTGGGTTGTTTTTCGTTGGTATGGCGGGGGAAAGTCGGTGTTGAACTCGTTTTGGGTTGACTTTTTGGTTGGCCATTTCGTGTTGGTTTTATCCTGGTTTTTTATTGATATTACGGGGCAAATTCGGTGTTGGAGTCGGCTTGGATTGGGGGATGGGAAATCCTCGATGCAAGATCTGTGGTGGCGTAACGCAAAAATGGGGTTCAACGCAAGCTGGTAGGCCACGATTTCGGTGTCGGATGTGCAGGGCAAGCCAGTCGCGGAGTAGTGACGTTCGGGCCCGTGATTTCGCAGCGTTCTTGGACTTTGTTACGGGTAAGTACACTCTGGCTGATCACGGTGGACAGGCTCGTACACTGCGGCGGCGTAACGAGCCGTTTTGGTGTTTGTGGCCAGTTTCTCCACTGGTTGATGAGGTTTGTCATGTGGTGTTTGTTGACGGGATCTATCTGTCCCACAAGCTCGTGATCCTGATCGCTTGCTCCAAGACGCACGTGCTGGGCTGGTATGTGGCCAAGGGTGAAACCACCCGTGCTTGGCAAGGGCTCATGGCTCGTATTGCCCCGCCTGATGTTGTCGTGTGTGATGGTGGGCAAGGCATCGCCAGTGCTGTCGCCGCTACTTGGCCTGGAACCCGGATTCAACGCTGCACGTTTCATGCTTTTAACGCGGTCAAGCGTAAGACCACGACCCGGCCTCGCACCCAGGCAGGGGTCGATCTTTACGCTATCGCTAAATCCTTGCTATACATCGACACCTTCACCCAAGCTGTGGAATGGATGAGCCAGTTGGTCGACTGGAACAGCACGTATCACAGGTTCCTGGCTCAGCGCACCCGCCTACCTAACGGCCGGTGGGTTCCCACCCACGCCCGGTTGATCCAGGCGAAGAACTCGCTGAACACGCTGGTCAAGAAAGGCACTCTGTTTACCTATCTTGACCCCAGACTCCATGTCGATGCTGATCCCATCCCAGCGACCTCGAATCTGATCGAGGGAGGGATTAACGCCCAACTGAGGGCCTTGCTGCGTGTTCATCGGGGGATGAGCCTTGATCACCAAGTCAAAACCGCCTTGTGGTGGTGCTACCTGCACACCGAATATCCCGGCACACCAGCCCACATCCTCAGGTCCACGATCACCGACCAACAGATCATCAACCTGTTCGAAACCACCAGACACCGAGCAAACGCACAAACCCAAATCGAACACTGGGGCACCGGCGTTAACTGGACCGACTTCCACCACAACGGAACCTGGCACGAAACCTACTAACACAAAACCAACACGTTTTGGCCAATAACCCCCTATAGGCGTACGAAGACGACTTATTGGCCAAAGCGTGGCCTATAGGCGTACGAGCCTAAGACTTAGGCCAATAGGCCAGAAACCACGAGGGGCCAGCCAAACGGCCGGCCCCTCATAGCATCCCATCAACACAGTGCGAGTCTTCCCGATGCATCCCTTTCACGACTGCCGATCCTGATGATCGGCTACGTCTGTTCCTTTGATGACCTTCAAGGTATCAGCCTCTCCTTGAGAAACCATTGAACGAACCTGAGAGTTCCCTGAGAATAATGATGTTTCCTGACATCAAAACCACTGATCAGCCGGATACTTCGGGATTCTCTTCACTGGTTGGTGAACTGGGACCGGCACGCACCCGACCCGTAATCGACACAGGCCAACCGAGCACAAACACGGAATCTTCCACGACAACTCGCGTATCGTGAGCCACAACCTCACAAGACGAGAGCCTCAGCCCATTGGCCTCAGTAACCTCACGGGCTGCCGAGCACGGACGATCCCCGACGTCCTCCCACTGAGCAACGGCGGAAACATCCGCTCCCGCGAGCGCTGCAACATCCGCCACGGCCTGAAGACGACAGTGATGTGCGTGGACCATCCCGACGATTAGGCACACCCCCGCGAGGACTGTTGCGAGCGCAACAACTCCCACAGTAAGTATCGTGCCGGACCCTTGGTCGTCATGTCCGATCACTTCCACTTCTTCGCGAATCATGGAACTCCTGACTCCACGACGGTTGAAACTTCACAGGTGATCGTCGGATGAACAAGTCCGGTGATTCCGTTAATCGGCGCTTCACCACTTACCGTGACCCACCGGTTAGAGCGGTGAATGTCAATGACGACGTGACCTCTCCCCTGAACTGAGAATGCCTGCTGAGCCTGAGCTACCGGGTCGCGGTCTCCGGTTGAAGCCGCACGTGCCGCCACACCTACCGCATGGCAGAGATGGGATCGCGTAACCCCGATGGCAGACACTGAGACGATGAGTGCAACCATCGCGACAACAGCGAAGAAGCCGACTGCCAACTCGACCGTTACTGCTCCCTCATCGAAGGCGCAATGGCGGGGCCTGGGCCTCGTTGGTTCGATCAGTGATTCTCTTCCTCTTTTCACAACGCGGTAGCTGTTTCCCACACTGACTCGGCGTAGCGGCATCACATCTGCGGATTCAGATCGCACACCGCGTGGCCCTGTTGCGAGGGTTCCCCGCCGGGTAAGCGGGGAACCCAGGGATCGATCATTCACAGCGAGAGCGCCGTCTGAATGATTCCCTCAATGAGGCCCTTGACTGCTCCGGACTTGAGGATGACAACAAGCAGCCCCGCGAATCCCGCCGCAGCAACCACACCAATTGAATACTCAACCGTTGTTGACCCTTCCTCTGCGTCACGAACACGACCACGTGCGCAACCCCATTCACGATCACACCGACGAATGATGTCGCCGTTGCCGCAGCCAAAGATGCGTGAAACAACGCTATTCATGAAATGCATGATGACCTCCCTCATCAATCCCAGACCTTCTGGGACTTTGAGGATCCCCGAATCACCATCGCGAATCCACGTGAATGCGTGGGCCTGTGGATGACGTGGCCTCGTTACCGCACCTGTGGATTACCGGACCGAAAACCCCTTTCCTACAGGAAGCCTCCGAATCCTTCACGACCGAAATACACAACCAACGGCACAACACCTAAAAGAACAAACGCAGGCAGGAGAAGACCCGCCAGCGGCATTGCAAGACGAACACCCAGTTCCTCCGCGCGAGTACGTGCCTGAGTGATTCGACGGCATCGGATTTGATGCGCCGCGCGACGCAGCAGCGGAATCGGCGAAGTCCCGTCATTCCACGCGGATCGAAGCGATTCATAAAGAACCCTCTGCGGTCCCACACATTCTTCCCAAGCCCTCTCCCAATCAACCCCTAGTGTGAGTTCCTTCCCTGTCCTGGCCAGTACATCCGATCCGATGGCCACACCTATCGCCGAGCACGTTGCCGGAATGGAAGCTCCCGACTCCAAGCCCGCCACCGCAAGATCACACAGAATTGCCTGGTCGACGTCCTCGTCACCAGACAATGCTTTCCTCAACATTCGGCGCGACACGACGTGACCAGCAATGAAACACGCAGCACCGACACATCCACCAACCGTTCCCAGGCCTCCTGACGTGAGCATTCCCAGCGGATCGGCTCCCAACATCACAGCAACTCCGATTCCACCAAGCGGAAGAGCGGAAAGAATCCGAGCCGACGCACGAGGCCCCGAACCAGCGATCCGTCGAGCCTCCTCGGCCTGCTCTGACTCGTCAATACCATCGGCAATCGCGTCGAGAACATCCGCGAGCGGCGCACCCAACTGTCCAGTCAGACTGCATGCAGCAACCAGTCCCCTCGCTGCCCGAATCCTGGCCCGACCCGCATATGTGCGCCCTCGCCACCAGCGAATCACCTGCGCGGGGCCACGGATGTCGCGCGCACGCATTTTCCTCGCATCATCACGTACAACGTGGGGTACTCCCATCTCATCAACGCCTGAAAACTCCCGCCCATCACCGCGATCAGCCCACGTCCTCGCCCACGCCTGAGTAACAGGGGCTCCGGCCCGCAAGCGTGCAGACACCTCAGCAACCATGAGGGCCAAGTCAGCCCCTTCGACTCCCCACGAATACGCCCGCTGACTCATTCTCTTTCCCGGCTGCTCAACGTAAGATGCCGACTCGTCCTCGTTACCGCAACGCGGCACGGAACGAATCAGACGCTGCGCACGAAACACCACGTCACCTGCGCAGATAACGAAGAGGACAAGGACAGTGCTTCCCGCGCATATCGGGGCCAGCGCATCAGCGAGAATGCTCATCGGCCACCTCCCCGCAGGAACTCGGAACCGGCGATGACGAGGGCGACGACGGCGGCAATACCCCCTCGCTACAGGAACCCGGAACCGGCTCCGAGAGGAACAATGCGGCAAAACGTGGCCAGTCAAGTCCACAGGTTTCAGTCCCATCGGAACTGACGTCGAGGACCGGCGAACAGATGAGCCGGTCACCATCACGCCGAAACACCCCCACCTGCGCAACCCACCGACCGGGACCCGACTCACCCGAGCGCAGGGCACGGCGCTCCAGGTGCACGACCGCGTTGAAAGCAGCAACCGCCTGCGCAGTCACCTCCGATTCCCTCATTCCCGCGAGCGCCCCCAAAGCCAGGAGTCGCGCGGGCACATCCTGGGCACTATTCGCATGAATCGTTGCCCATCCGCCCTGATGTCCCGTGTTCAGAGCCGTCATGACATCACGCACCTCCGGTCCGCGACATTCCCCCAGTACAAGACGATCCGGTCGCATCCGCATGGCCGCTCGGACAAGATCGGACAGGGTGACCGCTCCGAGACCTTGAACATTTGCTCGACGTTCGCAGAGGTGAACGACGTGCGGGTGAACGGGATGCAACTCGCTGACCTCTTCGATGCACAGGATGCGTTGATCCGCAGGAACCAACGCCAGAAGCGCCGACAAAAGAGTGGTTTTCCCCGACCCGGTTGCCCCCGAAATCACCACATTAGCGCGGCGAGCAACAAGACCCCGAAGCACGCGAGCAACTCGGGGTGTGCAGCTTCCCGCCCGTTCCAACTGGTCAATACTCAGGTCAACTCGCCCGGACACGCGCAAAGAAATCACAGTTCCCGAGGACGACAGGGGCGGAAGGACCGCATGGAGGCGAATCCCACCGGGAAGCGTTCCGTCAACAATCGGACTGGCATCGTCCAGACGATTTCCGCACGCCGCGGCCATATGGATCGCCAGGCGTTTCACGTCACGCTCATCGCCGATGTCAACTACCGATCGTTCAAGTCCCCGACCCCGATCAACCCACACCTGCGTGGAGTTGATCAGAACATCCGTGACAGTCGGATCGGTAAAAATGTGCGCAATCTTCGGCCCCAGGCCTTGAGAGATCGACCGTAAACGCACCAAAGACTGCGACATCTCAGCCAGCCCAGCTCCCGGCCGTGACCGAGAGTGCACAGCATGAGCGAGGGAGTTCTCCGCCGCGAGAACTCGCAGCATCCGGGCATCGTCCTCGTCAGTTCCCCTGCTCTGTCTCCTCATTCTTCCTCCCGTTTGTCCCCGGATTCGGCCTCGTCAATGAGGTCCCACAGTCGATGCATTCGCCGCCGCACACGTCCACGGGTTCTCCACGGCACGTCGGATTTTCTGTGACCCACAGCGGTAGCGTGTCCTGATCGGCTCAGTAACCGTGCGTGCGGGTGCGGGGCCACGCCGACCGCCTCGTTGATCACTGTGTCAATCAGCGGAAAAGGGTGACGGAGTGAATGCACGAGGACGAAGGGAATCCGAGGTGGGAAAAGCTGGTTGTGGGAGGCCAAGGATTGCAGCGAATCCTCGTCTCCCCAACCAACGAGCACAAGAACATCAGCGTTGTCTTTGTGAAACGTCCACGAATCCCGGTCCCAGCGTCCCGCGTCAATGATGATTCGGCGCGCAGGGCCGACGGCGGCCCTCGGCCTGCTTCCACGGTTCACTCCCGGATTTCTGCGAGAAAGCGGGCGTGTTTTTTCACCACCGACAACGGTGGTTCCACGCGTGAGCGCGCGAAGAACATGTCCCAGTCTCGGGTCCGCGCAATCCACTCCGCCGCGACCGCCGCCACTGAGCACAGGAACGCCTTCGACAACGGGGAAGGCCTCAGCCAGATCTGAGGGGAACATCCATTCATCGGGTTTCAGGTCCGCCCATGCGATACCGCGCCGAGACTGATGATCTGTGCTCGATCCGGAGGTTTCACCCGATGCGTCAAGAAGAATGGCCGCGCGCGATTGTGCGAGCAATCCGGCGAGCATTGATGTGCCCACACCTCCGTGCCAGCCAGCAACCATGACGGTGCGGCACCGGCCACTGACAGGTTCCTGAGCGAAATGCACGAGGATCTGCGCCAACTGTTCCTCTTCTCCTGGAAGATGGAGGTGTCCGCCCGGTCCGATGCGCACAACGGGAACACCGCCCGGGATGCCACCGGGGATGCCAGCATGAGCCCCTGCACTGTCGATGAGTGCCACCCGGATATTCGAATCATCAGGTTCGGCTGGTTTCAGTCCAACAAGTTCAAGGATCGGTACAACAAGCTGGCGATTGTGCGGGCTGAGCCCATGAATATCAGCGCATGGCTTGGGCGAGCACCCACCATTAAGGAACGGCGGTGCTTGCGCAGCGTCTTCGGTTGTCTGCCTCGTTCTTTCATCTCCACGAAACGAGGGCTTTTGACGAGGGTCCTTGATTTTTCCCATCCCCTCATGACACTGCGAATTATTCTGCTTGTCACCCCCTCAGCCTCAGCCTGTGGAAGACTGGACGGAACATGCACGCTGCGACGCTGCGCACCGCATCACCGATGTGCACCCCAGTGTCACCACCGATTGACAATCGACAACAGAAGGAACCGCGATGACCACGAACCACCCAGTACGCCGCGTCACTCGCGCTGCGTTCTTCGACTTGGATAAGACAATCCTGGCAACATCATCCTCGATGGCACTGCGCTCACCGTGCGTTTCCGCCGGAATCATTAGCCGACGTGAAGCACTGATCGGCGTCCTCATTCACCTGCCGTACCTCATCGGCGGGGCAGACGAACAGCGGATGGAACACATGGCAGAAGCGCTAGGTGCGCTGACCAAAGGCATGGACCCACACCAACTTGAGGACGTTGCCACGCAGTCGCTGCGCAGCTCCATCGACCCGGTGATCTACACGCAAGCCCTTGAGGAAATCTATGCGCGCCGCAACGCCGGCTACGCAATTGTCATTGCCTCCGCTTCCGTTGAGCAGCTAGTTCGACCGATTGCCCGGTTGCTCGGAGCTGACTTCGTCCTCGCCTCCATTGCCGACATTGACGAGGACGGACGCTTCGCCGGAACTCTCAGCTTGTATAACCAGGCCGAAGAAAAGGCGCGTTCATGCGAACGCCTTGCCAAACGCAACGGCTGGGAAATGTCCGATTGTGCGGCATTCTCGGACTCGGTGTCTGACGTTCCCCTGCTTGAAGCCGTTGGTGAGCCGCACGCCGTCAATCCTGATCGTGAACTGCGCAAAATCGCCGATGAACGCGGCTGGCCGATTCTTCGCTTCACGGACTACGCCCACATGCGTCCGTGGTGGCTGCGCCCCACGAAGAACGGGAAATCTATTCCGTCGATCCGGGCCGCCGCCATCGGTGTTGTCGGCGGTGTTGCCCTGACTTTCGCGCTCTCACAGGTTGTCCGCTCCGTGAGGCGAGGCCACTGAAAGGAGCGTCGACGCGGGTCGCGCTCAACCAACTTTCACCAACTATCACCCTGGGGGACCGCGCGAGCCGTAGGCAGCCTGGCACCCACGGCGCTAGGGGCACATTTTGAGAAGAATATCCCTGAGATGCCGGGCCTCCTCAGCTGTCTCCGCACCCCAGACATAGGCAATGGCACACCCTTCAGTTGCGCGCAGCACCAGGTGGAGAAGATCTGGATCCATACCGTCCGCTGCGAGATTCTTCGTCCACCAGGCCGAGTCCTCAGCAAGGACACCCTCAATCTGGGGAGCCGCCTCGACGGACGCCTTGAGCATCATGAAGAGCGCACATCCCCGAGCCGCTTGCTCGTCACCTCCGCATAAGGTTCGCACGTATGCTCGCAGAAGCTTTCCGGGGGTATTCTCGGCCAGGTCAACCTGCCGAAGCACCACCTCACGCAGGGATTGGCAGATTCTCTGAGTTGTTTCAAGGACGAGATCGTCTTTGGATGAAAAGTGGTGAAGCAGACCGGACTTCGACACGCCGGCAGCAGAGGCGACTTCACCCAGGGAGAAGGCCAGGCCCTTCGTGAGGATCAGGTGTTCCGTAGCGGTAAGGACTGCGGTGCGTGTCCGTTCGGTGTTGCGACTGCCAGATCGTGTCATCCCACCATGATAACCAACCGTACGTGTGAGTATTAACATTTACTCAAAACTATTTAACCGACCATTTGATCGGTACAGTAGATGTCATGTCCTCCACAGGAGATTCATCAACACCCCAGATTCCGCGAATGAACGCCCATCTTTGGGGAATCGTCAGTGTCTCAACTGTCGCAGTCATGCTTCTGGCGATCGACGGAACCGTTCTTTCTCTTGCCGTCCCACATCTCACTCAAGAACTGGCACCCACCTCAAGCGAAATCCTGTGGATCGGCGACATCTACTCCTTCACCCTCGCTGGGCTTCTCGTCATCATGGGGAATGTCGCGGATCGATTCGGCCGAAAGAAAGTCCTCCTCATCGGAGCACTAGGCTTCACCCTCGCTTCCACCCTTGCAGCATTCGCTCCTTCCGCAGAAATTCTCATCGCGGCGCGCGCACTCCAAGGCGCATTCGGCGCAACAATCATGCCCTCAACACTCTCAATCATTCGGGATTCCTTCCGCCAACCACAGATGCGCACCCGCGCCATTGCTATCTGGTCAATCGGCGCAACCGGAGGTGCCGCAGCTGGTCCCCTCGTTGGCGGCTTCCTGCTCGAACACTTCTGGTGGGGGTCCGTATTCCTCATCAATCTCCCCATCATGATGTTCCTCATCGCCGCCGCATTCCCGATTCTCCGCGAGTCCTACGGCGATCACACCGCCCCCATTGATCTCCTCTCAGCACTCATGTCAGTCGTCGCGGTCATTCCTGTGGTCTATTCGGTCAAGCACATCGCCCACGATGGACTCGACGCAAGCGCATGGGTGAGCGCACTCATCGGTATCACTGCTGGCATCATGTTCATCCGACGCCAGCGCCGTCTCACCCACCCATTGCTCGACGTTTCTCTCTTCGGAATCCCCGCATTCACGGGAGCAGTGCTATCGGTCACGATCTCAATTTTTGCTCTGGTTGGTCTACTGTTCTTCTTCTCCCAATACCTCCAGTTGGTATTGGGATACACACCCCTTCAGGCAGGTCTCTTCGAGCTCGCAGCTACCGCGGCTTCCATCGCAGCCAACCTTTGCGCAACCCGCCTCCTCATATTCATGGGACGAGGACGAGCTGTCTCCTTCGGTCTCGTCCTCATGGCTCTGGGAATGGGAATACTTGCATTGGCCGAAGGGAACGGCACGCTGTGGCTGCTGATCTGTGCGATCGGCATCCTGGGTTTCGGCTCGGGAGTCGCGATGCCTCTAGCAACGGACGCGGTCGTCTCCTCAGCTCCTATCGAACGTGCGGGCGCAGCCTCTGGAGTGTCCGAGACCGCTTACGAGTTAGGCTCCGCCCTAGGAATCGCCATTCTGGGCTCACTCCAGGCATCGCTCTACCGATCATCCCTCGACATCCCCACGTCGCTAGAACCCGACCTCGTTACCGGAATTCGTCAGTCACTGGCTCAGGCACTAGCAAGTCTCGACATGTCAGACCCCACGCAGGCCGCTATCGCACAGAGCGCGCGCGAAGCATTCACTCACGGAATGCAACTGACAGCCACAGCTGCCGCAGCGATCATCATCCTCGGTGCCGCGATCGCACTCACGGTCATACCTTCACGTCACGAGGACGCAGACAGCTTTCCGGCCTGAATATGACGAGCAATGTCAATCCCCACGTCACATCCGTATTCCACCGACTGCGCAACGTGGATGAGCCAGCGAGCAAGTCCGTCCTCGTCCCCCATGACCCATCCCGCGAGGGCGCGACTTGCCTGAGCCTGATCGAGGGCATCGGCGGCAGTGAGAACCGCGACCCCACTCGGATCGATTCCGCGACTGACAAGCACCCACCGGGCAAGTGCGGCCCCAACGGCCGCGGATGCCGGTGTGAAAACGTCCCGGATGCGGAAGTGGGCGATCAGTCCCGCAGCGCACGCGAGAGCGGAAAGGTCGGCGTGCAGGAGGTTCATCGCGTAGGAAATCGCGTGCGGATCTTGAGGAATCGCGCTTAAACGAGCATCAACGTGCCCTTCTTCCACAAGTTTTGACGTGATATCACGATGAATGGTGGCGATCAGCGCAGCAAGGGGACGGGGCGCGCGACGTACCGGTGTACGGGTGTTCATCGGGTCGAACGACGAGGCAAGGTTCCATTGAGACCGCCAAATCCCTACGGCCAGTGCGTGCGCAGGATCGAGGTGTCGGGACCCCTGTCGTTCACCTTCTGTCATGCCGTTTTCATCGGCCACGTGATCAGGGGATTCTCCGTTCGGTGTCATTGATAGCAGGCGAAGATCGTCAACGGTGATGCGGATGCCCTCGCACATTGCCAACGCGGTTGCTTCCCGCACGCCAGCTTCGGCTCGGGCTTCTTCCCATCGCCGACGAAGCCCCTCGTGGAACCGCAATTCGGCGAGCTTGACGTGGGCTTTGTCGATCGCCTCGCGCACGTCCTTTCGCTGGGAGGCGGCTCGCAGGACATTCAGGTCAGGGTTCACCACAGCGTCAATTGCCACGACTCACAGCCTAGGGCCTCACTCGCCAAGATGCGTCCTGGCTCAGTCACCTTTCCCGCTGAAAGTTTTCCACAGGGAGTGGCGATGCCTACGGCAGATGAGAGGAGCTGTGGCACTCTGTACATATGACGAAAAGCGCTTTCATTCAGACTCCACGATTCCGCTCGGGGATTTTTGCGCTGGTGTTCGCGCCCATCGCATTGATCCTCATGGGGTCATCAATGGCTGACATTCAGACGCAGACAGCAATGGGGCAACCTCTGGCGTCCGTTGAAGGCATGATCGGTGTGGCATTGTCGTCGTCCCTCCTTGCCCTGGTGTCCATCAACTGCGATATTTCCGCAGCCGGCATGGCCGTGACATGCCTGATGTCAATCCCCATCGGCTTACTTCAACTCTCCGGTTTTCTCTCAGTTCCCGTTCTCATGGCCTCACGAATGGGACCGGCGGACATGAACGCCGCGATGCTGTGGAACTTCTACCCCGTGTGCGTCACCCTCATCACAGCTGGGGCAACCGCGTCTCTCACGCTTGTCCGCCCTTCACCATCCCTCGATCAGACCCAGCGCCTCGTCCCCTCGTCCCATCGTCACGCATGGGCCGCATCGATCTCGCTCCCCGCCTGCGCGAGCGTGCTCCTCATCCTCATCGACATGGCACCCGCAGATTCGTCTCAAGTCGGGGCGTCAGGGCTCGCCGGCATCCTTTTTGGCTACACCCTCAGACCCTTCGCCGGGCTCATCGTTGGACTACTGCTCGCTATCACAGCATTCGTCACCCATTGGTCACTGACCGGACCTCAGTTCGCCGGATGGGCTGTGCTGATCCTCCCGTCCTACCTTCTTGAACCCCTCTGGGCATCCCTCACGGGTCGCGTTGTCACCCCGGGAGCGTCAACACTCACGCAGATCGCTCTGGCAGCTCCCGTAGCTGCTTCGCTCGGTCTCGTCCTGACAACAACAACAATCGGCGTCTATTGGGCGCGTAAAACTGACGTCGTTGAGTCTCCTCTCGACACCGGCGCCGAGTTCGCTCCACATGAGGGCCAGGCGGGTGGCCCCCTAAGCCCGGTCGCCCCACATCACCCGTCCACTGCGAACGAGGACGAGGCGGCTTCTCCCACAACGGGGAACACACACGCCCGCACGCCGACTGTCCCTCAGAACACATCGACTCCGCAGGAACATCTCCCTACCTCCTCAGACACATGAGAATCCCTCACGCACCGGCATGCGCCCGACGATCATTCACCCAGTACACCTGCGACATAGTTCTCAGATTCAAGGCCTGCCGGAGGAAAAGAGCCACCTACTCATCTTCACCAACTATCGTGTGGCCACAAGCAGGAGGATGAGCATGTCAGATCACGAATTCGACGACCGCAACGCGTCACCGGACACCCAGAACACCGACGACCTTTCCACGCCCACCGAGGATGCCGTCGCCGAAACCACTCCCGAGCCTCACACCGACACCGACTCACATCTGGAGGAAGGTGCGCAGACGGGAGAAGAGACGCCGCGCGAACCCGCCGACGATGCCCTCGATGAAGCCGAGCACACACCCGAAGATGCGGCCTCGTCCTCGTCAATGGCCAGCGATGCGCAAACACCTGCGCAACCATCGGAAGACACTGAGAGCCCTGCGTCCACGCAGATGTGGGCAGCGGCCAGGGACCGCACACGCGTCCTCACCGGCGAAGAGGTTGAACTGCCCGGAGAGGAAACCGACGTTGAAGACATCGTCGGGGAGGCGCACACGCTCAAAACCTCACAGATCGAACCCGTGACGATTGGCGCTCACACAACAACGATCCCCGTGATCAGCGAATCCGACGACTCAGATGCAGATTCCACGGATGCACCGGAAATCCTGCCCAACGCCGATGCGTCCTCGTCCCCTCAAACGCTGCAATCGGATGACACAACCGCACCATCCACAAAGCATCCCTCACTGCTGTGGGCAGACACGACGGAAGACTCTACGCCAGAACCCACCACTGAGCCCGACAATACTGAAACGGCACACACTGGCGCAGCTCCTGGACTGACTAACGACGCCCACGACACCTCTGCGCAGACCGCGCACCCCGAAGACACAACAATCCGCCGCCGGTCCCTGATGACCGCAGCCGACGACATCGAAGAGACGCAAGAAGCGGCGTGGAAGCCGCGTGATGGCGCCCAAGAACGCGCAATTCTTCAGTCGACACCCGGGTCACTTGACGACGCGATCTTCTCCGGCGCAACCGTTGTTGCCGAAGTTCCCTCGCGGGCAGGGGCTCACTGGCTGAGTTTCTTCGCGTTCCTCCTGCTCAGCCCCGTTGCGTGGTACCTCCTCGGAGATGCCGGAGCGCGAATGACGCTGCTGGACAACTCCCCCATGAACACCGGCGCGTTGAACTTCCTTGCCCTGGGTGAACTCGTTGGCGCGCTTGTCGTCGTGCTCCTCCTCTTCGTGCTCGGCCGACGTTCCTCACTGGGCGCGTGGATCAGCGGTGTCCTGTGGACAATCGCGGGCATCCCGTGGATCGTTATCCCCGCTCTCACCGCGACAACCCTCAATCCGTTGCTGACGCGGATGTTTGCGGCATCAAGTTTCACCGGGAACATCGCTCACCACCTCCAGGCCTCCGGCTACTCCGGGCGAATGCTTTTCCTCGGGATCGCCCTCATCGGCCTTGGATACGTGTCCCATTCAGCGCGTCGCGTTGGACGCAGCGAAGAGGTTCTGCGGGCCGAGGTCGAAAAGGTCAACCCCGTGGGCGCATACTTCACACGTCGTGAACGCCGACGTGCCGAAAAGCAGGCCGGACTGCGCTGAGGAAAATTCGTGGGAATTCGTGCGGAATACCCCGAGAATGAGCAAGATCACGACTAATAGAGGCATAATGGATGTGATTCACGGTATGCGGGGCCGAACCTTAGGCCAACGCGCCGTGACGGTGCCAGATGAGGCCCGCTCACTTTCAGCGGGAATGACCAGAATGGAGCTCCACCATATGAACGGTGATGCTAACTTCATCAGCCAGGTCCCACTGTTCGGTGGCTTGGATGAATCCCAGCAGGTTTCACTACAACAGAAAATGGGACACACCTCGCTTCGACGCGGTGAAACCCTCTTTGACGAGGGCGATCTCGGTGACCGCCTGTACATCGTCACCGAAGGCAAGATCAAGCTCGGACACACATCAAACGACGGACGCGAATCACTGCTCGCCGTCCTCGGCCCCGGCGAAATCATCGGTGAACTCACCCTCTTTGATCCGGGTCCCCGTTCAACAACAGCTACCGCCGTTTCCCCGGCCTCGCTGCTCTTCCTCGAACACGAGGATCTCATGGAGATCCTCGATTCCAACCCGACGCTTGCCAAGCACATGCTGAAGGCACTCGCACAGCGACTGCGTCGCACCAACGAATCCCTTTCGGACCTCGTTTTCTCCGACGTTCCCGGTCGCGTTGCCAAGGCGCTTCTCGACCTCGCTGATCGTTTCGGCAACGCAACCGACAAGGGGGTGCACGTCCCTCACGACCTGACGCAGGAGGAACTTGCGCAGCTCGTTGGCGCATCGCGTGAAACCGTCAACAAGTCCCTCGCGGATTTCGTGTCCCGCGGATGGATCCGTCTCGAAGGCCGCGCGGTCACGCTGCTTGACGTCGATCGACTGGCTCGACGCGCACGCTGACCCCGCGCTCAACAACGCGGATACGCCACGCACACGGTTTGTCATTGACTCACTGATGCTGAGCGAGAAACGTTGAACACATGTACGAATGCTCCCCACGAGTAGGCCACTGATTCACTCAGTTCACCTCGTGGGGAGCACTTCTTTACCCGATGAGTGGCTCGAAATGCCCCAGCATCATCGACATCACCACAGCGAAAGCCGGGATGAGAATCGCGATGAGAAGGAAAATCGCGTCCGGCCATCCGACACGTGATTCTCGCGCCCAGGTTCGACGACCAGATGCGCCAAACCCTCGTGCTTCCATTGTCATTGACAGTTTCGCCGAGCGACGCAGCGCAAACACCAGCAGCGAGAATGCGCCGGAGAGAAAACCCCGGACCTTTCGTGAGTCGCCCACGCCGCGGATCCGTCGGGCCTGTTCAAGTGCCTTCCAGTCGGTGAACATCAGTCCCGTCATTCGCGCAGCCGCAAGCGTGGCAATGACAGGACGGGCGGGGAGTCGAAGGACCTGTCCAAGGCCATCGGCCATGTTCGTTGGGTCAATCCGTGGCATCAGGGTGAGCGCAGGAATCCCCATTGCGAAGATCCGCAGAAACATGGCAATAGCCAAACTGATGGATCGTTGGGAAATCACGGCCGGCCCTAGACTCCAGTAGATCTCGCCACCGGCCTTTCCGTACAGCAGCATCGACAGTGCGACCAACGGTGCCGCCATGATGAGCGGAATCATCCGGATCAGCAGTGTTTTCAGTGGGATCCTCACCAGTGGTACGAGGAGGATTTCCACGCCCACGGCAACGAGCGCCGTCGTTGGATCAACCGCGGCCAGCAGGGGGAGCGCGATGACGAAAAGGGCGAAGAACTGGGTGACCGGGTTGACGCGGTCAACGGGTGTTATCCGCGAGGACGTGGACTGGGCGTCACGTCGCTTCTCAGCGGGTTCATTGGCGATGGTCGGGGCATCGGTGCCGGTAAGGGCGTCGGCGCCGGCAGGTTCATCAACGCTGGCAGCTGCGTCACCAACCTCGGCAAGGTCAACAACGTGATCATCCATCGCCTCAATGAACGCAGCGTCATGGGTAATCGCAACCAGAGTGGTCCCATTTGACCGCACCCGACGCAGCAGCCGCACAAGTTCGATCCACGTCAACCGGTCTTGACCGAAAGTTGGCTCGTCAAGAATCAGCAGCTCAGGCGCACTAATGAGGGCCGTTGCCACCGACAGTCGACGTTTTTCCCCTCCGGACAAAGTCATCGGATGAGCCCCGGCGAGCGCTGAGAGCCGCAACGCATCAAGATACTCATCAACAAGAGCATCAAGCCGTTCCCCGGTGATTCCAGCCTGACGCGGCCCGACCTCAAGTTCCTCACGCACAGTGCGACTGAGGAACTGATATTCGGGCTCTTGGAAGACCATCGAGATACGCCCCAACAGCTGACGCGAGGTCCACTCATGCGGATCCGGTCCCACGCCCTCGGGAATTCCGGCCGCAGGAGCCATCGTGACACTGCCGGAAAGCTGATCAAGCAACCCGGCGATCGTCAAGGCGAGCGTTGTTTTCCCTGTTCCATTGACCCCGGTGATGCACGTCGCACGGCCGCGCGGGATATCCAGTGTGATGCCGCATCGGACCGGTTGTTCCGGTGAGTATCCAACGGTGACATCCGTGAGGCGAAGAATCGGGTCACCCGCAGGCCCACCCCCATCGACCTCGCCTCCACCGGTTCTGCGCGCGGCGAGGGCGACGTTGTCTCCGGGAAGCCAGATTCCACGAGAACGCAATTCCTCCCCGTGATCGGCGAGCACCCGATCAAGCGGCCCATCTGCACGGATCTGCCCGTCAAGCAAGACAACAACGCGATCAACGAGGCTGGCCCACACGTCTACGCGATGTTCGATGACAACGAGGGTGGCGCCCGTGGAGTCGAGCACCCCTTCCACCGTGGCCCGCACGTCCGCAGTGCCCTGCGGATCGAGATTCGCAGTTGGTTCATCAAGGAGCAACAGTCCGGGTTCCATCGCCACAACGGACGCCAAAGCAAGCCGTTGCTTTTGCCCTCCCGAGAGTTTCGCCGTTGCGCGTCGCTGTGAAACACGCAGATCGACGTCCGAGAGCGCCCGAGAAACCCGCGGCCAGATGTTCTCGCGCGCCACCCCCAGGTTTTCCATACCGAAAGCCACGTCGTCGCCGACGCGCTCAAGAACAACCTGAGCCTCGGGGTCCTGCATGACAAGGCCGATGCGTCCACGGAGTTTCTCGGGGACGTGTCCGTCAATTCTCAGAGTCCCGCGGCTATCCCCCTGGTCGTCACCACCGAGAAGCCCCGCAAGTCCGGCCATGAGCGTCGACTTTCCCGACCCTGAAGGCCCGAGAATCAGGACGCGTTCACCCGGCCTTATGTGCAGGTCAACGGACTCTATCGCCCATGCTTTTCGGCCACCGTGCCGCCATCCCCAGCCGTGAAGTTCCACCTCGCAAGGGGACGAGGACGAGGCTCGAGCACCCGACGTATCGCCGACCGAACGTGACGCGCCCACGGCATGAGGATCGCGCGATCCCACTGTTTCCACAGTGTGTTCACCGGTAGTCGTGGGCGTCGTGTCATGCGAAGCCTCAGACACGCGTGCGAACCTCGCGTCCTGCGGCGAAGCGGTCAAGCGCACCGGTGCGTGCAAGGCCTCGAGTCACCGCCCAACCTCCAAGACCCGCAAGCAGGGCACCCGAGATCACGCAGCACACGAGGTAGGTGAAAATAAAAGCCGGACCTTTTTCAATGTAGGCGTACATAAACAGTTCCAGGCCCCAGGCACACAGGCCCGACACTGCCCCTGACAGTGTGGCCGTCAGTGCGGTGTAGCGGCGATACAGGAGAATCGCGAAGACAATTTCCACGCCGAATCCCTGAGCAAGGCCCGACAGCACAACCGTCGGCCCGAATTGCGAGCCGATCGCTGCCTCAAGAGCTGCGGCAACGACCTCGACAAAGAGGGCGGCACCGGGTTTACGGATGATCAGCGCCCCCAGGGTTCCACCGAGCAGCCAGCCACCGAGGAACACTCCCTCAAGGCCAGGCAGTGCCGCACCGATGACGCCTCCGCCGAGTCCGTAGATCTGGTTCCAGACGAAAATGATGACAGCGCAGGTCACTCCCAGGACGGCTGCGGTGACAATATCGACAACGCGCCACTTAAGCGACGGTTGCGTGGAATGTTCCGGCCCCTCACCTGCGTGCCCAGGATTGTCGGGCTTTCGCCCAGCGCTTGCCTCATGTGCGTGAACTCGGGGGACTGATGGGTGCGGTGTTGTGTCGGCCATGCCGGGGTTCTCCTCTCGTACTCCGCGGCGTGCACGAGTGAAGAGCCTTCCTACGCCGGCATTAACCGGTTCAGGTTCGACGGTCGGGAGCATCCGGCTCCCCTCTCAACCCAAAAAACGTTCGGGTTCCCGTGGCACGGCAGTCAGTCTACCCCGTCGGTGACGTTCTTCCCATCGTTGTCATGCTGCATTGACGAGGACGACTCTGCTTCCCCTATGCCTCTCGTTCGTGAAGCGGACACGGAGTAAGCCTTCGCCCTCGCCCTCGCCAATGAACGATGACGATGAATAAGAGACGCGACGGTGATGAACACGCACCACCCAATGGAAGCCAGCAGCCCCGTCCTCGTATCCGAACGAAGCGACAGGACAACCACCATCAGTCCCATAAACACGAGGACAACCCACGCGCTCACCACGCCTCCGGGTGCGCGGAATGTTGACTCTTTGTGCAGGTGTGGCCGTTTTTTCACATAGATCAGGTAGGAAACGGTAATCATCACCCACACACCCATGAACAGGGTCGCCGACATGGACGTCACCAAAGTAAACGCGTCCGACAGTGACTCACCAAATTCCATGATGATGATGCCCGACAGGAGGAACACGCACGACAGGAACAGGGCGTTGCGCGGCACATGGTGACGCGACAGGCGGTTGAACACTCCGGGAGCGTCGCCTCGCCCCGCGAGACTGAAAAGCATCCGAGACGTTGAGTAGATTCCCGAGTTCGCCGAGGACGCAGCCGAGGTGAGAACAACAAAATTCACGACGGTTGCTGCGGCTCCCAGGCCGGTGAAAGAAAACATCGTGACGAACGGCGAGGTGTTCGGGTCAACCTCATTCCACGGTGTCACCATCATGATCGCTGCCAGGGCTGCGACATAGAAAATCATGATGCGGATCGGAATGGAGTTGATGGCTTTAGGCAGGGTCTTGTCCGGGTCCGAGGTTTCCGCAACGGTCGTGCCCACAAGTTCAACACCCACAAAGGCGAAAATTGCGATCTGGAAACCCCCGAGGAATCCGCTCAACCCCGTGGGGAAGAATCCTCCTCGATTCCACAGGTGAGACACGGCAGCAGTTTCACCGCCAGCGGTGGGGACCGCCAGGACGACCATGCCGATTCCCACGACAACGAGGGCGAGGATCGCAACGATCTTAATCAGAGCGAACCAGAATTCTGTCTCACCGAATGCCGCCACAGTCATCGCGTTGAGTGTGAAGAGGAGAACGGTCATCGCAACGATGGGGATCCACGCGGGAGTGCCTGGCCACCAGTAGCGAATGTATCCGGTGATCGCGATCATGTCGGCAACGCCGGTGACCACCCAGCATGTCCAGTATGTCCACCCGGTGACGAATCCCGCCCACGGGCCAATGAGGTCGCGCGTAATATCGGCGAACGTTGTGTAGCGACGGTCGGAGAGGAGCAACTCACCCATTGCGCGCATGAAAAGGAAGAGGACAGCACCGATGATCATGTACACCAGGAGAATCGACGGACCCGAAATAGCGATGGTCTTCCCCGATCCCATGAACAGGCCGGTACCGATTGCTCCGCCGACGGCGATGAGCTGAATATGACGGTTCTCAAGGCTGCGCTGAAGGTTGGGGGCGTGTCCCACCTGAGCAGATGTTCCCTCCGTGAGTTTCCTCGCATCTGCGCAACTCGGCGGTGTTTTATTGTCCGATGTCATTGTCTCTCCCGTTATTCCACGGCTATTTCACGCTACCCCCGTCATTGTCCGAGCACAAAGAATTGAGAGACTCTCCTCATCGTGATGCCCTCGGACTGCACCAGGACTACCCTGGCAAGGTCATCATCGTCATCTTCGAGGTGCCCATGAGCAGCGTTCGACACATACTCACGCGCGACATCCGCCGGATTCTGCGCGTACCTGCCGCCTGGGTCATCATTTTCGGCATCATCGCTCTGCCCCCGCTGTATGCATGGTTCAACATCTACGGCCTGTGGGACCCCTACGGCAATACGGCAAGCATCACCGTTGACGTTGTCAACGAGGATCGTGGGGCATCCTCCGACACTGTCGGCGACCTTGACGCCGGTGAGAAAATTGTTGCCCAGCTACGGGCAAACCACCAGCTCAACTGGCAGTTCACGAAGCGCAGCGACGCGATGGACAATGTGTACTCCGGTCGAAGCTACGCCGCGATCATCATCCCCACGAACTTTTCGGCACGACTCATCGGTGTTATTGACGGCGACCAGCCACGACCCACACTGGACTTCTACGTCAACGAAAAAGCCAACGCCCTGACTCCGAAGATCACCAACGCCGGAATGACCACACTTGACCGGCAGATCAACGACACATTCGTCTCCACCGCCGCATCGGTCATCGCACAGGCCACGAACTCCGGTGCCCACACGATCGACGACTTTGCGGATCAATTCACCACGAAGGCACTGGATCAACTCACGCAATCCCTCGACGCAGTCACGAAGATCCGGAATAGCGGGGACACGCTGATCGACACGCTCGACAACATTTCCCAGGCCGCCGATGACACGCGTGCAGCTCTCAACAGCATCGAGGTCGCAGCTAACGACGCATCCACTGCACTGGCAACAACCGGTGATCTGATGGACGATGCTTCACGTGCCCTCTCGGACTTCTCAGCGAAGGCATCAACGCAGCTGGACACCAGCTCCCAGACGCTCACACGAATGAACATGCGGGCACACTCATCCGTTGACGGCATCACATCGGCGCTGAGTTCGGCCAACGGTTACACATCCGCTGCCGTGTCATCCCTGACCTCCATTAACTCCGATCTCACGCAGGTCCTTGACGACCTCAAAGACCTCACTGACTCGGCGAACACTCTCCCCGGTCATGACCTGTCGTCGTTGAACTCGGCAGTCACCGAGCTTGAAGAAACAACGGCTGCACTGGGAACAACCCTGGGATCACTGTCAGACATCCACTCAGATCTCCAGTCAACAATTGACGCGGCCTCGGAAACATCAGAATCACTTCTGACGGCAAATACTTCCGCGTTCCAGTGGCTCTCCACGGCCCGCTCGTCGGTCAACTCCCAGGCGATCCCCCAGATGACGTCCGGTCTGACATCTCTGTCAACCAGTGCAGGCACACTTGCGGGGATCACCTCGGGCCAACAGTCCCTCATCGCGCAGGCACGCCTCGTCCTCGACCAGATCGACTCCGTGACCTCCGCAGCGCATCGCTCGGTGACAGCTACGGACAACGGTCTTCAATCTCTTCAATCACAGCTGTCGCACATGTCGACGGATATTTCCGCATTGCATACATCCAGCGTCTTAGCGGAGCTCACAGGTGGGAAAGATTCCCTCAACACCGAATCCATTGCCCGATTCATGGCATCACCAACCGTCTTAGAAACAGAAAACATCTTCCCCGTTGACTCCTACGGTTCAGGAATGGCTCCCCTGTTCACCACGATCTCTTTGTGGGTTGGCGCATTCATGCTGGTCGTCATGCTCAGGGTCGAGGTCGACGACGACGGCCTCGAGAGCCTAGAGGTCACCACAAGTCAGAAGTACCTGGCTCGTTTCACCTTGCTCGCGATCTTCGCAACGATCCAGGCAATTGTTGTGGCCGTCGGCAACCTCATCATTGGCGTGCAAATGGTGTCCTTCCTCGGATTCCTCGCCACATGTGTCGTCACGTCATTCGTTGACCTGTCGGTGATTTTTGCCCTGTCAACAACGTTCCAGCACGTCGGCAAAGGACTGTGCCTCGCTCTCATCATGGTTCAGGTTCCGGGGGCATCCGGGATCTACCCAACGGAAATGCTCCCGCCGTTCTTCTCACTGATCGAACCGATCGTTCCATTCACGTATTCGATCCGCGCAATGCGTGAAACCATCGCCGGTTTCTACGGTAACGAGTGGCTACACATGACCCTTGGCATGATGATCTTCGCGCTGGCGTCATTCATCATCGGACTGGTGATCCGCCCGTCCTTGACGAATCTCAACCGCATGTTCTCCCGACAAATCGCCGAATCCGGCATGGTCCTCGGTGAAGACATCCACCTTCCGGATCGTCGATTCTCGATCCCCCAGATCCTTTCCGCATTCACCGACCAAGATGCCTACCGGGAGCACATCACCGAACGCGCCCAACGTTTCACCCACTGGTATCCGAAACTCATCCGCGGTGCCCTCATCGCCGGTCTCGCTGTTCCCACTCTTCTCGTCCTCGCGTTCTCCCTGACACCCGACGCCCAGGTTGCCACTCTCGCCACATGGCTCATGTGGCTCCTGCTGATCATTGGTTTCCTCATCGTTGTTGAATACGTCAAGGACTCCCTTGAACGCCAATGCGAATTGGGGAACCTCACTGAGGAAGAAATCCACAGTGTCCTGCGTGGACGGCGACTCCGCCGAGCACGTAGGACGCGCCCTCGTCCTCGTCCCCTGAGAATCTCCGCGACGGACGCACCCGTCCCGCCCGCCGACAACAGTGACGAGGACGACGACGCCAAAGACACCAGCGATGCCGCGCACGCAACCGACGACGATGAAACGGCGGAGGTCACCCGATGAAAACACTGTGGGCACTGTGTGTTTCCGATATCCGACGGATGACAATGAACACGGTATCCGTCATCATCGTCATCGGACTCGTCGTCATCCCCGGAATCTTCACATGGTTCAACGTCATCGCGAACTGGGATCCCTTCGCTCGGACGGGGAACCTGAAGTTCGCGGTCGCTAACGACGACGTGGGCTACCGATCAGACCTGGTTCCCATCACCGTCAACATCGGTGACCAAGTCATCAACACCCTGCGAGCAAATAGCCAGCTCGACTGGGCGTTCACCACGACCGAGGAAGCCATCGAAGGAACAAAATCCGGGAAATACTACGCCGCGGTTGTTATCCCCGAGCAATTCTCTGAAGATATGCTCACATTCTTCACCCGGTCCACGCAGGCAACGCTGACGTACTACAACAACGAAAAGAAAAATGCGCTGACGCCGAAGATCACCGGACAGGGCGCGGACACGGTATCGGCCGAGATCAACCAGGTGTTCTCGCAGACTCTGGCGGAGACGGCGCTTGACATCGGATCCCAGCTGGCCGCCTCGATCGACACCCCCGAAACCCAGCAGCGCCTATTAGCATTTGATGCGAAACTCACCGATTTCGCATACTCATTGGGGAATTCTGCAACGCTTCTTGACTCATACGCCGTCATCCTCGACTCATCGGGAACGCTCATGGATTCCTCCGCCAAACTGCTGGCGTCAACGCGGAGCACGGCCTCGGATGCGCGCGACACTCTCGCCAATGCAGCCGCCGGAGTATCCGACGTGTCCTCGGCAATTTCCCTGTCATCGACGGCACTATCAACCGCCCTCGATCAGGCGGCAAACGGATATTCCTCCGTTGCGACGAAAGTTGACGACCTCGTTGGAGGTGCCTCAGCGACCGCCACCGACACTGCCCGGACCCTTCGTGACCTCAGCGTCACAATCAACACCCAAGCCACACACATCGACCAACTCACCGACCATCTCACATCGGTGCGGGATTCCCTCTCGGCATCCGACCCAACGGGTGCGCACCCCGCGATTGCCAACGCTGTTCGATCACTCAATCACCTCATCAATTCCACCAATGCCGCCCATTCCAGCCTCGACGCCCTGAAGTCCAAGCTGAGCGACCAGGCAGACAGTATCGACGCAAAAGTCGAGGTATCCGACTCAGACCGCAAGGACATTGCTGACCTCGCAACGCAGGCAAAGAACGCGATTGAGGCAATCCGTTCCGATTTTTCATCGACTGTCTCTCCCGCGCTGGACTCCGTTCGCTCAAACACCGGGTCAGCTGCCTCCACCCTGTCTGAGGCAGCTGGCGACCTGCGCTCCGCTTTCTCAACGGTGACGAGCAACGGGACTTCGGGGGCCAAACAGCTCGATGACATCGAATCCGCCTTGCACGAGGCCGCGAAGAACCTGCGCGACACAGGCGACAACCTCAATACCTTCCATTCGCGCCTATCTGAGGCGCTTTCTTCCGGAGACGTTGACATGCTCCGCGACATCCTCGGACGTGACTCCGCTGTTTTTGCTGCAACCCTCGCGGCTCCCGTAACCGTCACCGCGCATCGAGTTTTTGCGGTCGACCACTTTGGATCACAGATGGCACCCTTCTACACTTTCGTCCCACTGTGGGTCGGTGCTCTCCTTCTCGTCGCAACGCTGAAAACCAGTGTGTCACGGACACGTCGCGCTGAACTTGGTGATCCGCCCGCCCACATTCTCTTCCTCGGTCACTACGGAATCTTCGGGCTCATTTCCCTGCTCCAGGCAACGTTCTCACTGGGAGGCAGCCTTCTCTTCCTCGAAGTCGATGCCGTTCACCCGTGGCTCTTCATGCTCTCAGGCTGGGTGAGTGCTCTGGTGTATTCCTTCTTCCTGTACACCGTGACCGTGAGCTTTGGGAATATCGGCAAAGCCATCGGGGTCATCATGCTCGTCATTCAGATCACCGGTTCGGGCGGCAGCTATCCGCTGGTCATGCTCCCCAAACCCATCCAGGCAATCAGTCCCTTCTTACCGATGACTCACTCCATCGATGCGATCCGCGCGGCCATCGCGGGGATCTACCACGCTGACTTCTGGTGGTCGATCGGCGGACTGCTCGCCTTCATTCCACCGCTGCTCCTGCTCGGCTTGGTCCTGCGGCGCCCACTGATGCGCTTTAACCGCTGGTACGTTGACAAAGTCGAGGAAACGCGGATCATCTCCTAGACAGCATCTCCTGGCAGCGGTGAACGCCGAGGTGAAGCTGTTTCGGGATGAACCTTCTAGGCGAAGTGAGCGGCGATCTGTGCGAGGGCGTCCTCCCACATCCCCTGTTCGTTTTCCCAGATCTGACGGACCACAGCCTCGTCTGAATCCAAGGTCGAAATGCCGGACTCTTCGATGTGAACTGCGGTTCCGCCGTCTTCTTCGGACAGGGAAATCTCAATGCGCGTGCACTGATCCGAATCCAGTTCATCGGAGGCTCGCGGATCCCAGCGGAATGAAATCATGTCCATCGGGTCCTCGTCCTCACGTTCAACCAGCCACTCACCGGCGTCGGGATCCTCGACGTGGTAAACCCCGTCTTCGTCACGCTCAACCTCGTGATCGTCAAGCGGCCCGTCATTCATCCACCACCCGGGTTCAGAGACCACCGCCCACACTGCTTCCTGTGTGGCGGCGACGACAACGTCAGCTTCAACGCGGTCGACATCGGTTTCTACCTGGGCATCTTCAGCTTCGTAGGTTTCCATATATCAACGGTAAACGGTGAGTTCGGCTTGGGCGAGTGCTTCGGGAAGTTTCCCCGATCAACACATGCCTCCTAGCAATCTTGCTGGCGAGCTGGATCAGGATACGCGAGTGATGCGGTAACGCCACGCCTCGGGGCCGGCTTCCAGAGTCTCAACACGGTAGTGCGATTCGGACTGCTGGAGATGCTCAAATAGCGGATCGGGCTGATGCGGGGTACGGATCACGAGGTTTTCGCCCACGGGCAGCTGATCAACCGCGGCAAAGAGCAGGGCGCGTCGGATGATCCGCGGGAGGGAGTGGACCACCAGTTCCTCGACCTCGGTTTCGCTGGGATGGGCATCGGCATGTCCGTGTCCGTGGCCGTGGCCCTTACCGTGACCGCCGCAACCGCAGCCACCGCCGTGTCCATGACCCTTCCCGTGTCCACCGCAGCCGCAACCGCCACCGTTTCCGTGACCCTCGGCCTCACCGTGCCCGTGTCCGCCACAGCCACATCCGCCACCCGATGCCGAGGTCGTCGCATGAGCGTCGACGAGCTTAAACGTCTGGTGATCGCCGTTGGGAGCAGCTTCGGGAAGAGTGTCAACCATGATCGTGTCCTTCGATTGCGGTCGGATGAGCAACTGAAAATATCGTCAGAAGATACCCGGTGGGGGTACCCGACCAGTGTACGGCGGAACGCGGTTCGCGGCCAGAGCGCACAGGCTACCCGGTACACCAACGAGGGTCGTGTCGACGCAGTCTTTCACGTGCCCGGCGCAGTCTTTCAGTTCTCGCGGAGGGCGAACTCGACCTCGACCTCGACGGAACAATTGAGGGGGAGGGCGGCAACACCCACCGCTGAACGCGCATGCGAGGTGCCAAAAATCTCCCCGAATAGCTCCGATGCTCCGTTGATGACGCCGGCCTGTCCATAGAAGTTGGGACGCGAAGCAACGAATCCCACAACCTTGACAACGCCGGCCAAGCGGTCAATCCCACCTGCCACATCAGCCGCAGCCGCAAGAGCATTGAGAGCGCAGATCCGCGCGGCATCTTTGGCGTCATCGGGGTCGGCTCCGTCCTCGCCCACAGCACCGATACAGACGACTTCACCGCCGACAACGGGGATCTGCCCAGAAGTCCGTACAACACCGCGGTCAAGAACCGCGGGAACATACGCAGCCACGGGCGCAACGACCTCGGGAAGCTCCACTCCCAGCTCAGCAAGTTTTTCGGACGGCAGTGTCATGGCAATTCCTTTCGGGCAACAGGCCGATCGCCGGTTCCGGCGACGAACGCGGGCACGATCCATGCCCGACCCGCTTAAATGTAGTCGGGTCAACAGGCCGGGCTCGTCCTCGTCCATCCGTCACCGCACTGACGTGGGTCGCAAACGGGTTCCCAGGCCGGACTCGTCCTCGTCAATGATTGACAACGGGGTCACTCACGCGAAAGAAACCACGCCCGCGCAGCTCCCAGCAACGTGAAATGTGTGCAGCCGCAGGTCGATTCTGGAGGACTCAGGAGAAGCTGAAACACCGTATTACGGAAGCATTGCGTGGCGAATTTCAGCGAAACCCCGGCAAAGTTTCCACATCGTGACCCGCACTCTCCCCACGGTTTCACAGGATTTACCACAGCCGCACACGAGGTCCCACGAATCGTCTTACCGTCGAAGACATGGTTGAAGTGAGAATCCACGGCCGAGGAGGACAAGGAGTCGTCACGGCGTCCGATCTGCTGGCGATGGCTGCCTACACGGACGGACACCACGCTCAGGCCTTTCCTTCGTTCGGTTCGGAACGCATGGGCGCACCCGTCGTCTCGTTCTGCCGCATCACGCAGTCAGAGATTCGGACACGCGAACCCGTCCTCGAACCCGACGTCATCATTGTTCAAGATCCGACGCTGCTGCCCGTCATGGACGTATTCGCCGGCATCAAACCCAATGGATACGTGCTGGTGAACTCAACGAAGAGTTTCACCGAACTCGGACTGGGTGACATGGTCAACGCACTTCCCGCTGGGCATGCGCAAACGATCCCCGCGTTCGATATTGCCAAAGAGTTCGTTGGCAGGCCCGTGCCGAACGCCGTCATGCTCGGCGGATTTGCGGCTCTCACCGGGTTGATCCGCCTCGAGTCCGTTGTCGGTGCAATCCGCAGTCGTTTTCCCGGGCGGGTCGGTGAGGCAAACATTGCCGCCGCAACGCACACCTTTGATCTGATAGCTCAGGCTCTGGGTTCCACGCAGGAGACGCCGTCTGGTGATGCCGACCAGCCCAAGTCGCAGCCCGGCGACCACGACACACCCGCTGGCCACGAACAGGAGAGAACCGATGCGTGAACAAATTGAAGGTTCGCAGGCCATCGCGAAGGCCGTTGCTGCCTGTCGTCCAGACGTCATTGCCGCCTACCCGATCAGCCCGCAAACCCACATCGTCGAAGCGCTATCAGCGCTGGTGAAGAAGGGTGACCTGCCGGGGGCGGAATACCTCAACGTCGAATCTGAGTTCGGCGCGATGTCGGCGTGCATCGGTGCGTCCGCTGTTGGGGCGCGCACCTACACGGCAACCGCATCCCAAGGTTTGCTCTTCATGGTCGAGGCCGTGTACAACGCTTCCGGTCTGGGAATGCCCATCGTCATGACGGTGGCGAACCGGGCAATCGGCGCTCCGATTAACATTTGGAACGATCACACGGACGCGATGAGTCAGCGCGACTCCGGGTGGCTTCAGCTGTATGCCGAAACCAACCAGGAAGCCGCTGACCTGCATGTTCAGGCGTTCCGCATCGCCGAGGAGCTGTCCTTGCCCGTCATGGTGTGTATGGACGGGTTCATTCTCACGCACGCAATGGAGCTGGTGGACGTTCCCGAGGCCGAACAGGTCGCGAAGTTCCTCCCCGACTACGAGCCACGCCAGGTCCTCGACCCCGAGAACCCCGTATCTATCGGCGCAATGGTTGGGCCTGAGGCCTACACCGAGGTCCGTTATCTGGCTCATCACCGCCAAATGCAGGCACTTGAGTTGATTCCGCAGGTTCAGAAAGAATTCGCCGAGGTCTTCGGACGTGATTCGGGTGGTTTGGTTCGCCCCTACCTGTTGGATGATGCAGAAACCGTCATCGTGTCGATGGGTTCCGTACTTGGAACCATCAAGGACGTTGTTGACGAACGCCGCGAGCGCGGTGAGAAAATCGGTGTTCTCGGGATCACGAGCTTCCGTCCTTTCCCCACGGACGCAGTCCGTGAAGCCCTATCGGGTTGCCAGCGGTTCGTCAATGTTGAAAAGGCGTTCTCGGTGGGTATCGGCGGCATCGTGTCGTCGCATTGCCGTAGCGCCGTTCGCGGCCTCGACCTGGAGAACTTTGAGGTGATCGCAGGGCTGGGTGGCCGCCCCATCACGAAGGCGTCACTGCACGGGATGCTCGATGACCTGGCGGCGGGGTCGCTCGCCGAGCAAACGTTCCTCGACCTCGACCGTGATCTTGTCGAGGAAGAGTTGGCCCGCGAAGCACATTCGCGCAGGTCAGGACCATTAGCTGAGAACCTTGTCCGCGCCTCGCAAGCTCGGACGGACGCGGTCCTTGAAGAGAACGAAGGCACTGACCCGGCCCGCGGCGCAGCTCGTGCCCGCGCGGCAAGTCCCTTAGCGAACGGAAGCGAAGCCGGCGGGCTAGTCGGAACCGCCAACGTGCCGGTGTCCACCGACGCCAAATCCGAAGAGAAGTGAGCGACTCATGAGCACACCATTGGGAATCCCCGGCGTTCGGCAAACCGAAATTCCGGCGCGCGAGCACGTGAAGTTCTATCAGGTCGGCTCCTACGCGGTAGGTAACCGTCTGGCTGAAGAGGGCCTCAGATCCGTTCAATCCGACCCGAACCGGTGGAACACCCTCACCAGTGGACACCGCGCCTGTCAAGGCTGCGGCGAAGCCCTGGGGGCACGCTACGCCCTCGACTCAGCCGCCGCAGCGTCCGACGGCGACCTCGTGGCCGTAAATGCAACCGGCTGCCTTGAAGTTTTCTCCACCCCGTACCCCGAATCCGCATGGACCGTTCCGTGGCTCCACTCCCTTTTCGGAAACGCCCCGGCCGTTGCGGCGGGAGCAGCAGCGGGCCTACGCGCAAAAGGCAAGTCAACGCGCGTCATCGCTCAAGGTGGCGACGGCGGCACCGTCGACATCGGCATGGGCACACTGTCAGGAATGTTCGAACGCAACGACGACGTCCTCTACATTTGCTACGACAACCAGGCGTACATGAACACGGGAGTCCAGCGTTCAGGCGCAACCCCACCCACCGCTCGCACGGCAACGACACAGCCCGTTGGCCCCAAGCCCGGCAATCGCTTCGGTCAGGGCAAAGACATGGCCCGCATCGCGATGGCCCACGAAATCCCCTACGTCGCCACCGCAAGCGTTGCAGACCTGCGTGACCTGGAATTTAAGGTGACGAAAGCAATGAGCATGCACGGTGCTCGCTACATCCACGTCCTCGTTCCCTGTCCACTGGGATGGGGATCCGCATCGAACCTCACCGTCACACTCGCACGCCTCGCCACACAAACCGGACTTTTCCCAATTTTCGAGGCCGAGGGCGGCGAAATCACCTCCGTCATGAAGATCCGCCGGCCAGCTCCCGTCGAGGAATACCTCAAGCCACAGCGGCGCTTCGCACACCTCTTCAAGGGCGGCGGCGAACCCGAGGTCATTGCGCGCCTACAGGCCATCGCCGACCGAAACATCCGCAGGTACGGACTCATCGACGAAGATCAGCTTGACGACGACGTCCTCGCCCGTGTCCTCGCCGCACCCGAGGATCCCGAGGGACGCTACGAGGCGATCCTCCACGCGGCCTCGGAAACGAAACAGGCACAAGCGCAGGCGCGCACTCGCAATGCAGCCACCGAAAACCCTTCGGACAGAGAAGACCAGTGACATGACGATTGAAACTCAACCTTTTGCGATCACGCTGAACGTCGGCAGTTCGCTGGCGAACGAAACCGGGTCATGGCGCACGGAACGCCCCATGTACGTCGACTTACTCCCCCCGTGCAACAAGGGCTGTCCCTCGGGGGAAAACATTCAACAATGGCTCTACCACGCCGAAGAAGGCGACTACGAGGGTGCGTGGCGTCAGATCATGCGTGACAACCCGCTGCCTGCGACAATGGGGCGCGTCTGCTACCACCCGTGTCAGACGGTATGCAACCGCGCACAAGTTGACGAGGCCGTCGGAATCAACGCGATTGAACGTTTCCTCGGTGACAAAGCCATTGAGGAAGGGTGGACCGTTCCCGTCCTCAACCCACCGACCGGCAAACGCGTCCTCGTTGTCGGCGCCGGGCCCTCGGGTCTGTCGGCTGCGTATCACCTGGCGCTCGCGGGTCACTCCGTTCACATCAAAGAGGCCGGTCCGATGGCCGGCGGCATGATGCGTTTCGGTATTCCCGCCTACCGTCTGCCGCGCGCAGTGCTTGACGCGGAGATTCAGCGAATCGAAGACATGGGTGTGACTTTCGAGTTCAACGCCAAAGTTGACAATATCGAGGACGAGGTCGGCCAGTGGGATGCCGTCTTCCTTGCTGTGGGCGCACACATCGGTAAGCGCGCGTACATTCCCGCGGGGTCGTCCGCGAAGATCATGGATGCCGTCTCCGTTCTCCAGGACGTCGAGACCGGTGAGAAGCCGATGCTTGGACGCCGCGTCGTTGTTTACGGCGGCGGTAATACGGCAATCGACATGGCGCGCACCGCCAAGCGCCTGGGGGCGTCCGAGGCAATCATTGTGTACCGTCGCACCCGCGATCGCATGCCCGCTCACGACACCGAGGTGATCGAGGCCGAGGAAGAGGGCATCATGATGCGTTGGCTCTCAACCGTCAAGCACGTTGATGAGGGCACGCTGACGATTGAGAAAATGGAGCTTGACGAAAACGGATTCCCCCAGCCAACCGGCGAGTTTGAGGAGCTTGGCGCCGATTCCCTGGTGATGGCTCTCGGGCAGGAAGCTGACCTGTCGCTCATTGAGAACGCTTCCGGCATCACCATCGAGGACGGCGTCGTCCAGGTATCCAACCAGATGATGACGGGAATCGAGGGGGTGTTCGCCGGCGGCGACATGGTGCCGTCCGAGCGTACCGTGACCGTGGCGATCGGTCACGGTAAGAAAGCGTCGCGTTACATTGACGCGTATCTGCGTGGCACAACCTACACGCCCGCGCCTAAGCACCCAACCGCCGAGTTCTCCCGAATGACCCCCTGGTACTACGCGGACGCTCCCCATCAGGTGCGCGAAAAACTTGAGGGTGCTCGCCGAGCTTCCACTTTTGACGAGGTCGTCCAGGGCCTTGATGAGTCCTCGGCTGTGTTTGAGGCACGCCGCTGCATGTCATGTGGCAACTGCTTTGGCTGTGACAACTGTTTCGGTGTCTGCCCCGACAACGCGATCACGAAAATCAAGCCCGGCGAATATGAATTCAAGTACGACTACTGCAAGGGCTGCGCGGTGTGCGCACAGGAGTGCCCCTGCGGTGCGATTTCAATGGTTCCGGAGGAGGTGTAGGGGCAGGGGGATCGTCATGTCAGGGTACTGTCAGGAATGGGCCCCTCGACACCCGCGAACAAACACCGTGAATTTATGTTTCAACAATCCGACCTGGGATAATCGACTTATTACCTTCTGATGCGAAAGGCACCGACATGGACTCAACAAGCGATCCCAACGACTTAACAGGTCGATTTCTCAACGCCGTCGAAGAAGCGAAAAAAGCACTTGAGAATCAATACGGCAGGAAGTTCAGCGGACTCAAAACCGCCATAATACATGCGGATGAAAAGAAACATTCCGTCGTGCGAAACTACCGGGATATATTGGATACTCTCGTTGACCTCAGGAACGCAATTCAACACGGAAACTACAACGCAGGTAAACCTATCGCTGTGCCACGCGAAGACACCGTCGAATTCATGGAGAAACTCGCACGCTGGATTGAGCGGGCACCCCACATCTCCGACTACATGATCAGAAACGTCGATGTCTTAACCCCGACCGCCACCCTATCTGAAGCGGCGAATAGCGTCATCAAGCACGACATCTCCCAGATGCCTGTCTATGACGGCAGGAAATACATCGGTCTGTTCACCACGAACGCTATGGCCCGGTGGCTCAGCACAATCATTGACTCGGATGGCACACTCCTTGCCGATGGTGTCACCGTCGCGACTATCCTTGACCACGCTGAGGCCACCGAGCGAGAAAAGTTCTTCAAACCAACTGCTCCGGTCTACACGGTATGCAACGCCCTGAGTTCCGGTGATGGGCCAGTTGCCGCCTTGATTACGACAGACGGCAAAGAAACGGGTGAACTCCAAGGACTTGTCACACGCTACGACGTATCGAGAATACTCAAGGCAACGACGTTATCACTGAAGTAGTTGTCGGCCGGGTATCAAACATCAACTGAGGCTCAAGTGGCAGTCCCAGCTTTATCACTGAAAACAGTTCCGTTAATGTCGGTGTATGTCCTGATATTTGTCTACCTCTTTAACCTGACTTCGATCAGAACCTTCGTTGCTGCTCCAAAGAGTGTCAGCGACCATCAACACGGTAGACGTGGCCTCAATGTCTCACCTTTATCGCAACAATGCTTAACTGGTCATTGATGATTTCACTGATCACCCGATAGTCACCTACGCGGGAACGTCAATAGGCACCCGGGTTTCCTGATAATGCTTTTTCATGTGATCGGGGGTCATTGAGCCCGGCCACATCACCCGGTGCTTGCAGAACCCCGTCACGGATCGGGGCAGTCGAACTTCTTGAGTTCCTTGATCGCGGCTTTCTGACGCAGCTTCTTCTGAGCCTTTTCAAGGTCACGGAATTCTGGAGCCCAGTATGGGTCTTCTGGCATTTCAGCGCGCAGCCGGGCCATGAGATCATCAGACAGAATCACGTCACCATTGATGAGCGGGATCATCAGTCCACCCATTGCCTCTTCTTGATCGTTGTTGTATCCCCGGTCGCTCATCGCTACGTTGTTATCTGGGTCAGGAACCTGGATAGCGTACACACGCAGATCGTCGTACAGCCGCCGATATTCTTCATCAGTGAGTTCACTATCTTCGAACAGCATGATCATCTCCTACAGCACTCCTGAATGCGCTGTTTTAATCTCCACGGCACCGGCTTTATTTCGACGAATAGCCACTGTAACTATTTCGCCCTTAATAGTAGCCGGGAAGGAGCCAACGGACTCCCCGTCCCAATGATTTTCGAGGACTTCCCGTATGGCATTGGTGATGTCACGTTGCGTCCATGACTGTGAAAACTCGCTACGCCACCTCATCCCCTTGGCCTTCCATCCGTGACCGTACATGTGTCCGCCGCCTCGGCTTGGACGACTCCCATAGAGGATGTGCTCGAGCATCCTCGCGGTCAACATGCCCACCTCCACGTCGATCACCTCGAGGTCCTTGAAGGGCTCAGCCGCCCCTGCCACTAAACCTGACGCGTGACAATCGCGCACAATCGGTGACGAAAGCCATTAGGAAACTCGGATCTCCCCAGCGCAAGGACCTCATACAAGTGACCACGCCAGAATCTAAGCATGGCCATCCGTAAGCACGACCCCTCCCTTACTTGTGACCTGTGACAGACCAGGCTGCGCACTGCCTCGCCCCACATTTGCCGGTTAAGGTGAACTGATTCCGGAGATTAACCCCAGGTTTCCACTGCTTGGAAGCCATCAGAAGATGCCCTCCGATCACCAGGTGAAGCTATCTTCAGAGGTCCGATCGAAAATCGAGGTGCGCGAGTATTTGCAGATCTCTTCACCGACGAGCAGATCTCTGATCTTTGCCGAAAAGAGCTACGCTTAAAAATCAACCAATGAGGGACTGGTATCAACTGGAATGGCTACCGCTCCTGTCTCATAGCGGGAAATCGGTACTGAACGAAATCCATACATTGTGTTTCACGGGCCTCAGATGCAGGTGACGCATGGCACAATTCTCTTATGGGTATTATCGAAAACGAAGCAGGCAATCACCTACGGTACCGAATCGGGATTGATGTCGGTAGCCACTCAACCGGCTACGCTGCCGTTGAGGTCGATGATTCGGGGATGCCGGTATCTATTCTCAACTCCGTCGTATTCATGCATGACTCGGGGATCGATCCGGATGGCGCGAAATTTGCGCAAACTCGCAAGGCTCGTTCAGGTTTTGCCCGACGCGCTCGCCGCTTGGTTCGGGCTCGGAAGAAACGCCTCAAGAATCTTGATGAAACACTAATGCAACTGGGATATCCACTGGTCGACTTAGAAACCCTCACAGACCCGCACGCTCCGTGGCACATCAGGGCAGCCTTAACAGACCACTTTATCGAGGATCCGGAAGAGCGTCTCAAATCGATTTCTATTGCAATTCGTCATATCGCACGCCATCGCGGGTGGCGAAGCCCCTACGCAAAGATTGAAACCCTGTTTGTGACAGCAGAACCATCCGAGTTCCTCGTTGCCCTCAACTCCCGCGTCGGCGCGGCTCTTGGACAGACGCTTCCGCCGGACCTCACTCCCGGTGAAGTCATCTCGCAATACTTGACAGATTTCCCAGAGGGCCGGATTCGTGGCGCCGAAGGGATCCTCAGCGGCAAGCTCCATCAAACTGATAATGCCCAGGAGATTCGGCTGATCGCGCAGACTCAGAAGCTTTCTGACGACGACCTCAATATTTTGCTCCGTAAGGTTTTCTATGCAAAGTCCCCACGTGGAAGTGCGAGCGCACTCCGCGGGAAAGATGCGTTACCTGGCCAGGGGGCATTACCTCGTGCAGAAAAAGCACACCCCGTTTTTCAGCTTTTCAGGATCGCAGGTGTCCTGACGAATCTTCGCATTGTCCAAGGAGGTGTTTCACGCCAGCTCGACCCCGACGAACTGTCCCTGCTCGTAGACTTACTCACGGACTCAAATCGATCCGACGACCTGTCGTGGGCAGATGTCGCGGAGACGCTCGGGGTCAGCCGACGAGAACTTAGAGGTACCGCAAAGGAGGGCGTTGATGGCGCTCCCTCGCTGAGCCGGCCCCCTATCGACGTGACCGACCGAGCAATTCGCGAGTCCAAGATTCCTTGGTTGGTTGAATGGTGGGATAGCGCGGACCTCGTTCGCCGTGGTCTGATGATTGATGCCCTTTCCAACAGCGGCGGCTCTCAGATCGACACGGAAATCGATGATGAGATTGCCGAGGTACTCGAACAAGCAACCGAAACGGATCAGGAAAAATTTGAAAAGATCAACCTTCCCTCGGGCCGCGCCGCATACTCCCTAGATTCAATGAGTCGCCTCACCGACGCAATGCTCGAGATGGGAATCGATCTCCACGAGGCGCGAAAGTATGTCTTCAGAGTCGACGACACATGGACGCCGCCGGCCGATCCAATCGGTCTCCCCGTTGGCAATCCCGCTGTAGATCGAGTGACAAAGCAGATCAACCGATGGCTCATGGGAATTGAGTCACGATTTGGCACTCCTGAATCGATCTACATCGAGCACGTTCGTAATGCACTCGGTAGTGAGAAGGTACGCCGTGAATATGAACGGGACATTGAGCGGCGCCGAAAGGCGAACATGGCCACCTATGAGAGCATGCGTGAACAGTTGAACATTTCTGGGCGCACTCGTCGCTCAGAGCTTATCCGCTACCAGGCAATCCAAAGACAAGGTGGGAATTGCGCGTACTGTGGGTGCGCCATCGATTTCAGAACAGCGGAGATGGATCATATTGTTCCGCGCGCAGGTGCCGGCTCAACAAATACTCGATCGAACCTGCTCGCAGTCTGTAGGCGTTGCAACCATTCCAAGGGCAAAATGCCGTTTGCTGTATGGGCCGCTACTACATCAAACGACAAAGTGAGTCTCGAGAACGTCATACAAGCTATTCGCGTCTGGGAACGTGACAGCGGAATGACTGCACAGGCATTTAATCGCTTTAAACGCGAAGTAATCGAACGACTTACACTCACTACGCCCGACGACGAGATCGATGGTCGTTCCCTTGAGTCCGTCGCATGGATGGCTTCCGAGCTACGCCACCGAATTGACGCGCACTTTAACCGACAAGAAAGAATTGTTGACGTTGCAGTATTCCGTGGTTCATTGACCGCATCAGCCAGAAAGGCTAGCGGGTTTGAAAACCGTGTAAATCTCATCGGCGGGCATGGGAAGACGCGCTTTGATCGTCGTCACCATGCTATGGATGCCGTAGTAATCGCCCTGATGGATCGCTCTGTTGCGAAGACCCTCGCCGAACGCGATAGTATCCGTGACGCTCAGCGAATATCCGGTGAAGCTGAAACCTGGAAGTCATATACGGGGGCCACTGTCGCCACACAACAACGGTGGAACCGTTGGAAGGACTCAATGCTTCGAGCAGTTGAGCTATTCAACTTAGCGTTAACTGACGACGCTATTCCGATTCTCGAGAACATGCGTTTACGGCAAGGAAGTGGCGCGATTCATGAGGCAACTATCAGTGAGCTAAGCAAAGTAGCCCTAGGCGCAGAACTCTCTTCCGAACTCATTGACCGTGCCGCTACACCGGCACTTTGGACTGCATTGACGAGACACCCTGACTACAATCCGAGTACCGGTCTTCCTGCAGATTCAAACCGACACATTCGCGTAAACGGCACTCATTTCCGCGCTGACGACAAGCTCCCATTCTTCAAGAGCAGTTCAGCATCGGTCATGGTCAGGGGTGGTTCTGCACAACTAGGAAACGCAATCCATCACGCTCGAATCTATAGAATTGAGGGCAAGAAGAAGCCTATCTACGCAATGCTTCGCGTTTACCAAATCGATCTTGCCAAAGTACAAGATCGAGATCTCTTTACTGCTCCCCTTGCACCCTCAACAATTAGCGTTCGAACAGCTGAGCCAAAGCTGCGCACGGCGTTGGCTAGTGGTACAGCTAGTTACATCGGATGGTTGGTTGAAGGAGATGAACTTCGTTTGGACCCATCTTCATTCAATACTCATGCAATCGGAACATTTTTCAGCGAGTACCCTAGGTGTCAATCCTGGCGGATTGCAGGATTTCCATCACCATCAAGATTTAGGCTCCGTCCAATGGTTCTTTCAGGAGAGGGGCTGCCAGAGGGCGCTGGTGAAGCAATCCAAACAATTACTTTTGATCGAGGATGGTTATCCACTGTCAATACTCTCCTATCAACGACAGAATTACAGGTAGTGAGGCGGAATGCGCTCGGAGAACGTCGTATTACCCAGAAGACGTCCCTTCCTTCCTCATATGTGTTGAGGTGAGTGATGAGTCGGCAATGGCAGATCCTTGATCTTACGGAATTCGATGGCACAATCACCTCGGATCGAGGAGCGATCTCCTTGACAAAGAAACCCGAAGTTCATAAGCGAATCCCCGTTGCCGATCTCGCAGTCGTTCTTGTCGGAATGCATGTTCATTTCAGCGCGGCCACACTTCACCGGCTTTGTGAAGCTGATGTTGCTGTCCTATTTTGCGACTGGCGGGGCGTTCCCGAGGGTGGCGCATTCTCTTGGTCCGATCACGGTCGCATTGCTGCTCGGCATCAAGCTCAAGCTCGGCTTTCGGAACCGCGCCGAAAGAACGCGTGGGGACGAATCGTCAAAGCAAAGGTACTAGGGCAAGCAGCCGTGCTGGATGCTGCCGGCCTTCCAGAGACAAAAACGCTCGCAGCCCTCTCAAAGGAAGTACGTTCCGGGGATCCCGGAAACATCGAAGCACAAGCAGCGCGCATCTATTGGCAAGCGCTTTTTGACGGAGACAAACGTACTCCTGGCACAAGAAGTGATGACGGTCTGAACGCATGTCTCGACTACGGATATGCCGTCCTCCGCGGATTTGTAATTAAATCTATTTTGAGCGCAGGATTGTCAGCGCCTCTAGGACTTTTCCACCACGGTCGCGGTAACGCGTTCGCATTGGCAGACGACTTGATCGAGCCGTTTCGACCATGCATTGATCACGTGGTCTTTCAGTTGGACACTACCGCTTCTCCTAGCGACCGGGCCATTAAACAGCTCTTGGTGGCTGCTGCCAAACAACCATTTTCTGACGACGGACGAGGGATCCCTGCAGTCCTCGATGACTTTGCACAGCAACTCGGTCAGTACATCGAAGGGCAGCGTGAACGGCTAAATCCACCAACCTGGAGGGGGCCAATTCAGACCAAGGATTCTACACATGCCGGATGATTCTATGTGGTGCCTCGTGATGTTCGATCTTCCGGTTGAGACAAAAACTCAACGGCGTGAAGCTTCTCGTTTTCGACACACTCTTCTCGATTGGGGCTTCTCTATGGTCCAGTTCTCTGTGTACATTAAGTATTGGCCAGCGGGTGGCTGGAATTACGCCACGATAAATGCAATAAAGACCTATCTGCCCGAGGGAGGACAGGTCCGAATAATCGCATTGACCGATCGTCAGTGGTCCACGGGGCTCCGTTTTGAGAACGCGAAGCCACAAACACCCGAGTCAGAACCCGAACAGCTCATGATTTTTTAACGGAAAATCTTTAGTTTTCCTTGTAATTCCAAGGGAAAATCGTCCCCCTGAAGTCTATCAGGGGGAACGATGACTGATTCCCAGCCAGGACGGGGCAGAAACATCGGGAAAACGAAGTCTATCAGGGGGAACGATGACTGATTCCCAGCGATACGCGCGTGGGGATCGTTCACGGCAGAAGTCTATCAGGGGGAACGATGACTGATTCCCAGCTCCGGGCACACGGATAGCGTCGGGAGCTGAAGTCTATCAGGGGGAACGATGACTGATTCCCAGCTGTGTTGCGGCGAGTGTTGTTGCTTGGGGAAGTCTATCAGGGGGAACGATGACTGATTCCCAGCCCAACAACAAACCAGACGCGGCGCCGAAGAAGTCTATCAGGGGGAACGATGACTGATTCCCAGCATTTCGACTCCATACATGCTGGCAAGCAGAAGTCTATCAGGGGGAACGATGACTGATTCCCAGCCGCGGGCGGCGCGGGTTGCGCCTGATGTGAAGTCTATCAGGGGGAACGATGACTGATTCCCAGCGAAGCGCAGGATGTGATTGTGCGTCTGGGAAGTCTATCAGGGGGAACGATGACTGATTCCCAGCGTCATACATGCGGCGAGACTCCAGTCTGGAAGTCTATCAGGGGGAACGATGACTGATTCCCAGCCCCGGGGATGTTCCTTCGGTTTACCGGGGAAGTCTATCAGGGGGAACGATGACTGATTCCCAGCAAACGGATGCCTGACGAATATCATTCTCGAAGTCTATCAGGGGGAACGATGACTGATTCCCAGCAAAGGCGTTGACGAACATCGACGCTCACGAAGTCTATCAGGGGGAACGATGACTGATTCCCAGCAATGAAATTCTTTGCCGCTTGCGTAGTAGAAGTCTATCAGGGGGAACGATGACTGATTCCCAGCGTTCACACTCGTTTCCTGTGTAACCCTAGAAGTCTATCAGGGGAAACGACGACTGATTCCCAACTAGGAATTCTCTCTACTGTGTCGGTCCCGACCCTATCAGAACATATTCCGTACGCACATCCGCGACAAGCAGATGCACCACTCTAAAGCAGTAAGCATCAATTCGCACCATCTGAACCCGATGCCTCGCATGACGCGGTACTCATGTCAACTGATGTTGTGCATCAACTGACCGTAGACGTTGACGCGCTGCACGGTCAGATTCAGATCCGAAGATTCAAAGGTAAACATGGAGAATTCCTATCGAACTATTATAGACTTTCCTCAGCATTCACAGTCCTCCCTCGTCGCTACGAATCATTCATACGGAAGGTGACCCGCGATGCCAAAGTTGACTCTCACCCAACTTGCACTCTCGATGTCCTTGATTGTCCTGACAATCTTCATTGGGTTCCTCATTCCCGGAAAAGGCCGCCACCGCAAGGGTCGACGCTAGCCGGTCCGCAGGTACATCACGGATCAAACGAATCAGCTGTCATCGGCGATCCGCACGCGATACCTCGTCTCCATCCCAAGTTTCTGCGTCAGCAGGGCTAATCCGTATAGAGTCCTCGTCAGTGCGGTCATTGTGGACAAGTCTCCGCACCCACCACACCAATCCCCGGGGCCCTCACTCACATCCCCGACCGGATCGCCTCCATGACGCGCACGCCGTCAAGTAACGGCATGTAGGGCAGCGGATCCGTGCCGGTTTCCAGCACGTATTCGGTGAGTTGGTTGCGGACGACCGCTTTTAGCGCTTCGGGATCCCAGGGTTTCGCAATGTAATAGTCGAGGCCAGCTTCGTTGACGGCGCGGATCGTGTCCTCTTGGTTGGCCTGACCGGTGACGAGGACGGTGCGGACAGCACTCAAGCGCTCATCGGCCACGAGTTCGACGAGGAAGTCGACTCCGGATCGACCCGGGAGACGGTGATCGGAAAGAACCAGAGCAAGTTCGTCACCATCAGCTTCGATTTCTTTGATAACGGCCCATGCGTCGTCGACGTCCTCGGCCATCTCTAGGCGGAATCGATCAAGGTAATTCTCAAGGTCACGTTCGAGGGCTTCGCGAACGTCCGCTTCATCTTCAAGGGAAAGAATCGTCAGTGTCATCGTTACTCCTGAGTTCACTTGATTTCGTAGGTTATTCACTAGGTGTGGTTTATTCCAAAATCGTCATCTGGAAAGGGACATTCGTTCCCCAGGGAGACGAGAACGCGAGCTGGCGCGATCCCATTGTCATGTTGGAGGGGGAAGATTCAGTTCCCCGGCCAGCCCGCCAGAACCCCCGGTCGACCCGTCAAAATCCCTAACCAACCCACCAGAACCCCCGGTCGACCCGCCAGACTCCCCAACCAGCCCGCCAGAACCCCCAGCCAACCCACCAGACTCCCCAGCCAAGTCAATGGGCAGCCTCACGGAAATGCGGGTGCACCCGGGCCGCGAATCAATGGTCAGGGTTCCAGAGTGGTCCGAAACAATCGACTGAACAATGGACATTCCCATTCCCAGACCGAACCGCACGCGCCCAGCTTTCGTTGTGAAGTGTGGCTCGAAGATCTTGTCGATGAGTTCAGGTGCGATACCGGGGCCGTTGTCGGCGATGATCACCTCGATCCACTTACCTGAACATTCAACTGACACGGAGCGCACGATCACATCAATATGCGCGCCCTCGCCAATCTGCCCTTCCCCTTCAAGGGCTTCGGCGGCGTTGACCAGCAGGTTCGTCCACACTTGCTGAAGTTTCGCAGGATGCCCAATGATTTCGGGGACATCCGCATAGTCACGTTCAACGTCGATTCCACGCAATCGGTGGTTCGTCAGGCGGAGCACGTCCTCGATTCCCTCGGCAACGGACAGCGGACGTTTCTCGTCGGCGTCGGGCCGGGCATACCCTTTGAGGGAATGAGTCAGTGTGATGACCCGCTGCGACGCAGCAATCACGGAACGCAGGGACGCACCCAGACGCGCGCCAGCCTCGATGGATTCGAGGTCACGTCCGGATCCCGCCAGCACAGCACGTGCTTCCTCTGGCGTTTCAACCCCAAGACGAACGAGCCGCCGAGCGAGGTTCCGATCCTCTCCGACCTCGGGCAGAATGGTGCGAACCAGTTCGCGATCCCGCGCAGTTGACCGAGGTGCCTGGGTGAGAGCCTGTTCCATAGCGACCCTCGCAGACGCAAGCTCGGGTGAGCCTTTGAGGAGGCGGTCCGCGTCCTCGCCAACATGCTCGGCGGCTCGAACAAGAGCTGTCACGGGGTTGTTCAGTTCGTGAGCAATCCCGGCGGACAGTTCACCGAGCATCGCGAACTTTGCACGTTCAACCAACTGAGCGCGAGTGTTTCGCAGGTCTTCAAGCGCTTCGGCGAGATGTGTTTTCTGTGCCTCAAGATCCTCAGCCAGCATGGCGTTTTGCAGGTGGAGGTCTTCGGCGCGCATGAGCCGGCGCGTGAGTGAGCGAATCGCCAGCGCGGTCAGAGTCGACCCGATCGACGGGTTATTCGCCAGAACAATCTGAAGCTGTTCGGTTGTCAGTCGCACGAGGGTCGTCGGCGAGGTCGTCACACCGGTAAAGAACGCAGATTCACCGCGTGCCAGGGAAACCAGTCCGATCAGGGGTCCTGACGACGCGTGATGAGCGAGGACCTCCCCCCGAGCGGAATCGCGATGAAGGGAAACGTCTCCATCGAGTACGAGGTGCACCGCGCTCACCCGCTCCCCCTGAGTCACCAGCTGGGTTCCGGGCGGCACCGTGAGACGAGGACGATGGCCGAGGACGCGTTCAACCCCTGCGAGGAGGTCGAGGACGACGCGGCGTTCGGAAATGCCCAGGCCTTCAAGAAGTGGCCCTTGCACGGCTTCGGCGGGAGGATGACCGATGAGCGAAATGATCTGATCTCGGGTGCGCCCCTCGCCCTGCATATGACGCACCATCGTTGAGTAGGACTGTCCAATGAGAAGCGGCACCGTCCAGGGCACGGTAACGATCGACGTAATGAGGTCTTTCGTGGTGGCACGCGTCAGGTCAGAATGGGTGTCACGGTCGGTAACAACCATCCATCGGGTCATTGCGAGGATCGGCATGCTCTCCGTGTCCGCGAGCGCAGAATCAATATCCTGCACCTCTGATGTGATGATACCGAGGGCCACGTGATCGGACGGACCCAGGCTCGCGTTGTAGCGCGGAAGGTCAGCTGGCCCATCAATGTGGTCGAGGCAGAGGCGAGGGAACGCCCGCGCCATGTCCAGTGTGAGTGCATGCGCGATCAGCGATGAGTTGTCGCCGATGACGAGAACATGGACGTCGAATCCTGGTCGATGTCCCGTGTGAATGGCGTCGGTGCGTTCCCACAGGCGCTCGTCGTGTTCCCCAAGGACCTGTGTCCATCCGAGGTGGCCAACGTCAACATCCCCGTGCGTCGAAGTCATCGTTTCTCTCCCCGATTTAGATGATTCCGAGTGCGCCCCATGTCAGGGGTGCAACGAGGGCGAGGAGGATCACGCCGACAACACCGACAACGAGGCCGACGATCGTCATTTCTTTCGTCGGTGTTGTCCCCGTTGAGTAGGCGATGGCGTTCGGCGGGGTGGAGATCGGCAGGCACATTCCCAGGGAGCAGCCAAGGGCGAGGACGATGGCGATTTCTGCGGTTGAGGAGTCAACGGTTGTTGCCAAGCCAATTCCCATCGGGATCAGGAGATTTGCCGAGGCCGAGTGCGAGATGACATTCGAGGTTACCCATCCAACGAGGGCAAGGACCAGCAGGAGGAGCACCGCGGGAATTGCTTCCCATTCGATTGATCCCAGGAGCCAGGTGTCCAGCCCGGTGGAGCCAACTCCACTGCCGAGGGCGATGCCGCCGGCAACGAGCCACAGCACCGGCCAGTCAAGGGTTTTCAGGTCGTCGCCGGTCATGACTTTGAGGACGAGGAGGACAACAACGGGGATGAATCCGACGACGTTTGAGGAGAGTCCGTGGATGGCTTCGGTCATCCACAAGATGACGGTGATCACGGCGGTGACGTAGAAGATTGTGGCGTTGCGTGAGGTGTCGAACTTCGCTGAAGTGTCAACGACGAACGGGACATCTCCGGGGATGTAGCGCCACGAAATGAAGACCCACGAGACGGCAAGGACGACGAGCATCAGGGGGACGGCGGCAAGCATCCAATCAAGGAAGGAGATCGACATGCCGATGGTGTCGAGTGCTCCCAGGGCGATGGCGTTAGGAGGTGTCCCAACGGGGGTTCCCATGCCTCCAACATTTGCAGCAACCGGGATCGACAGGGCGATCCCGGTGCGTGCTTTCCCTTCGGGTAGCCCCAGGATCACCGGCATCATCACGGCGAACATCGTTGCCGTTGTCGCCGTGTTCGACATGAACATCGACATGAGCGCGGTGATCAGCATGATCCCCATGACGGTCAGACGCGGATTGCCGAGGAAGGGTTTAAGCAAGACAGCTGAGAGCGCTCGGTCAACCTTGTACTTTGCGGCACCGTCGGCAAGCATGAATCCGCCGAGGAACAGAATAATCACGGGATTCGCCAGGGCCCCGAAGAAAGTTGTATAGGCGGGCGCGTCCTCGGCCACAGCCAGGATTGCTTTGTCGGAAACGAAGAGGACTTCCAGGAGCATCACCAGCGCCGCCGTGGCGAACAGCGGGATGGCTTCGGTGACCCACAGGAGGATCGCGGCAAGGAAAATCCCGAACATTCGTGATCCTGCTGGGTCGAGGCCGGGAAGCTCAACGAAGAGGAACGTGACAACAGCGATAGCGGCACCAACTTGGCCGATAATTTTCGCCGGACTGATTCCGGATTCTTTTGTTACTGGTTTTCTTTTCGTGGTTCCACGGGGATTGAGCGTCAGCGACGCCCGCGATCGGGTAGCCATAAAAATCAAGACCTCGTTGTCTCGGTTAAAAAATAGCATGACCAGTCTATGTCAACGCTCACATTTTTTCTCGAGATCCCTTCCTCAATAAGAACGCACCGAGCATTTTCCCAGGAGTTCCTGGCAGACTAGCGGACGTGCCAGCCAGACCCTCCCGTCCTCACCTCCGCAGCCGCAACCACGCCACATCCGCCGTGACGCCCACCCCCGTCCGAAAGACCGCCGCGGCGCTGAGCCCAACAGACATCGCAACCTGCGGGGCGTTGGCATCCCTCGCGGTGACACTGGGGATCCTTGCCACCGTGATCACCCCATTCGCACTATTCCTCCAGGTCGGTTCGGCGGTTCCTCTGGCGATGATTGCCGTGCGTTTGCGCCCCCGAGCCACCGTTGCCGCCGTTGTCACAACACTCCTGATGACGATGGCAGTTGGTGGATTGTCCTGCGTGTGGACGGTTGCCCAGTCGGCAATCGTTGGAGTGATCGTTGGCTCCCTCATGCGCCGCGGGATGCGCTGGCCGGGGATCATTGTCACCGGAATTGTCCTCGGGGGAATCGTTGGTGCAGCCGTCACGGGTGTCCTGTGGATTCTCGACGATCTGCGCACCCTATTTCTTGAATCCTTCCGCACCAGTCTCAATGGCTACGTCACGCTCCTGGGTAAAATCCCCGGTCTTCAGGGCGCCTCAACATCCCTGTCACACGCAATCTCAGTGCTTGTGGATACCTGGTGGATATGGGTTCCCCTCATGTCACTGATCTCAATGGCACTGCTCGTCGTCATTGCATATTGGCTTCTCGGCGCGATCCTGCGACGCATTGATCTGGCCTCCGGGTGGGACCCGCTCATTGCGGCGACGTCCTCGACCACTCGCACCGCACCACAGGATTCCTCGCTTCCGTCACGCTCACCAGGGGATTCGTCCTCGTTCATCATTGACGAGGACGAGGCCGCCTCACCTCTTCCCGTCCGCGTCAGTCACGCGTCCTTCAGTTATCCAGGATCGCAGCAGCCCGCATTATCCGATGTCAGCGTCACAATCAATGCGGGCGAGTTCGTTGTTGTCGAGGGGCCGAATGGTTCGGGGAAGTCAACGCTCGCGCTACTTCTCGCCGGGGCGCAACCAACGGCGGGAACCATCGAATATGGCGAGGGCGAGGCGCGCCTGGGGCAATACCGTGGAGTGGCCTTCGTGTCACAGCGCTCGGAGTTGCAGATGCTCGGTGAGACAGTTGCCGACGATGTCCTGTGGGGGCTGTCTGCCCACGAGCGAGCCCGCGTTGATCTTCCCGCTGTTTTGGCCACGGTGGGACTTGGAGGACAAGAAGACGCGTTGACGCGGCACCTGTCGGGTGGACAGCTTCAACGTCTGTCGTTGGCCGGTGCTCTCGTGAGGCGTCCCAGCCTACTGATCAGCGATGAATCAACGGCGATGATTGATCAGCAGGGCCGCCGGGAACTTCTCGACATCCTCGCTTCACTTCCCCAGTCGGGAACAAGCGTTGTCCACATCACCCATGACGTGACCGAGACTCAGCGTGCCGACCGGGTTATTCATGTGCGCGAGGGTCGCATTGTGTCTGGGGAAACCGCGCTCGTCCTCGCCAATGAATCCGAGAACGCTCCCGATCCGGCGACACCGGTACCTGACCCCTCCAATCCACAGGCCACGGAAAGGGACACCCCAGATATTCCTGCGCCAATGCCGGACGCGCCGACCTATCGTCCACCCGGTGAACACCTGTGGGCCAACGGCGTTGCCCATACCTACGACGTGGGAACCCCGTGGGAGAACCCGGTCCTGCGCGATGTCACGTTCATTCTCTCTCCCGGGCAGGGGCTTCTCATCACCGGAGGAAATGGGTCGGGAAAGACGACGCTGTCACGAATCCTCACCGGACTCATCGAGCCGACGTGGGGCAAGTGCACGCTCGGCTCAGACCCGATGACCTCAAGAATCGGAGATGTCGCGCTGTCGATGCAATTTGCCCGGCTTCAACTCCAGCGCCCATCCGTGCGCTCCGACATCCTTGCCGCCGCAGGTCACGGCCCCGCCATTGGGAACGGCTCCGAAAAAGATGCCGTCGTGGGTCATGATGACGCCGCCACGCAGCCTCGACGCTTCAGGCGCCGAGGAGCTGCCCACCGGCGCCGAGGCAGGCAAAGCACCCGTGATGCGGCAGTGCTCCCACGCGAACAGCAGGACCTCATTGACCGAGCGATGCGTTCAGTTGGTCTCGATCCAGATCTTGCGACTCGGAGCATCGACGAACTTTCCGGTGGTCAGATGCGCCGCGTGGCCCTTGCCGGGCTGCTCGCCTCCGACCCTCAGGTTCTCGTCCTTGATGAACCGATGGCGGGCCTTGACACCCAATCGCGGTCACTCCTCATTGACGTTCTTGCCGAGCGGCGACGCCAGGGCCTCGCCGTCCTCGTGATCTCGCATGACACCGACGGGCTGGACGCCCTATGCACCGACCGCATGGAGCTGACCGAAGGGATCCTCCGATGACCCAGCAGATGTCCATGCAGCACGGCAATAACGAGGACGAGGCAGCGGCCTCGGCTCCGGCAATGCGCCACGCAGAGGCACCCAGCGATCTCGCACCTGAGGTGACGCCTCGTCCTCGTCAATCGAAACCACGTAAACCCGCATCATTTGCCCCGCCACGCACGCTGCCGTGGGATAGCGGACTGACGCGCACCTGGCCGGGCACCCTGATCCTCAGTTGGACTGTCCTGACAACCATTCTTCTCGTGAAACCCACGTGGATCACCGTCGGAGCGCTGGCGTCATTGCTCGCGATTGCAACACTGATCATTCGTGTTCCCGCAAGCGCACTCCCTCGTCCCCCGATCTGGTTCTGGTCCGGGCTCATCGGGGGATTCGTCGGCGCGACCCTGGGTGGGGGATTCTTCATCTTTCTTCGGGCGATGGCGGTAACGATCGTCGTCTTGTGGGGCACGGGAATTCTCCTGTGGACCTACACAACGGATCGGCTTGTGCAGGCGATGGCCACGCTGTTGAGGCCGCTGAAGTGGCTGCATGTGCCCGTTGACGAGTGGACTCGCATCATGCAGCTCGCCCTACGAGCACTCCCGATCCTCCAAGACCAGACAACCTCGGTGATCGACACGGTGAAAATCCGCATGGGGCGGTCAATCGCTACTCTCAATATCCGGGGAACATTGAGGCTCCTTGTTGATATCTCAACAGCAACGCTGTCAGCGGCATCGCGCGGGGCAGCCGACACGGGGCGTGCCATGTCGCTGCGCGGTGGACTCCCCGAAGTTCGTGCCGAACGGCTGAGCGTGTCGTGGCGTGACGGGCTGGTCGCCATTGCCAGCTGCGTCGCTGCGGCAGTGGCTCTCGTGTGGGGATGACTTAGGCTCTCGTGCGGGGGGGTGACTCACGCGGGGCCGAAGTGAGGCAGAAATCATGACGTAAAACCCACATTCGGGTTTGACTCAGTCCACCGAATCCCCGTACTCTTTTCCGGTACGCGCGAGTGGCGGAATAGGCAGACGCGCACGGTTCAGGTCCGTGTCCCAGTGATGGGGTGGGGGTTCAACTCCCCCCTCGCGCACCACAGGAAATGGTGTGTTCGCGCATTTCTTTGGCTTAAAGCCCGCAGATTCTGCGGGCTTTCTCCATTCGATGTGACGTTCTCGTCTCGTTTTTGTGGGATGTGAAGCAATACGGCATCTGTTGTGCCCGGATGGGGTAGCGTTAGCAGGGTAGTTTCACAGTTTCATTGCAGGACTTGCTTTGCCTGGTGGTTGCAGGAGGTTGCGTGACTATGCCGATCCTTGATCGAGGATCGGTCCCACGCCCCGCCGGGGCAGACAAGATTGGAAACACCCCATGACCACTGGCGTTGTCAAATGGTTCAACGACGAAAAGGGCTACGGCTTCATCACTCCTGACGACGGTTCCGCCGACGTCTTCGCTCACTTCTCTAACATCGTCCAGGATGCCGGACGCCGCACCCTCTTCGAGGAAGAGAAGGTCGAGTTCGAGGTGACACAGGGCCCTAAGGGCCTCCAGGCTGAGAACATTCAGCGTCTCGGCTGAACGTCTTTCGACTGAATTATTCAGTCGTTCCTTTTCCGGTGCCGTCGCATCCCACGGGTGCGGCGGCACCGCTGTGTTCGACAGCCATCGGCCACATCCGCGCACGTTCTTGCGACCACGAACCCCCGATTGCCTGTGTTTTCACGCACACAAATGGACTCGGTGCATCTGACCTTGCTAGCTTAGAGAGCGCTGGAATAGATCCGATGGTCCATCGGAGACATCACAGCATCAACTGACACGCTGCCGTGCGGGGGCATGTCAGTGCCACCGCTGGCACTGACAAGAAAAGGAGCCCCATTCATGGAGCACATCGTCAAGTCCGAACTCACCCAGGCTCGCTGGCAGGTTGCCGCCGATGCCACAGCCATCATCTCGGTGATCGTCCTCCTCGCCGCTCTCGGTATCTTCGCCGCGGTTTCCGTTGGTTCAACGATCTCCGTCGTCATTGCTGCCCTCGTTGGCCTTTCCGCGCTGCTCTTTGTTCCCGCGATTTACGCGCTGATGAACCGCCCGCAGCACTGAGATCATGCTGGGGCGCGCAAGGAAGCGCGCCCCCTTCGACCACCCGAGCGTGACGCACACGGCGTCACGCTCTTTCTGTATCTTCGGGCGTGCTCCCAGGCATTAACCCACCCTTAACCCTTACCCTCAGCGTCGTTCAGCCTCGTCCTCGTCAATGAAGACACCTGAGGGAAATAGCCGAATGATGGCATAACGGCTCATAGGTAACACATGATCAGGGGCCGGGTGTAATTGAACACCCGACCCCTGAACTCTCCAGCAAGACCCCACTTAGGGGAGCTCAGTGAGGCGCTATGACCTCTCAATCATGCTAGCGCACGGCTCGCCGACGAGTGAGCATCAGCGCAGCGCCAACAATCAGCGCACCCGCCACAATCGTCATATGACCGGACGCGGGGGAACCCGTCATCGCAAGAGTCTGAGCGGCTTTCTTTCCCGCAGCAGGCTTCTTGTCCGACACAGGCTTCTTGTCTGAAGCGGGCTTCTCTCCTGCAGCAGACTGATCCTTTGCTTCATCCTCGACAGAGGGGGCTTCCTGGTCCTCAGTGTCAGTCCCAGCAGACGGCTCTTCCTGATCCTCAGAGTCGGTCCCAGCAGACGGCTCTTCCTGATCCTCAGAATCGGTCCCAGCAGGCGGTTCTTCCTCATCCTCAGAGTCGGTCCCAGCAGACGGCTCTTCCTGATCTTCAGTGTCAGTTGATGGCGTGTCCGTCGGGGCTGGCTTGTTCATCTCAACGAGATCATCTAAGTAGTAGCGGTGATACACCGTCGTTCCATCAATGGTTTCCGTCGGCAGGTTGATGAACAACGGGTAATTGTTGCCGTAGGACCGAATGTCCGTGTAGGGGATTCCCGCGTCATTCAACCGCTGAGCAATGAGCGTCTTGTATTCCTCGAGCTTCTCGGTGGTCAATTCGGGTTTAGGGCAGACCATCTCACCGTCATCGTTGGTTGAGCAGTCAACTTTCACCTTGGGCAGAGGATTCTTCGCAAGCGCCGCGCCAACGGCTTGGAACCACAGCTGCGAAGACGTCAGGTTGATCGCCCGCGTCTCAGTTTGTCCATTCTCCCCGGTGTAGGCAATGGTGACTGTACGGTCAGCATTATCTCCTGAGAAGGGTTCTGCCCACGGCTTGAGATCGTCGCTCGTCACAGACATGATGTAGCGCGCGTTCTTCGACGCCGAATAAACCGGGGACTTGCGATCCTTAACGAAAGTGCGACCATCGTAGCTTACTGCCACCGAGCCCTGTCCTGGAGCTGTCACGTCACTTCCGATTCCTCGGTTCGTTACCGTCAGTGTTGTTGGGCGGACCGAGTAGAAAATGGGCCAGCGGAAAAGAAGCACCGATTGGTGACGATCCCAGCCCTGAGGCACGGGGACGGTGTCAACACGAACGGTGACGCCCCGCTCATCGGTCGTGATATTACCTTCAGCCACCTCGTAGCCTGCCGCCCGATACCAGGTGATGACGTTATTGATGATCTGTGTACGGTCTGCGTCAGATACCTGACCGCTGTACACCGTGGGCAGGACCGGCAGCGATCCTCGCTTGTTGATGAGTTTATTCAGCACCGTGATGTAAGAGTCGATCACGCTGGAGCTTTCGGCGCCATCCTGGGTCGCCTTGAAGTAGAGGGTCACCGGGGCAACGGTGCGCGACGGCAGACCATCCGCGCTCACGCTGTACTGAGAGGTTCCGTTTCCGCGAGGTGTTTCAGTCAGCGGATAGGATTGCCCGTAGTATTCCACCCGGTAAATGCCGCCCGACTTCGCCGTGATCGCGATTTTGAGGCTGGTTTCTGTGACCTCTGTGTCGCCCTGGGTGATGTGCTGGTCGGTGATGAGGTTTCCAGCCGGTGCTTCGGCGGCTGCATTGGCAGGACTCGTCATTGCCGAGGGCGAGGCCGCCTCGCGTTCCGTTCCTGCCTCAGGTGCAGTATTCGTCGTGGGTTGCGCGTCCGACGTGGGTTGAGTATCCGACGCAGATTCAGTATCCGGCGCAGATGCGGGATTTTCGGTTGCCGAGGCCGGTGCCGAGGTTTCAGCAGCGGGTTCGTCGCCGGCAAAAGCGGGAGCCAGTTGACTTCCCAAAAGCGCGCTCGTCAGGGCGATCGTCAAGATCGTCGCTCGCGAGCGACGACGCGCGGTACGTTTAGTCTCGATGCTAGGCGCCATCAGGCAGGCCTTTCTCCACTTACGTGGCGGTCTGATTGGATAGGGTGGACATCTTTAATCGCATCTGGTGAATATGCTTCACCATTCACACTGTGATGTTTCAGTTAAATCTTAACCGACCGTTTAACAAGCGTCGCAGGGAAAACTGACCACAGTATCAGAGATATCCCCCACACGATCGGAACAACAGATTCACCGATCCGAAGACACTCCCCACATTCACACAGCAGTTTGAGATGACAGAGCCGGGAGGCTCCCCACAGGAATAACTCCCCGATCAGCCAAAGACAAGGAAGAACCTTATCCTACTCCTGCACGCCCGCGAATTGCGCCGCGTGGAGTCGGGCATAGGCCCCACCTGCGGCAAGAAGCTCATCATGGCTCCCCTGCTCGACAATGTCCCCATGCTCCATGACGAGGATCATGTCGGCGTCTCGAATTGTCGACAAACGGTGGGCGATGACAAACGACGTGCGTCCCTGACGCAAGACGTTCATCGCTCTTTGGACGAGCAACTCTGTGCGCGTATCCACCGAGGATGTTGCCTCGTCAAGGATCAGGACAGCGGGGTCGGCGACAAATGCACGAGCAATCGTCAGAAGCTGACGTTCACCTGCGGAAACGTTCGCTGCGTCCTCGTCAAGAATCGTGTCGTAGCCATCGGGCAGCGAACGAATAATGTGGTCAACGTAGCAAGCCTTTGCCGCAGCCTCCACCTGCTCATCCGAAGCACCCGGGCGACCATAGCGAATGTTCTCGCGGATCGTCCCACCAAAGAGCCACGGATCTTGAAGCACCATTCCCGTGCGCTCACGAACCGCGCGACGCGTCATCTGCGCAGTATCACGACCGTCCAGAAGGATTGCTCCCCCGTTGATCTCGTAGAAGCGCATGAGGAGGTTAACCAAGGTGGTCTTGCCAGCACCCGTCGGACCAACGATTGCCACCGTCTCACCCGGACGAACCGTTAACGAAAGGTCGTTAATGAGCGCACGCTCCGGTGAATACGAGAACCGCACGTTGCGCATCTCAATGACTCCCTGACCGCAAGGGTCAGGCACCGTGGTCGCGTCCTCGTCAGAGGATTCCTCCTGGGCATCAAGCAACTCAAAAACACGCTCAGCACTGGCTGTGCCCGACTGAACGGATGTCACCATGCCACCGAGCTGGCCAATGGGTTGCGAGAACTGCTGTGAGTACTGGATGAACGCCTGAACATCACCTAGGCGCATCGAACCGGTAGCAACCATGTAGCCACCGACAACAGCGATCGCAACATAGGAGAGGTTCGAGATGACTCGCATGATCGGCATCATGATTCCCGAAAGGAATTGGGCCCGAAGACTGGATTCGTACAGCTCCTCGTTCTGCTGAGCGAACTTCTCCATGACTGCTTCCGTGCGCCCGAAAGTCCGAACCACGGCGTGACCTGAGAAAGACTCTTCGACCTGAACATTCAGACGCCCAGTTCGCGCCCACTGATGGACAAAGGCTTTCTGTGAGCGTGACCCCACCACAGCCATAACCCCGCCCATCAGCGGGATCATCACCAACGCAATGAGCGCCAGCTTCCATGAAATCGAGAACATCATTCCCAACACACCAAAGATTGTCAGGATCGACGTGATCGCACCCGACAGGGACTGCTGAAGAGTGTTCGTCATGTTGTCGACATCATTTGTTACGCGAGACAGCAACTCACCGCGCTGCATTTTGTCGAAGTATGACAGGGGGAGACGATGGATTTTCTCCTCAACATCCCTGCGCAGCCCACGCATGGCTTTCACCGTGACCCGATTGAGGAGGAATCCCTGAAGCCAGTTGAGAATCCCCGACCCAACGTAGAGAGCGAGGACGATACCGAGGACAACCGCGAGCGCCTGGAAATCAATGCCCTGACCCGGGACGATATCCATCGCGGACAGGGCGCGCGCCATATCCGTTTGTCCCGAGGCCGTGAGGCCTTCGATCAGATGCTCTTTTGTTATTCCGCCCTGCATCTTCGAGGAAATATACCCTTCGAAGACGAGGTTCGTTGCGCGGCCAAGAACTTTCGGAGCGGCAACCGAGAGAACAACCCCGGCGATTGAGGACACAATGACAACGCACAGCTCAACTCTGTAGCGGGTGATGAGGCGAACCATTCGACGGAATGAGGGCCAGAACTCGGTCGGTTTTCCAGGCGGCGGTGCATGGTACCCACTATTGCCCGAGGACGTCTGAGCCTCGTACGCCTGGGCAATGTCCTCGTCAGTCACCGCGTGCTGGTTTTGACGACGTTTCTTCTCGCTCATTGAATCTCCTGGGCTCCCAGCTGGGACGTCACAATTTCGCGATACACCGAGTTGGAGCCCACCAGCTCCTCGTGGGTTCCGCAACCCGCTAGACGCCCTGAATCCAGTACAAGAATCTGATCAGCATCGGTCACCGAGGACACACGCTGAGCAACAATCACCTTGGTGATTCCCTCAGTGGCTGGGCCAAGAGCCTGACGCAGACGCGCGTCGGTCGCAACATCCAAGGCTGAGAAGGAATCGTCAAAGAGGAGAATGGGTGGGCGGCGCACGAGAGCTCGCGCAATGGATAGGCGCTGGCGCTGACCACCCGAGACATTCGTGCCTCCCTGGGCGATGGGAGCATCGAGCCCTCCATCCATGTCACGCACGAACTCCTCAGCCTGCGCGATACGCAAGGCCTCCCAGAGTTCATCATCCGTTGCATCTTCCTTTCCGATGCGGAGATTAGAGGCAACTGTTCCCGCAAAGAGGAAGGGTTTTTGCGGGACAAATCCCAGCTGTGCCCACAGCCTCTCGGGTTCGGCGTCTCGGACATCAACACCGGAGACAACAACCCGACCCTTTGTTGAGTCAATCAGGCGTGCAATCAGCGAAATCATCGTTGTCTTTCCCGATCCCGTGGACCCAACAATCGCCGTGGTTGTGCCCGGGGCGATCTTCAAGCTGATCTCGGACAGTACGTCGGCCTGCGCACCCGGGTAAGAGAAGGAGACGCCGTCGAACTCGATCATTCCCGGACGCGGAAATTCGCTGACCGGATGATCGCTTGCCACCAGGGACGGTTCAGTTGCAAGAACCTCGTTGATACGTTCGGCTGAGACGGCGGCACGAGGAATCATGATCGTCATGAACGACGCCATGACGATCCCCATGAGGATCTGCATAAGGTAGGACATGAACGCGATGAGCGTTCCAACCTCGGTGTTTCCTTCGTTGACCGCGTGCCCTCCAAACCAGATGACACCGACGATCGTCACGTCAAGAACAAGCATGACCAGGGGGAACAGAAGAACGAAGAGCTGCCCCACCCGTTCACCGATCCGCGTGATCGCGTCATTTGCATGCCCGAACCGTTCCCGTTCGGCATCTTCGCGAACAAAAGCGCGGATCACCCGGATGCCGGTGAGTTGTTCACGCAGAACACGGTTAATTCCGTCGAGCGTGTCCTGGTAGCTACGAAACAGCGGGACCATTCGCCAGACAATAATCGCGACAGCGACAAGCAGGAACGGCACGGACACACCGATAAGCCACGACAGGCTGGGGGCTTTCGTCAGGGCCATGATGATGCCACCGATCGCCATCATCGGCGCGGAGACGAGCATGGTGCACCCCATCATGACGAGCATCTGAACCTGCTGCACGTCATTCGTTGACCGGGTGATGAGGGATCCGGACCCGAAAGTTGACACTTCCTTTTCCGAGAATGAACTGACCGTGCGGAAGATCGCAGCTCTGAGGTCACGCCCGGTTCCCATAGCTGCGCGAGCTGCGCACCATGTTGCGGCAATCGAGGAAACCCCTTGAAGAACGGACACCGCGAGCATGAATCCGCCGACACGCCAGATGTATGCGGTATCTCCCTTGGCCACGCCGTTGTCGATGATGTCCGCGTTGAGCGTCGGCAGGTACAGCGACGTCATCGTGGCAATAAATTGCAGAACGAGGACGGCCACGATGAACCCCCAATAGGGGCGCACGTAGGTCCTCAGGACGCGAATAAGCACGGGGGTCTCCATCAATGTGTTGAGCGTCAATAGCACGGATTCTTCTCGGGAGGGCTCGCGATCACCGCTGAGTAGCCGGCAGTGTGCGTCGTCCTAGCCGACGGCATGATCGCGAGCGAGAAGTATCGCGGCATCGCACGCTGTGCCGCGTATTTTCAACGTAACAAGCAATATGACAGTTTAGTCAGAAAGCACCTCATACGCTTGCCTCCCTACGCGAGCTTCATCACGGAACTCCCCTCAGCCCAAAGTTATTCGGTACCTCCCCTCGCAGCACACCGCACTTTTTCATTGGGTTTTCATTAACGAGGACGAGGCCGCCTTTCGTCTCATTCCCCAAGGATCGACATGCGAAACGCAGGTCCTGGAATATCCTCGACCATGTGTCAGATGTGAATATCCCCGGGTCGTCCTCGTCCCCCGAAACCCCGCAGAATACGCAAGTGTCCACCGGTACCACCCGCGCAACAACTGGCACACCGCATACCGAAAATAACCCGCGAGCGCTGGCACTGGGAATCGCTACCTACGTCATCTGGGGATTCTTCCCCCTGTATTTTGCCCTGCTCGAACCCGCCGGGGCCGTCGAAGTCATTGTCCACCGGGCGCTGTGGGGGCTGGTCTTTTGCTTATTCGCCCTGGTTGTCACGCGGCGGTTGCGTGTGCTTCGCGCGTTGCTGACGGATCACCACGTCCTGTGGCGACTGTCGTTGGCGGGCGGGCTCATTGTGGTCAACTGGTCGACCTACGTGTATGCGGTTCTTACCGGACACACCGTTGACGCAGCGATCGGGTACTTTATTAACCCGCTGATCACGGTTGCTTTGTCTCTCATTGTTCTGCGTGAGCGGATTTCGCGCCTGCAAAAAGTTGCGTTGGGATTCGGGGCAGTTGCCGTGGTGATCCTCATTGTCGGTCAGGGTCGGCTGCCGTGGCTGTCGCTGACGCTCGCGCTGTCGTTCGGCTTCTACTCGCTGGTGAAGAAGGACGTTGCACCCAGGGTTGACCCGCTCGCGGGGATGGCCGTGGAAACCGCTGCGGTCACGCCGTTTCTTTTAGCCTATTACGGGTATCTCGCATCAACGAGGTCGACGTCGTTCCATGTTCTTGCTGCGCAGTCGGCCTCCGGGCAAGCGCAGATCCATCCGGTCGCTCACCTCGCGTTGCTCGTGGGAGCTGGCTGCATCACGATGATCCCGCTGATCATGTTCGCCTCCGCTGCCCGCGGGATTTCGCTGGGGATGATCGGTTTTATTCAATACCTGTCACCCGTGGTGCAGTTACTCATCGGTGTCCTGCTTTTTCATGAACACATGGAACTCACACGCTGGATCGCAACAGGTGTTGTCTGGGTGGCTCTGGCATTCCTCACAACGGATATGGTCATCACCGCGACACGTCAAAAGCACCTGCGGCGACACGCCGCGTAGGCCGCCATCGGTGGTCTGTTGCCCGGGACGCTCCCCTACTCCATGTCGGGTTCACGGCTACCAGCGAAATTGACGAAGCGTGCCATATCGCCTTGGAAGAGCGCGGTGATTGTTGCGGTTGCGCCATTACGGTGCTTCGCCACAATAATGTCGGCCTCACCGGGGCGATCTTCCTTGTTGTAGTAGTCGGGGCGGTGCAGCAGCATGATGATGTCGGCGTCCTGTTCAAGGGAGCCGGATTCACGCAGATCGGACATCATCGGTTTTCTGTCGTTTCGAGACTCCGAATTTCGGTTGAGCTGAGCAACCGCGACAACGGGAACGTCAATGTCTTTGGCCAGGAGCTTGAGGTTACGCGACATTGCAGACACCTCCTGCTGACGCGATTCGACCTGGTGTCCTGAGGTCATCAGCTGAAGGTAGTCAATAACAATGAGCCCGAGGTTTTCTTCCTGTTTGAGTCGGCGGCACTTCGCGCGGATCTCCGAGATCGTCATATTCGCCGAGTCGTCAACGTACAGCGGCGCCTCGGAGATTCGCGAGGTTGTTTCCGCAACCTTTCGCCAATCCATGTCCGTCATTTTGCCGGCTTGCATCTTCGACAGCCGCACCCCAGATTCGGCCGACAGCATACGCATGGCGATTTCCTGCTGACTCATTTCCAGCGAGAAGATCAGCGACGTGATGCCATGTTTGATTGACGCTGAGCGGCAGAAGTCCAGGGCAAGCGTTGATTTGCCCATCGCGGGACGGGCGGCAACGATGATCATCTGACCGCCGTGAAGTCCCTGGGTGAGCTGGTCGAGGTCGGTGAAACCCGTGGGGACGCCCTGAAGTTTCCCCTGGTTCTTTTCAATGTCTTCGAGGGCAACCAACACGTCCTCGGACATGGTCTTCATCGCGACGTAGTCCTCGGATTTGCGGCCGTCGGACACCGCGTAGATCTCGGCCTGCGCCTGGTCAACGATTTCGTCGACATCGCTGCCGCTTTCGGCGTATCCCAGCTGAACGACGCGGGTTCCCGCGGTCACAAGCCGGCGCATAATCGCGCGTTCGCGCACGATTTTCGCATGATATCCGGCGTTCGCTGCGGTGGGGACCGACGAGATCAGTGTGTGGAGATAGGCGGCGCCACCCACCCGGGAGAGGGCTCCGTCCTTTTTGAGTTCGGACGCAACGGTGATGGCATCAGCCGGTTCAGCCCGATCGTTGAGCGCAATAATCGCATCGAAGATCAGTTCGTGATTGGGCAGGTAAAAGTCAGAGCCGCGGAGAATTTCGGTAACGGCGGAGATCGCACCTGCGGTGAGCATCATCGATCCCAGGACGGACATTTCCGCTTCCACGTCCTGGGGTGGAGTGCGGTCAAAGTCATCCGCCATGTATTCCTCCGCTTGCGCTGTCCGTCAGGTTCCAATCCACAGTGACGAGGACGAGGCCGCCCTCTCATGTATTTCTTCACCGCCGCGGACTCATCGTCCGCTCTGTGCTGGATCGGGTGTTTTTACGCCTATCGCCTCGGCATTGAGACCTTGACTGAGTCAGTCGAATGCCGTGACACGATCGTACGTATATAGCAGAGGGTATCGCGAGATATACACAGATCCCGAACCTTCAATGTGAACTCGAAGTGGATAAGCTGTGGATAGGCTGTGGAAATCTCGGCGCGTCGTCCACATGCTTTGTGGATAGAATGCATGTCCTGTGGATTAACCCACCGTCGCGACGCGTACTCAAAATTCCACGATACGGCTTTCCCAGGCGAACGGAAGTTGTCCACAGATCTGTGCACAGATTGTGGATAACTTTTTCGAGGGAGTTGAATGGACAACACAGACCAGTCACCACAAGACCCTCAACCTGTCCTCCAATCTTCACCCGAGGAAGCATTAGAGCCTCGCCGCTCAGTGAACCGCCAGATCCTCGCCCTCGCCCTCCCATCCCTGGGAGCCCTCGTTGCAGAACCTCTCTTCACCGTCATCGACTCGGCGATGGTTGGACATCTCGGAACCGTCGAATTAGCCGGCCTCGGCCTGGCCTCCACAGTCCTCCAAACCATCGTCGGACTCTTCGTCTTCCTCCTCTTCTCCACAACAACAATGGCCAGTCAGGCCCTCGGAGCGGGAAAAGTCGACCGTGCCTTCCAGTCCGGAGTTCACGCGCTCTGGCTCGCCGGAAGCCTCGGTATTGCGTTGATGCTGGTCCTCACACTGGGGGCTGAACCGATCCTTTCGGTCCTCGGGGCAAGCGAACAGACCCTCCCTCACGCAACGGCATACCTGCGATGGAGCGCACCCGGACTCATCGGGATGCTCATCGTCTACGCTGCCACAGGGACGCTGCGCGGCCTCCAGAACACCATGACGCCGCTCATCGTTGCCAGCCTCGGGGCTCTCTTCAACGTCGGCGCAAACGCCTTCTTCATTTACGGCCTACGGATGGGAGTCGCAGGCTCGGGAGCAGGAACGGCCCTGACGCAGACACTCATGGCGCTGTGGTTAGGCTTCATCGTCATTTCCGGCGCTCACAAACACTCGGTGAGCTGGGCTCCCTCCCTCTCAGGGGTGTGGGGCACCGCGCGTCAAGGCACACCCCTCTTCTTGCGGACCATCGCGCTGCGCCTCGCGCTTCTGGCGAACCTCACAGTTGCCGCCCACATCTCCGTGACCGCCCTGGCCAGCCATCAGGTCGTGTGGACCGTATGGACTTTCGCCGCATTCGTCCTCGACGCCATCGCCGTTGCTGCCCAATCACTCATCGGCTACGCCATCGGCGCCCACGACACCGAGGGAATCCGTCCGCTCATGCGAAACCTCCTCACGTGGGCTCTCGGTGCGGGACTCGTCCTCGGAGCCGTATTCCTCGTCCTCTCCCCCATCCTCCCCTACGCCTTCGGAACCGACCCTCGCCTGCACGAACTCACGACGCGGATCCTCCTCATTGCCGGAGCCTTCATGCCGATTGCCGCCCTGACCTACGTCATCGAAGGTGCCCTTTTCGGAGCCGACAAAGGCGGATCTCTCGCCGTCGCGTGCATCATCTCCCTGGCCCTCTACGCCCCGATGCTCTGGGCCCAATACGGCGCGTTCTCCGCTGACTCATCGACCGATGCCATTGCCCTTAGCGTTCTGTGGTTGACCTATTCCGGCGGCTACATGGGGTTGCGTGCCCTGACCTACGCCTACCTCACATGGTGGTCACCGCGCGCGGTCGTTCCGCGCGCTCGTCCTCGCCAATAAAACCACGGGGAGAACAAGCCGCCGGACACGAGGGCAACGTGGTTCACACCTCGGTGCAGCCCCTAGCGCCAGCTCGCCGAAATCGCTACAGTAGATAGTCGGATATTCTTCGCCACCCGGCAAAGAATTCCACGGGGATCCACGTGGATCTCCAACGCATCACCCTCCTGTCACGGACCGTCCGTGACCGCAAAGACCATAGGAGGTGGGTATTAACGTGCGTAAATACGAACTGATGGTGATCCTCGATCCTTCGATCGACGAGCGCACCGTCGCCCCCACGATGGAGAAGTACCTTGAGGCCGCAAAGGCCGACGGTGGCTCCGTTGAGAACATTGACGTCTGGGGTAAGCGTCGTCTTGCCTACGACATTCTCAAGCGTTCCGAGGGCATCTACGTCGTCATTAACATGACCACGACTCCCGAGCACGCGCTGGAAATCAACCGCCGCATGGGTCTTGATGAGACCATCCTGCGGACGAAGCTCCTGCGCCCCGACGCTCACTGAGTCGCAACCGAACCGTCCGTCACCGCGCAAACCGAGGAGTCACAATGGCCGGAGAAACCGTCATTACCATCATCGGAAACCTCACGAGCGATCCTGAGCTGAAGTACACCACCTCAGGCGTTCCCTTCGTGAGCTTCTCGGTGGCTTCCACGCCGCGAACCTACGATCGCGAAGCCGGCGAATACCGCGACGGCGAAACGCTCTTCATGCAGTGCTCCCTGTGGCGCAACGCAGCTGAGAATGTTTCGCAGTCCCTGAAGAAGGGCATGCGCGTCATCGTTCAGGGCCGGCTCGTTCAGCGTAACTTCGAGACCCGTCAGGGTGAACGTCGTTCGTCGATCCAGCTTCAGGTCGATGAGATCGGCCCGAGCCTGCGCTATGCAACCGCTCAGGTTCAGCGCGTCTCCACCCCGGGAGGCGGCTCACGCGGCGGCTACCAGGGTCAGGGAGTCGGCGGGGGCGAGGGCTATCAGCCCCGCGACAACGGTGGATACCAGGGCGGTTCGCAAGCGAACTACGGAGCACCCGCGGGTGGTTCCGCAGAGGACCCGTGGCGCACCCCAGATCAGGGTGGCTCCACGTCCTTCATGGATGAACCCCCGTTCTAAACGTCAACTGACGACACACATCGACATGCTTGGGGTGGCCACCGCGCCGCCCGGATCATAAGGAGACCATCATGGCGAAGCCTCAACTTCGCAACAAGCCCATTAAGAAGAAGGCCAACCCGCTGAAGTCGGCCAAGATCGAATCCATCGACTACAAGGACACCGCGCTGCTGCGTAAGTTCATTTCGGACCGCGGCAAGATCCGCGCCCGTCGCGTGACCGGCGTGTCCACCCAGGAACAGCGTCGTATCGCCCGCGCCGTGAAGAATGCGCGCGAAATGGCTCTGCTGCCCTACTCGTCGACCGGCCGCTGATCGGGAAGGAGAGGAAACTCATGGCTACCACGAAACTCATCCTCACCCAGGACGTTGCCAACCTTGGCAACGCCGGTGAAGTCGTCGAGGTTCGCTCCGGCTACGGACGCAACTACCTGATCCCCCGCGGGTTCGCCACAAAGTGGACCAAGGGTGCTCAGAAGCAGATCGACCAGATCCAGGCTGCTCGTCGCCGCCACGAGATCGCGTCGATCGACGACGCTCGCGCTGTGCGCGACACCCTGCAAGGCGCTCCCTTCGTCACCGTGTCAGGCAAGGTTGGTGCCACCGGCCGCCTCTTCGGTGGTGTTTCAGCCGCTCAGATCGCTGACGCCGTCAAGAACGACCTCGGTCAGACCATCGACCGCCGCCGCGTGATCATTGACGCTCCGATCAAGACCGTCGGTGACTACACGGTGACCGTCAACCTCCACTCCGAGGTGTCGGCAAAGCTGAAGGTCCGCGTCGTCGCAACGAAGTGACCCTGTCGGCGTTATGAGGCGTCAGCGTTGTCAGGCGTAGTCCCGTCGGCGCGACCCTCATACACGTCTGATGAGACATAGCCGAAGGGCCCCAACCATTCGCGGTTGGGGCTCTTCGGCTGTATTGTGCGACGTCGTCCTCGTTCCCAGCACAGAGTGAGCGCCGGGGGAGGCGGTAAAGGGCATGAGAAGTCCGCTGTTCCTGACGGCCACCGGCAACCGGGGGTGGTGAGCATCGGCGCGGTGCGACGCCACCAAAGAAGCCCCGAAGCCACCGAAGCTACGTCCTGGGCACCTTGTGCTGCGGTTTCGCTTTGACGATGGTCCGTCCCTGGTCATCCTTTGGCCACCACGGCATCCACGAGACGTATCCATCGGCCGGCGGTACCGGCGAATCCGGCTCAAACCCAAGTTCAGCAGGGGTTTCGGGAATTCGGTCGACAATAAAGTACTTGTCCTTGTCGTCGCAGTGCTCGCGAACAATCGTCCGGAACTCCGCAAGTTCGCAGTAGAGAACACCGGTAATCGGGTTGCGCTTGAAGACAATGATCTTGTACAGCCAGTAGGCAAATAGCGCGACGTTGGCAACGAGGGCAAGGACGGCACAGACCATATTTGCCGTCGGATTCATCGTTGCGAAGTTCTGGATATCTGAGGGCGGCACCAGGATCTCCGGTAGGAGCGTGTTCATTGAAATCCAGAACACCAGTGTGAAACACCTAAACCAGATCCACTGTCCCTTTGCCCACGTGAACGCCGGGATCGTACAGGCAAGCAGCAGAGCGAATGTGCAGTACCACGTGTAGTCGGCCAAGGAATTGTAAAGGAATGCGTGGTTCCACAGGTCATAGGCGATCACCCACGGCCACACCATGTCGACCCAGATCAGCCCGCGGACCTTCTGTTTTCCTTTCGATGTCGCGATAATTTTGCCTAGACCGGTGATCGTGATGATATTCAACAGGCCGGCGGCAGCCGATATGAGGTTCCAGACTCCTGCGATGGTGCGAAAACCCGTTGCGGGATCAACGCCAACGTGGTTCGCTGCAAAGTTCGCTGCGACCGCCTGGTACCACTGAGGGCTGTGGAGCTGCTCGGTGACCCCTCTGGCCTCAGGGAGACCGGCAATCATGTCAATGGTGTGCGTGTCGTTGACGTTCTTGAGGCACTGCCAGTCGGCACCGCACTGATAGTACGTTTCAGCATTAAAGAAAATTGTCAGATCGCGGATGTTGGCTTCCATGATGTTGACGGCAAGGCCGATCCACAGGGCAACACCCAACCAGATCGCGTACTTGTGCGCCTTGTGGGGATTGCGTTTGGCATAGACGAGGACGACGCCCGTCATTGTTGCCGTGAGGATCATGATCGCGTATTTACCAAAGGGGAACCATCCAACCATCGGGGTTCCATGAATCCAGGCGTACGGCATCAACGCGATGCCACCAACCGTCCACACCGCGAAGATCGTCCAATTCCACCGGCGATTGATTTCAGCGACGAGTATCTGTGCGGCAAGGACGAGCAGCCACAGGATATAGACCTTGGGTGTTCCCAGTTCCCATAGGAACAGACTCTCCATGAAACGTCCTCCTCGAACTGACAGTGGGATTGGGTTTAAGCGACTACTCTAGTCTGTCAATACTTCGGATGGGTGACTTCGGTCTCTTTTTACAAACACTGAAATACATGGTGGACCGAAGAAAAGAACGCCCCACACACGTCGGGCACAAACACAGGAGAAACAATGACGACACCTCGCACTCGCACATTCGCTACCTGCGCTCTCGGTGGTACAGCTGCCCTGCTCGGCGGAATGTTTGCCTTTAGCCAGCTCTCAGGCAAAGCCACCCCGGAAGAACGATCGTGGCGCTACCCCGGGGACGACCTCATCGACGCGAACTACGACAACGGCTACTCTTCAACCTACGCCACGACAATTGACGCTCCCGCTTACGCGGTGTGGCGTCTTTTCAAGCAGATCGGTGCCGAAAAAACCGGATCATTCTCCTCCGAGTTCCTCGAACGCACCTTCGCTCGACTCCCCTTCTTCAACTCCTACGAAATTCAAGAGGAATTCCAGCAGCCCGACTCGATGATGCCCGGCGACATCGCCGCTTTCGACTTCCACGGAATGTCGATGGAATGGGCCGACATCGTCCCAGGAAAGTACATGGTCCAGTGGGTCGACACGAAGAACCCACCTAAAGCCCCGGGTTCCTACGCTTTCCGTTTCCCCGGAATGACGCACTTCGCAGCAGCCTGGTGCTTCTACATGATTCCTCTCAAGGGCGGCCGCACCCGCCTCATTAACCACTGGCGCATCGGATACGAACCTGCTTCAACCTTCCAGAAAGCCCTGAACTGGGTGAACATCGAATTCGTCGGCGGCTGCATGACACATATGCAGAACATCTACGTCAAGCGCGTCCTTGAATTCCGCAAGAAACAGCACCTCACGGGACGTTTTATGCGCGGAATGCTCGGCGGACGTTTCTTCCACTCCACAACCCCGGCGGGACGCCACGACGGCACCCCACTTTTCGAAGACACCTACACCCAGTGGTTCCGCTACGGACGCCAAGATCCAGCGGTCGCCGAAATCCGCCCGCCCGTCACAGATGACCCGTCATGGCCACCTCTCGGTCCCAACACCCCCTGGTCCGATGACATCGATTCTCAGTACTTCGAGGGATGGAGCGAACCCACGTTCTCCTGGGATGAACAGATCCGTCAGAAACTTGAACGTTCCTACCTTCCCAACTGGGGCAAGGAAGAACATTCGGAAAGAGAGGCACGGTGATGCCACTGCCAACAATCACCCCTCCCGACTATCCGACGCTCTTTTTCTTCGAGGTCGGCCAATGGTGGGACTATGCGATGCTCGTCGTCGTCATCGCCGCGCTCGCCGTTGTCGCGTGGTTGGCGCAACGTTCACGCTGGGTAGTCCTCGCCGTCTTCATCGTGATCCCGGTTGCGCTGTCGATCTTCTGGTGGCCGACATCCACTCCGGGCACGGCCTCGGCAGGCTGGTTCCCCATCGTCAAGCAGTATTCGGCACTCCTTGGGTCGCTGAGCTTAGTTGCTCTTCAGGTTTTCCCCAAACTCCGCCACAACCGCTGGTACCTGCTGATTCCACCGGTCATTCTTGCGGTCAACATCGCCGAGGCCGTGATCCGCGACTTCCAGTGCTTCGGTATCCACGGCCACGATCCCACACAGGGAATGGTCACCTGGGGTGGGCCGTGGAACATCATGAACGGCATCGCCGGGATCCTCAATCTCCTAGCGATCTCAGGGTGGATCGGAATTTTCGTCTCGAAGAAGAAAGATCGGGCGCTCATTTGGGGTGACCTCACTCTCGGGTGGATCATCGCCTACGACCTATGGAACCTCGCGTACGTGTATAACTGCCTCGCTGACCGGGCCTGGTATTCGGGCGTTGCGCTACTGGCAGCATGCACGATTCCCGCGTTCATGCGCTTGGGTCGCGGCGCGTGGATCCAGTACCGGGCTTACACTCTCACGCTGTGGTCCGCGGTTGTTTTGACGTTCCCACATTTCACAGAGGATTCACTTTTCGCTCACCGTTCCGCGCATAACCCAACGGCCATGTTCCTGCTTTCGGCGGCAGCTCTTGTTGCCAACATCTGGGTGTTCGGCGTTCACATGTACCGCATCGTCAAGTTCCGACGAAACCCGTTGACGCAGGAGGTCTACTCAGATACTCCTCGCTACGTCGAGTGGATTCGTGACCTGGCAAGCGACGACGACAAGCAGCGGATCGCGGCACGCCTGGGTCTCACTCCCGTGGAGCTCGGCTATACCACGACCTCTGAGGCATCCTTCGGAACCGATCAGGGGACGAGGACGAGCGCGCGTTAGACAGGTGCCAACAATGAGTGGCGTCTACCGTTTTCCTGCAAAGAATTCGGATTCTCTAACCGTTTGCGCCCGTGCCTCCGTTTCCGCCTGAACCCTCTCCGGGCGGCGCATAGCCACCCGTTCCTGGGGCATGATTGTCACCCTGATTGGGGTTGTTGTTGTCCTCGTTCTCTTCGGGAAGGGTCGGCGTCTCCTGCTGTGGTTGCTCGGGAGCTGGCTCGGGAGCTTCCTCCTCCGGTTGTGGCTCCTCTTGCACGGGAGCCTGATACTGAGGCTGATACTTGTCAACGATTTTCACGCGCCACGTGAAGTCCTTGTCGGGCAGACTCGAGGTCGCTACCTTCATGTATTTCACCCACACATCGACGGGCCAGTCCGCCCCGTAGAAAGCCGAGAGTCCACCAATGTTCTTCAGGGGAACAGAGTTGCCGTTGTCATCCGACTGATACATCGACACGGCGGTGACGAGGCCGGGGACGAAGCCCGCGAACTGCGCGGAAAGCTGCTGCGAGGACGTTCCCGTCTTTCCGCCGGATGCAATGTCTGGCAGTGCCACTGACACTGCCTGGGCAGAGCCTCCTGTGGTCGTGACGGCTTCAAGCGCGGGAAGAACCGAACTGACCTCTTCAGCCGTAAACACCTGTTTGACGGAGGTCGGTGCGTCGTACACCTTGTTTCCCTGGTAGTCCGACACTGCTCGAACGATGTGCGGTGTCACCCGGTTACCACCGTTAGCGAATGTCGCATACGCGGTAGCCAGGTCGATGTTGTGTACAGCGGCGAATCCCAGGACGTTGAGCAACGTGTCGTCAAGGCCAACCGTGTCTTCGGGAATACCCGCATCGACGGCAGCCTGACGGGTACTGGCCGGGCCGATCTTCTCATTGAGTTCAACAAAGGCTGTGTTAATAGAATTCTGGGTCGCTGCTTTCAAGTCCACGGTTCCCCACGAAATCCCATCGTTGTTCTGCACGGGGTCAGTCAACCCATCGAAAGTCTCCGGAGAGTTTCCGTTAAAGGTCTCGCGGATGCTGCCGCCCTTTCGGACATGCGCCAACAAAGAGAAGGGTTTAAATGAGGATCCCGCCATCGCGATGTCCTGAGTAACAGCGTTTTGCTGACGTTTGAGATAGTCAGCGCCGGCATATTCGGCAACAATCTCACCGTTGCTCGGATCAACCGACGACAGCGCCGTGTGCATATGCACGGGATCCCATCCCTCAACCTCGGTCATCGACGTAGCCGCGGCAACCGCCGCATCCTGACGGGCCTTGTCGATCGTCGAGGTAATCTTCAGACCACCGGAAAGAACTTCTTCCTCGGTAAATCCGCCGGTGGCAATGAGTTCCTGACGCACCTGCTCCATGAGGTAGCCGTTGGGACCACTCATCGTTTCTTCCGTCTGCGTGTTCGGCTCAACAGTCTCAGGGAAAGTTGCCTTGTCGGCCTCGGATTGGGAGATCCATCCGTCCTCGACCATGAGCTTGAGGACGCGCTTCCACCGGGATTTTGCCTGATCGGAATCAACTGCGGGATCCCACGAAGAGGGCGCGGGGATGATTCCAGCCAGGAGAGCGGCCTCAGAAAGCGTCAATTCGGCCGCCGGATGCGCGAAATAGGCTTGCGCAGCTGCCTCAATGCCGTAGGCTCCGCGCCCAAAGTAGATCGTATTGAGGTAGTTGCCGATGATCTCGTCTTTGGTCTGCTCACGGTTGATTTTCACCGCCAGCACTGCTTCCTTCACTTTCCCCTTGTACGACGTTGTTTCGCCCATGTAGTAACGTTCAACGTACTGCTGGGTCAGCGTGGAGCCACCTTGACGGGTACCGGTTGTCACATTGTTAATGAGAGCGCGGAAAATTCCCTTAAAGTCAATGCCGGAGTTCGTGTAGAAAGACCGATCCTCCGAAGCAACAACGGCGTGTGCAACGTAATCAGGCAGGGTCGATGAGTCGATGACCTGGCGGTCAACGGTTTGGAATTTCCCCATCTCGGTTGTGCCGTCTGCGTAGTAGACGGTTGTCGTCTGAGCGAGCGCCATGTCGTCAACGGCCGGCACTTTCAGCGTTGCATACAGGTACAAGAACGCCCCGATCCCAACGACTGTGATCCCGAGGATCGTCAAGACGATACCCAGCCCGATCTTTCGGCCAAGTGACCGCTGACGCCCCTCGCCCTTCGCCTTGCGCTTGGAGCCCGTCGGTGCGGTCTTGCGCGGGGACGAGGACGGACGCGCTCCGCGCGTCTTTTTCTTGGTCTGTGCGCGAGTGGACCCAGAGCCGGAACGTGAACGCTTCTGAGCTCGCGCTACGTCAGCGCGTGTGGGTGGACGATGCGTTGAGCGCGACCCTCCCACAATGTCATCCCACTCCATTTTTCCGTCGGTATGTGCCACGAATTCAGCCTCTCAACAGACTTCAGTGCGTTCAGACTACGCACTGAAGCTGAAAATCACCCGAATTCGTGACCAGTTTGACGCTCCTAGAAGAAAGTCACATTCCGCGCATAGAGTCGATATGCCGGTGGGTCAGACGTCGATCCGTTGTCCCCTACCTGACTGTTCTCTCAACGTCACTGCTGCTCAGCGGAGCGCTGCGCCTGTGCCTTCGCCGCAGCTTTGCGCGCCCGTTTCTCGGCGACAAGTGCCTCCCATTTGGCTTGCTGAGCCTGGTACTCATTCGCGATTTCACGCACCTCATCGGACTGCCACCAGTCAAGCAGGGCATCCTTCGCCGCATCCTTACCCAGAGGACCGCGCTCCATCCTCAGATTCAGCAGATAGTCACGCGCCATCTTCACGGCACGCGACGGACGCAAACCCAGAATGCTCATGATCTCGTCGCCGTCAAGATCGGGGCGGATCGCATCAAGTTCCTCCTGCTCGCGCAGCTTCGCAATCCGCTCCTCAAGATCGTCGTAGGCAGCGCTCAGACGCTCAGCTTTGCGCCTATTCCGCGTCGTGCAATCCGCGCGCGTCAAGCGGTGGAGACGTTCAAGGAGGTCACCGGCATCGGCAACGTAGCGCCGAACCGCCGAGTCCGTCCATGCGACCTCACCGTACCCGTGGAAACGGAGATGAAGGGCAACGAGGGTGGACACGGCCTCGGTTGTTGCCTTGTCGAAACGCAGCGCTTTCATCCGAGTACGCGTGAGTTTTGCCCCAACGATCTCGTGGTGATGGAAAGACACGGTGCCATTCGGCTCGAACCTGCGAGTCGCAGGCTTACCCACGTCGTGCATGAGCGCGGCAAAACGTAAAACAAAATCAGGGGCAGGAACGGCACCATCCGGCCCGGTTTCCAGATCCATCGCCTGTTCGACCACTGTCAGCGTGTGTTCGTAAACATCCTTATGGCGTTTGTGTTCATCAACAGTGGACACGAGGTTCGCGACCTCCGGGAGAACGATGCGCGCAACCCCGGTGTGCACCATGAGTTCGATGCCGCGCCTCGGCCACCGCGACACGATCAGGCGCTCCAGTTCAGCGCGAATCCGTTCGGCGGAGACAATGTCGAGTCGCCCCGCCATTTCCTCCATCGCATCCATCACGTCAAGGTCAACATCTAGCCCCAGCTGGGCGCTAAAGCGGGCGGCACGCATGATCCGCAACGGATCATCGTCGAAAGACTGGGTTGCCGTCACTGGAGTCCGTAAACGCCCATCAGCCAGGTCTTTCAATCCGTCATGCGGGTCCACGAGCACCATTGCCGGCAGACGCATCGCCATCGCATTGACGGTGAAGTCACGGCGCGTGAGGTCACCCTCGAGGGTGTCACCGAAAACGACATCGGGTTTACGCGACCCCACCTCGTAGGAATCCGTCCGATACGTCGTTACCTCAACAACGACGTCGCCGCAACGCCCGCCGATCGTTCCGAATTCTTTGCCGACGTCCCAGACCGCTTGCCCCCACTGGCCTAAAAGTTCTTCGGTGCGTTCGGGTCGCGCAGAGGTCGTCATGTCGAAGTCGTGGGGGGTGACGCCAAGGAAGGCGTCGCGCACCGGCCCACCCACGAGGGCGATTTCCTCACCGGCTGCCTGGAAAACTTGCCCAAGCTCAAGGATTTCTGGCGGGAGGGCAGCAAAAGTCCTGTGCCCGTTGGCAAGAAGAGTCGGGATATCGTGCGGGGTTAGTGTGGTCTCGGCGCTCATCCCCTCAAGCGTGCCACGATCCACCGTGTGCGACCAGTCGCCGCGTCACCTTTTCCTGTGGTGTTGTCAATGTTGCACCTCGCTCATCATGTGAACCCGGCCGCCAGGGATCATATTCCGCCGTCAAGCAATTAGAGTGGACCTATGCCTGTACGTTCGAAGGACCAGCGACCAGGGGTTCCCAGACCCCCTCGTCGTCGTACCTCCGTGCAGACAGTGCACAGCCATTCGCCGCATCTTCCGATCTCCTCTGAAACCTCCGCCGGCGGAATTGTTGTCGATATTCGCGACGGCATCCCCTATGCCGCACTCATTGCTCGACGTAATCGTGCGGGCCGAATCGAATGGTGCCTTCCCAAGGGACACCTTGAGGGAAAGGAAACACCCGAAGAAGCGGCTCTTCGTGAGGTTGCCGAAGAAACGGGAATTAACGGACGCATCATTCGCCACCTCGCATCCATCGACTACTGGTTCTCAGGCTCTGACCGCCGCGTCCACAAAGTTGTTCACCACTACCTCATGGGTTTTGTTTCCGGAGAGATCTCCGTTGAGGGCGACCCCGATCACGAGGCCGAGGACGCCGCATGGATTCCCCTGAAATCCGTGAGTCAAAGGCTCGCTTACCCCAACGAACGCCGCATCGTGTCAATCGCCCTTGACCTGTTGTATCGGGATTTGTGATGCGCAGGCGTCGGTTCCTTCACGCAGTGACCGCCGTCATCGCGGCATCATTCACACTGACTCCCTCCCTCGCATCCGTCGCGGCGGTGCCCGCGGCGTCGTCCTCGTCAATGAACCCCACGGCAGCGACCGAGGCAACCGTGAAAACTCAATCGGAACGCCCGGCGGTGCTCGGTGATACGACGGTCTCACAGGGATTGGCCGTGAGTATTGACTCCCTGCAACCCGCCGTCATCACGACACAAACGGAGGTCACTCTTTCAGGGACGGTGAAAAACACCACCGAGCAGACCGTGAGTGCACCGCTGTTGTCCGTTGCCGTTGACTGGCAAACACCGATATCCGTTCAGGAGCTGACACAGACCCTGACATCTGGGATTCCTTTCGCAGCCCCCGTCTTGCAGTCTCAGCTTGGCAGCGATATCGCCCCGGGTGCGAGCGTTCCATTTTCACTGACCATCCCCACATCCACTCTGCCCTTTGGTGATGCCTCCGAATGGGGGCCACGCGTTGTTGCTGTCACCGCAAGGAGCGGAAATGATCAAGGTGAGGATCGGACCATTCTCCTGTGGGATTCAGGGGTTGAGGTTCAACCGACGCGGGTCACGGTCGTTACTCCGTGGACTGTGGATAACGCGGTAGCTTCGTCCTCGTCCTCGACCCAGTTCGTGACGCCGGAGAGTGAACGCGAACGTGAGGCCCTTCTTCACCTTGGTGGCCTCACCGGCTCAACCTTGGCCATCGACCCAACCGTTGTGCCCAAAGGACCGTCGGCTCCCACGGATTCGGTGCCCACATCACCCAAGCCGTCATCGTCGGAATCCTCGTCGGGACGCACAGCGGACACCTCCTCGATGAGCGGTTCAGCGCACACCCCAAACCGGCCAGCTGATTCTTCGCAAACACCAAAGGGGGACGAGGACGAGGCCGCGAATGCCGCGGCTCTGCGCGACTGGAATTTCATCATCGGGTTGTATTCCACAATGAAGGAAGTCGTTGCACTCCCGGCGGGAGACCCCGATGTCGGAGCGCTCGCCCTCGCCGATCAGTCCGCGCTGATTTCCCAAGCGAAAGCATCCGTTGAGGCATTCCCTCTGACCCCGGCGGCGGCAGGATGGATCGCGCACCCGCAGGACAACGCAGGCGAGAGTCAGCAGTCAGATGGCTCCGATCCCGTTGTTGATCCACAAACAACTGTGGGACCCACGGTACTTGACGATGTCGTGTGGCCAGCGTCCTCATCCTTCAGTCAGCGCCACATCTCAACATTTTCCACGGCCGTTACCCTTGCCCCACCCGGAGCGCTCACACCCGCTGATTACACCGTGAGTTACACCCCCACCTCGCGAGTGGAAGTATCGACGTCAGATGGATCAACATCACCGACGGGCGAAACTGAGCAAACAGCAACGGTTCTTGCCTCGAATAAAGCACTGAGTGACATCCTCGGCTGGCAGAGTTCCCAGGCCGGCGACCAACTCGACGCTTCCCAGGCGGTCCAGGCGATCTCAGCAATTATCACCCGGGAACTCCCAAACTATTCGCGGGCAGTTCTTGCTCTGACTCCCCGCGGAACCCCGTTGACTGAGAATCTCACGGATCGCGTGTCGACGCTGCTGGGATCACGCTGGGTCTCAGGCATGACCCTCGGCGACCTTGCCCAGTCCGAAGCGACCGACATTGAACGCGACAGAGTCCCCACTCCCGACCTTCCGCAAGATACTCACAAGGCGCTCAAGACCGTGGATTTAGCGCTCACGTCCATTCAGCCTTTCGCCGCGGCAACGAACGATCCCACCTCCGTCCTCGCGGAGGTTTCCACGCGGGCTCTTGGGGCAATTGGTGCTGGGATCCCACCAAAAACACAGGTGAGCCGGGCATCGGCACTGTCTCGACACGTCGTTGGCCTCCGGTCCACGATCTCCGTTCAACCGTCCTCGTCAATCAACCTGATCAATAAGTCCGCGGACTTCCCCGTGCGAGTCAGCAACGCATCTGCCTGGGACGTGACGGTTGCTGTGACTCTTGATCCTGCAGACCCGCGAATGCGAGTGCCCCGGGCAACGCAGAAAACCATTCCTGCCGGTTCGGTCACGACGGTTGATGTCCCTGTCGAAGCGATCGGTTCGGGCGACCTTGAGGTGACCTACGTCATTTCAACTCCCGATGGGTCTGTCATTGAGCGATCCCAGTCCGTTCTTGTTCGCTTGCACGCAGGCTGGGAAGACGCGTTCACCATCACAATGGCGGCCCTTCTTGGAGTACTCTTCCTGTTCGGCCTGGTTCGCACAGTCCGCCAACGACGACACCGCGTGGCGGCCCATCACGCGTTGGAGGCCGTACGGCCCTCGTTATCAGCACCACCAAAGGAGAGCGAATGAGTGATCAGGAGCCCGAAAAGGCCCTCACCGCGTCGGGGACTCAGCGTCGCTCCGTTCTTCGGGCAAGCGCTCTCATGGCGTCGGGAACGATGGCGTCACGCATCCTCGGTTTTGTTCGTTCAGCGTTGCTTCTGGCGGCAATCGGGAGTGCGGGCGGCGGTGTTTCCGCGGCTTTTCAGACGGCAAACGCTCTTCCGAACACGGTGTTCAATCTTCTGGCATCGGGAGTTCTCGATGCCGTGCTGGTCCCCCAAATCGTCAACGCCATCAAACGTCGCCACGACGGGCAGGTGTATGTCAATCGGCTCCTGACTCTCGCTGGGACAATTCTGTTCCTCGTGACGATCGTGTCGCTCATCGCCGCTCCCCTCCTCGTGATCGTCACGGCTGCGGCCTACGACACGGAAATCCGCACACTCGCCATTCTCTTTGCTCTGCTGTGCCTTCCCCAGCTCTTTTTCTACGGCCTGTACAACCTTCTCGGTGAACTTCTCAACGCCCGCGGAATCTTCGGGCCGTATATGTGGGCTCCGGTTGTCAATAACATCATCGGAATCGCTGGGCTAGTTGCGTTTCTTGGGCTGTGGGGGAAGACCGATTCACGTATCGAGGTTGCGGACTTCACTTCTGCTCAGTTCTGGGTGCTCGCAGGATCAGCGACGCTCGGTGTGATCGCGCAGGCTCTGATCCTCCTGGTCCCCATCAAGCGTGCCGGGATACGCCTGTCCTTGGATTTCCACTTCCGTCACACGTCCTTCGGGGCTGTGCCCAAGGTTGCCGGATGGACTTTCGCCACCCTCGCTGTCTCACAGATCGGTGTTTTGTCAACGAATAACATCGCTGCTTTCGCCGATGCCTATGCGAAGACCGTGAAACCCGTGTTCGATGCTCACGGAGTCTTGATATCGGGAACGGTCATCGCGGGAATCAATGCCTATGCCACGGCATTCATGATGTTCATGGTGCCTCAGTCCCTGGTCACCGTGTCGTTAACAACGGCGATTTTCACTCGCCTCGCCGAAGCTGTCAGTGAGAAGGACGATCGGTCCGTTGCCTCCCACTACCATCTGGGTGTTCAGACAATCACGTCGCTCACGCTCCTGGCGGCGGCAATTTTCATGGCCGCATCCGTTCCCATGATGCAGATGGTCCTGTATTCAACGCGCCATCAGGACGTTGTTATTTCCTACGCGTGGATCCTTGTGGCCCTCATGCCGGGTGTTGCCTCAACCGGCTTGGTTCTCATGTCACAGCGTGTGTTCTTTGCTTACGAGGACGTGCGCCCTGTGTTCCTCATGGGAATTGTTCCAACGATTCTTCAGGTCATTGTTGGTTGGGGAATGTATTTCCTCACGGGAGCGCACTGGTGGGTCGTTGGAGCGGCGTTAGGTGAAACGGTATGCCGGCTTGTCCACGGAATTATCGCCGTTGTGTGGGTGTCACGTCGCAATCCCCTGGTCAACGCGCGAGAACTGTTGACCTCCTACGGGAAACTTGCTGTGAGTGCGGCAGTTGCTGGCACCGTTGCTTTCGGTGTCCTTGTCTTGGTTGGAGTGGAAACACCAATTAAGTCAACGGTCATTCGTTTCCTCGTTGCGTTCGCCAAAATGGTCCTCGTTGCGGTCATCACATCGATCGTTTATATGCTGGCGGTCCGTGTCTTGAGCCCAAAGGATTCGGCAGCAACCATCGCACCGCTCCTTGCACGCTTGCGTGTCCCCGCTCCTATTCGTCACTTCCTCGCGGTTTCATCACCGCAATTGCATGCGGATACCGCCATAATGGCGTCTGAGTATTCCACGCAAACGGAGGAACACATGGACCGCGATGATGAGTTAATCCCCACGGACGCTCCCTCGACCGACGAGTCCACACCTTCGGGTTTCACCGCCGCTTTGGAATCTCATGACCATTCGTCCGTTCCGGATTTCGATGCGGTTGTTTCCGGTCCCGATGAGGGAGTTGAGGAAGACGCACCCGTTGAGGTACCCGAGCCCCAGGCAGGCCCGTCGCTTCAGGATAGGGCTCAGGCCTTCCTTACCAGCACCGGTTCCGTGATCTCAGGGTGGATGCTCAGCGCACGCAATGCCGTGAAGAAATCCACCAATTCCGAGGCCGAGGACGCCGGTGCCCGCGCCGCTGAAGCTGTTGGCGGTGTTCCGGTTGATCAGCCACTTGCTGCGGATGCTGCCGCCACTGTCAGCGATTCACCGTCCACTCCTCGCGAGGGCGCTGATGACGATCCGTCAGAGTCTGACAGGCGAATCTTAGATGACGCTCAGGCGATTCCGGCCGCACATACATCGATTCCGCAGGTCAATGCTGAGGACAGGGAATCCGCTGAACCTCATGACGAGCCACCTCATGATCAACCTCGCTCATCTACCCGTCGTTTTCGAGATGCCGTGCTCGGAGCAGCCTCAAAAGCCACCGCAGGTGTTGCATCGACCGCGGCACGTGCAGCCTCGGGCGGCTCAGGTTCAGGTTCTGCGGGTCGCGGCGGAGCAACTGGGGGGCCCGGTGGAGGCGGGAGTGGCAACGAGCCTCGTGATTCGCAGGGACGTCGCCTCATCGATCCAACAGCCCCAACGCTCATCTTCGCGCTCATTCTCGTGATCGTTGGCGCAATCTGGTCATTCTCCGTCGCCCTTTCACCGGCGAAACTCAACATCGATGCGCGCCTGAACGAGATGCAGTCCGCGCAGCAGTCGGGGGCACAGTCCGGTGAGGCAGCGCCGGAACCGAAGCCCGAAGTGAAGGCTCCGCAGATCAGTTCAGTATCTATCCTGTCATGGCGTAACGATGGGGGTGATCACCCGGATCTGGCCGTCAACATGATCGACGGCGACCCGGCAACTTCCTGGCGTTCACGCTGGTATGACTACAACGTGTTCCTTGACGACTCAAACATTACGATCCTCGTCAATTTTGCGGGGAAGACAAAGGTTTCCGAAGTCAGCCTCGACATGGATCCCACGACCCAGGGTGGAGAAGTTGTCGTGCGCAACGTCACCGACACGAATAATCCGCGTGGGGGAACAGAACTCACCTCGTCAGCGTTATCTCCTACGACAACCATTCCGCTGCCCGAACCCGTTGAGACCAACGCGATCGCCCTGTCGTTTAGGACACTGCCGGTGTCCGTTGACGGCAACATCTGGGCGTGGATTAACGAACTCCACGTCAAGTAGGCACGTAGGTCAGCACCGAGAGTATCCGTATCGATGATTGGATGATGAGATGACAGACTTCGCTGTCCCCGGACTTGCCTCCCTTCCCGGCGTGGCTCCCACAACGGACTCCGACGCCGTAAAGACGCCGCCCACCGAGGACACGGTTTCTTCCGAGCTTCTTGCCGCTCCCGTTCCCGCAGACGCCAAGATTCACAACGTCATCATCGTTGGGTCAGGTCCCGCCGGATACACCGCGGCAATCTACACGGCAAGAGCTGGCCTTCACCCGCTCGTCCTCGCTGGAGCTCTCAGTGCCGGTGGTGCGCTGATGAATACAACCGAGGTGGAGAATTTCCCCGGTTTTCCCGAAGGTATTCAGGGCCCTGACCTCATGGGTAACATGAGCGAGCAGGCGGAAAAGTTCGGTGCTGATATCCGCTACGAGGACGTCACCGCCGTCAAACTTGATGGTGACATTAAAGTTGTCGCCGTTGACGATGAGCTTTTCTACGCGAAAGCTGTCATCGTGGCAACGGGTTCGGAATACCGCCACATGAATGTTCCTGGCGAGGACGAGCTTTCTGGCCGTGGGGTCTCCTACTGTGCCACCTGCGACGGTTTCTTCTTCCGCGACAAACACCTTGCAGTCATCGGTGGTGGTGATTCCGCGATGGAAGAAGCAACCTTCCTGACGAACTTCGCCTCCCGCGTCACCGTTGTTCACCGACGTGACGAGCTTCGTGCCTCGAAGGTCATGGCGGACCGGGCCACAGCGAATCCGAAAATTGATTTCCGGTGGAACGCCACGGTTGATTCCGTCAACGGTTCCGACGCGGTGACCAGCGTGACTCTGCGTTCAACCGTCGACAACTCAACCTCGCAGCTCGACGTTGATGGTGTTTTCGTTGCTATCGGGCACCTCCCCCGCACGGCTTTTCTCGCTGGCCAGGTGGCACTCGATGACGCGGGCTACATTATTGTTGACGAACCGTCAACGCGCACGAATCTTTCCGGTGTCTTTGCATGCGGTGACGCCGTTGATCACACGTACCGGCAGGCAATCACAGCGGCCGGCTCCGGTTGCCGTGCCGCACTCGACGCCGAACGGTGGCTCGCATCGCTTGAGGACGCTGAGCACTGAGCAACCGACCACGATCGAAAAATACGCTCGCTCTTTGCGAATCTGAAATGACGTCGCCGCACAAAAGGCGGGAGCTGCTGTGAATGACGACGCATAATCATGAGTCAGAGCTTTGACTCTGATCGGATTCTGTTCCTGCCGGGGTGAGGACTTCGATGTTAGCTGAGTGGAGGCTTTCAAGGAGTCTTGGGGTGGGAAGAGTGTCGGTAACGAGGTAGTCGGCTATAGATAATGGGCCGATGGATGCAAAGAGGCGTCGTTCAGCTTTCGAAGAATCTGCAAGGATTGCGACGCGCTTCGCTCGTTCCGCCATTTGAGCGAGCATCGCCGCTTCGTCGAGGTTGCTTGTCGAGAATCCTTTTTCGTCGAAAGCACCCACTGCAATTAAGGCAAGATCTGCCCGAATGTCGTTCTCTGTTCCAGAGATCGAGCTTGCGAATGCGATCGGGCCGATTGTTACCTGGCCGGAAATACGGACGTGTCCTCCAAAGACGTAGAGATCTCGACAGGAGTCCGGATTGATTTCGGATGCCAGGCGCAGGTTGTTTGTTGCGATGATGAGCTCCCGCTTACTGCCCAGTTCATGAATGAGATGGAGTGCCGTGCTGCCTCCATTGATGAACAGAACGGTCCCATCTGGCACGAGGTCGGCTGCAAGCTCAGCGATCACGTTCTTCTGCTGGGGCTGGAGGCGGAGTCTGTCGTCAATACGAGTGTCGTGCCAGGGCACTGCGAAAGTGGACATTGCTCCGCCGTGTGTACGGATCAGTGCGCCGTCGGTGTCGAGCTGATCGAGGTCACGACGAATTGTGTCGAGGGAGACGTTGAAATGCTTGGCCAGAGTTGCAACCGAAACCTGGCCCAGGGAGTTGACCTGTTGGATGATGGCTGCCTTGCGTCCCGCGGGGAGGCGATTTGAGGAGTGCTCCATGCGTGAAGCCTATCGTTTCAGCGGGTAATTACGCATCGTTACGTAATCGTTACGTGTTTCCATCTAGAAAGTTGAAGAAAATTGCTCTAACGTTGCATCAGACATCATAAAAACGCGAAAAAATGCATGATGTCGCACCTTGCATCAACGACGATGGAGATGACCATGCGCAGTATTCGATGGCTGACAACCGTATCTGTTGTGGCCGCGACTTCAATGGGACTGGCAGCGTGCAGCTCAGGAGGCTCCGGTAACGAGCCATCGGCGTCCGGCAAATCCGACGACGCTGTCACCCTTGAATTCGCCCAATGGTGGGAACCCGAGCTGCCGGAAGGCTCGTTCCGCACACTCATAGATCAGTTCGAAGAGCAGAACCCAGGAATCAAAGTCAAACTCCTGTCAGGGCCCTATGCGTCAACAAAGGAACAACTTGTTGCTGCATCTGCATCAGGCACGATGCCTGATGTTGTCGGACTTGACGGGGCGTGGGTCTCCGATTTCGCCAAACAGGGGGCAATCGCAGATCTCTCAGCGATGATGACCGAGAACGGCTACGACGAATCCCAACTGGCGAGCCAAATTAAAATCGATGGGGCGACCTACATGATTCCCGTCGTTAACTTCGTGTATCCCATGTTCACCAACATGACCCTTCTCGAACAAGCCGGGGTCTCAACCGTGCCGACAAATCGAAGCGAGTTCGAGGATGCCGCCAAGAAGATTCACGCCGTTGGCTCCAACATCAGCGGATGGGCGCTTCCCCTGTCCCTTGAGACCCCAAACGGTATCCAGAACGACGTCATGTCATGGGTGTGGGCATCGGGCGGTTCGATGCTCACTGAGGATGGAAAACCGGATGTCACAAACGACGATGTGAAGAGTGCTGCGGAATACATCAAACGCCTGTGGGACGCAGGAGTCGTCTCCCCCGGTGCTTTCACGATGAAAGAGCAGGACAAGGTCGAAGATTTCACGAACGAACGCGTTGGTTTCATGGTCGACTCCCTCGCCCACATCAATAGCATTCGAGAAGGAAATCCTGACCTCGCTTTCGAAATCTCTGCGATCCCTGCACAAGACGGTTACACCGGAGAACGTGGAATGCCCTACGCCTCGTGGGGAATCGGCGTTTCCGCGAACTCTGAGCACCAGAAAGAGGCGTGGAAACTCGTTGATTTCCTCATGTCGAAAAAGGTGAACGCCACCCTCGCCAATGATGCCAAAGCCTTCCCTGGAAATGCGCAGGCCGTGCCCGCATTCGTCAATGATGACGAACTCTTCAAGAAGGCATTCGACATTTGGAGCGCTGGCAAGCCTGCTAATGAGTTCACCGGATTGCCCGTCGCTGAAACCCTCATGCGCGCGTTCGATGAGCCTTTCCAGCAGTACCTCAATGGGCAAATCGACATTGACACAATGCTCACAACCGCACAGGACTCGTGGATGGAGGAGTTCTGACCAAAACCGGCTGCGGTGCCCACTCTTTTGAGAGTGTCCACCGCAGCCGGAGGCAGGCGCTCAAACATGACTGTACGAACAGACTTGCTCAAGGGGAACGACGGCTTCATGAAGAGTCGATCGTCTATCATCCAACGCATCAAAGGAACGGCGGTTCCGTACGCGTACCTCACACCAACGCTCACCCTCCTCACCATGCTCATGGCAACGCCAATCATCATGGTGGTCTGGTACTCGTTTCAGAGCGGGGCAATCACCGACAAGAACCCCCACTTCGTTGGATTCGACAACTACATCGACGTCCTCACTGACCCAAAATTCCACACCGCTCTTGCAAACACCGTGTGGTTCGTTGTGCTCTCGGTTGTCGCACACATGATCATCGGGCTTGCGTTCGCCATGATGCTTAACGCCTCGTGTCTGTCTACCTTCACCAAGACGTTCTTTAGGACCCTTTTCGTCCTTCCGTGGTTGCTTACCGTTGCGATCATTGCGATCCTCTGGAGACTGATCCTCAACCCAAACGGCGTCGCTAACGCACTCCTGTCTGGCTTGGGTCTCATCGAACCGCACAAGGAATGGCTCGCTGATCCTCATCTCGCTCTTGCTGCGATTATCTTGATCAACATATGGGCGGGGTATCCGTTCTTCATGATCTCCATCCTTGCTGGCCTGCAAGGAATCCCCGCCGATCTCTACGAAGCAGCCGAGGTCGACGGTGCCGGACCCATCCGCAGGTTCTGGTCGATCACCCTCCCCCAACTCAAGCCAATCATCGTCTCGATGGCACTCCTGGATATCATCTGGACCTCTCAGCAATTCGCACTCATTTGGATGACAACTGGTGGAGGACCTCTAAATAAGACGGAAATGCTGTCGACGTACACCTACAAGCTGGCCTTCGCTAAGTACGCCTTCTCTTCCGCGTCGTCCAGTGCCGTCATCGTCCTCATCCTGTCGATGCTCCTCGCCTTCTTCTATGTCCAGAGTCAGCGTGCAAGGGATTAACATGCTCACTAAGAAACAGCGCGCGGTCCTCACACGGATCTTCACATGGGCCGGACTACTTATCGGTGCCTCGTTCGCTGCGTTTCCCGTCCTGTGGATGGTCTCTTCCTCGTTCAAGCCGAACCCACGGATTTTTGCGACCCCGCCCAAACTCATCGAAGAGGGCAGCTCGTTCAGCGCCTACCTATCGATCATCCACGACCCGGAGAAGATCCGCTTCTTCATCAATAGCTACATTGTTGCTCTCTCAGTCTCGGTGCTCACACTCATCGTTGCCATCCTCGCGGCCTTCGCATTCAGCCGTTTTGAATTCCCGGGCAAACGGATCCTCAACGTCGTGATCATCTCGGTACAAGCGGTACCCCCAATCACACTATTGATCCCTTTCTTCGGCCTCATGGTCGCACTCAAGCTGTACAACACGTACCACGGCCTGATCCTCACGTACATGGTGTTCACGCTGCCCTACGCGATTATCATGCTCACCGGCTACTTCAACACTCTGCCCCGAGAACTCGACGAGGCCGCGAAAGTCGACGGAACAACATCGTTCGGTGCCCTGTGGAGAGTACTTGTTCCGATCTCTGTCCCCGGGATCGTATCGGTCGGCATCTACACTTTCATGATCGCGTGGAACGAATACCTCTTCGCGCTGACGTTAACCAGAACGAATGACATGCGCACCGTTCCCATCGGCATACAGCTCCTCATGGGACAGCATTCCTACGAATGGAACGAAATGATGGCGATGTCCGTTCTTGGTTCCATTCCCGTGCTCCTCCTCTTCATTTTCTTCCAGCGCTACTTCATTGGAGGTATGACCGCTGGATCTGTCAAGAACTGATCTTGGCACCCCCATAGAAAGAAAGGTCCAATTATGTTGTGCACAGGTGACGAGATCCTATCGGTCGCGAATGCTCACGGCTTCGCCGTTCCCGCATTCAACATCTCGAATTACTCGATGCTGCGGGCGGTGGTTGAAACATGCGAAGAGAAACGGTCGCCTCACATCATCGCAATTCATCCGGATGAGTTGATGCATATCGGTACCGACATGCTCGCTTCAATTATCCAGATCGCCTACAAATCTTCGGTGCCCACAGCAGTACACCTCGATCACGGGGCCTCGTACGAACAAGTGCTCCTCGCGATCCAGTCTGGCTTCACCTCGGTGATGATCGACAAATCTTTCGCCCCATTCGAGGAGAACGTCGCGCAGACCTCCCGCGTTGTTCACGCCGCACACGCGGTCGGTGTGTCGGTTGAAGCGGAGCTTGGGACGATCGGTGTGTCGGACAAGTACGGGGAAACAGGGTCGGAGGAAATCCTCTACACCGATCCCGATGACGCCCAACGATTCCTTGAGCAGACCGAAGTCGACTCGCTCGCCGTCGCTATTGGTACGCGTCACGGCCTCTACCCCTCCGAAGTTAAGCCTGAACTCAGGCTTGACCTACTCGCCGCAATCAAAGAACGCGTAGGGATCCCGCTTGTCCTCCACGGCGGATCGAACAACTCGGACATGGAGATCGCAGGTGCAGTTCACGGAGGCATCAACAAGATCAACATCTCGTCGGACATTAAAGCCGCTTATTTCCGCAGAATGAGGCAGGTTCTGGAAGACACTCACCTTCGTGAACCCAACGTTATAGAACCTCCCTGCGAAGAGGCGCTGCGTGCATGCGCTGCACAGAAAATCGATCTCTTCGAGTCTGTAAATAAAGCCGATCTTTACTGAAAGCAGGAAACTGTGCACAGGGAAAGGATCGTCCTCGGCCTCGGAGGAACAGTCGATCACGAAGTCATCTGGGACCTAGCGAAAGTGCAGTGGCTCGCGGATCACATGGGCATCACTATGGACGAGATCGAGGACGATCCGAGCTCTGTTGCCGCAGATGCTCGATCTGCGTTTATCTACCTGCTGCAAATGATGTACCGGAATCGGGGAGGAGAATGTCACGTCCACAGCATCGACTCCTTGAAGCAACTGGCCAGTCACTTCGACAGCCGTACGACTCTTGGCGGCACATGTGTGCGCGCAGCCATTGCGATGAACAGGATCGGTATCGGTTCGACTGTCCACCTCGTTTCAATCAACGACGATGTTCGACGCCTTCTCCCGACCGGAATCATCCGGATCTGTAGCGCCGATCATGACTCCCTTGAACCGCATATCATCTTCCAGTTTCCCGCGGACAACAATGTGAGAGTCATCGGCGGAGTCGTGCGCACTTCACGCCCAAACAGGGTAATTTTCGTCCACGATCTCCCAAATGAACTCATGCGGTTAAGTCCTGATCTTGGTCCCGCGCTTGCGCGGGCGGACGCGGTGATGATCTCGGGATTCAACACGATGAAGTCGCCAGATCTCTTACAGGAACGGCTCGACTGTCTGCGGGAAATGCTCGAAAACACCAACGATGAGACTCCGATTGTTTACGAGGATGCGGGCTTCCATGATGAGGCGATGCGCGACATCGTTGTCGATAAGATCTGCAACCTCGTCGACATTCACTCCCTTAACGAGGACGAGGCTACGGCATACGTCCAGAGGTCCTTTGACCCACAGGATGGAGCTGAGATCGCTTGTGTCATGGAGGAATTGCGGACTCGTCTGATGGCGAGCAACGTCCTCCTCCATACAAGTCACTATGCGGCGGTGCTCGGGGAGAGAGCAGAGCGTTTCGCCAAGGCTGCGGCAACGGGATGCCTCATGGCGTCAACGAGGTATGCGCACGGCGACACCATGACGCGCGAAGACTTTGAAAAAATGCGAACGGCTCCTCGCGACACGATTGGAATGCGTCTCATAGACGATCCAGACATCGTTCGATCCGGAATCCACATCGTTCCCTCGTACAACGCTCATGTCCTGTCACCGACAACGATCGGACTCGGCGATTCGTTTATCGGTGGTCTCATGGCTGCCCTTGGAGCCTCTGAAGAAGTACAGGCTGCACCTGGAGTCGAATAGTGATTCGACAGCGACTCGCTGATCGGCGGGAAAGCATGTGCTCTCGGCGGGTCCGCTTAGGCCTTGTGGAGCGGCCGGTTGATCTCCACCGCCCGGTCGATCGCCTCGACGGTGTCTTTCGCGTCACCGAAGAGCATCGACGTATTTTCCTTGAAGAACAACGGATTCTGAACGCCAGCGTATCCGGTTGCCATCGACCGCTTAAAGACAATGACCTTGCCTGCGTTCCACACCTTGAGCACCGGCATACCGGCAATCGGCGAACCAGGTTCTTCGGCGGCAGGGTTCACCGTGTCATTGGCACCGATCACCAGAACAACGTCAATGTTCTCAAAATCGTCATTAACCTCGTCCATTTCCAGGACAACGTCGTACGGCACTTTCGCCTCGGCCAGCAACACATTCATGTGTCCGGGTAGGCGCCCAGCTACGGGGTGGATACCGAAGGTCACCTCAATGCCCCGATCCACCAGATCTTCAACCAGCGCGGCCACGGGATACTGAGCCTGCGCAACAGCCATGCCGTAGCCGGGAGTAATCATCACGCGCTTGGCGTCCAACAGCAGGTCAGCGACGGTATTGGCGTCGACCTCGTGAATCTCGCCCTGTTCTTCCTCGCCACCAGCACCCGCGGTTGACGAATCCGTACCGAAGCCGCCGAGCAGCACATTCATGAAGGAACGGTTCATCGCCTGACACATGAGGTAAGACAGGAACGCACCCGAAGATCCGACGATCGCCCCGGTGATGATGAGCAAGTCGTTGTTCACTAAGAATCCGGTGAACGCCGAAGCCCAACCGGAGTAAGAGTTCATGATTGAAACAACCACCGGCATATCTCCGCCACCGATGGCGAGCACCAGGTGAATTCCCAGGGCCAATGCCAGCAGTGTCATGACAACGAGGCAGACCCAGGCCGCCACAGAGTGTTCCTCAACATGAGCGAAAACAACGCCCAGGATCACCGACACCAGGATAATTCCGAGGTTGAGCCAGTTCCTCGCGGGCAGCAGAATTGGGCGGCCAGGGATCTTGCCGGAAAGTTTGAGGCCCGCGGCGATTGACCCCGTGAAGGTCACGGCGCCAACGAAGGTCGATAAGAAGACCTCGCCGTAATGGAAGCCTCCCAGCGCGGCGGATGACGCATCCGGCGAAGCGTAGGAGTTGTAGCCGACCATGACGGCAGCTAGGCCAACAAGCCCGTTGAAGAATGCGATGAGCTGCGGCATTCCAGTCATTTCGACGCGCCGCGCCAAAACCAAGCCGATGACGCCGCCAATCCCGACCGCAAGGGCAATGAGGATCGCCGTGGTCATCACGCCGTAGTGGGGATCAGAAACGAGGGCGATCACAATGGCTGCGACGGCGGCGAATACCATTCCGGTTGCCCCAGCGACATTGCCGAGGACGGCTGATTCGTGGCGCGAAAGTCCTGCGCAGGCGGCGATGAAGAGCGCCGCAGCGAGGATGTAGGCCACAGTTACCGGCTGGGCGAGGTCGAGGACCGCCGGGGAGGCAACTTGTTTGAGGCCGGCACCGCCAAAGGACGGTGCGCCAGCTGCGAGGACGGCGTTGAAGAGGTGAACGTGGGTGGGAATCATCGTCGGATCCGCCTCACTTCTTGAACATCGACAGCATACGGTGGGTCACCGCGAAACCGCCGAAAATGTTGATGGATGCTAGGACGATCGACAGGAAACTCATCACGGCGATGAAGGGATTGGGGTTGCCGATCTGGGAGATCGCTCCAACGAGGATGATGCCTGAGATCGCATTGGTCACGGACATCAGTGGCGTATGCAGGGCAGGCGTGACGTTGGAAATCACGTAAAAGCCGAGCAGAACTGCCAGCAATAACACGATGTAGTGGCTCGTTGCCGCCGCCGGAGTCACCAGAATCAACGCAACGAGGGCGAGCGCCGCCACCGCCGAAAAGATCATGAGGTTTCGCCGTGAGCGCTTCTTCTGAGCGGCTTCTTCAGCCTCGTGTTGGGCAATTTCTTCAGCAGTGGGGCCAGCGGGTGTGGCCGGGGCAGCCGAGACTGTGATGGGCGGCGGTGGCCACGTAATACTTCCATCAACGGTCACGGCGATGCCACGCACGACCTCGTCTTCGAAGTCAATGACGAGCTGGCCATCTTTGCCCGGTGTCATGAGGGTCAGCAGGTTGACGATGTTGCGTCCATACAGCTGAGAGGCTTGCGCGGGCAGGCGACCAGCGAGGTCTTTATAGCCGATGATCGTCACGCCGTTGGGGGTGATGGTGACATCTCCGGGCACCGTCATTGTGGTGTTTCCACCATGAGCTGCGGCCATGTCGACGATAACTGATCCGGGTGTCATAGCTGCGATGGCTGCGTCGTCAAGCAGGATCGGCGCGGTACGTCCGGGGATATTTGCGGTGGTGATAACAATGTCGGACTTGGCGGCCTGAGCGGCGTAGAGGCGCATAGCTGCGGCGGCCTCGTCCTCGTCCATCGCTTTGGCGTATCCGTCGGTGGATTCTTCTTGGGAGGTGGGCAGGGCCACGAAGGAGGCGCCCATCGATTCAACTTGTTCGGCAACTTCGGGGCGCACGTCGGTGGCGAATACCTGTGCACCCATAGAGTTGGCGGTGCCGATGGCGGCGAGGCCAGCCACACCGGCTCCAATGACGTACACCTTTGCGGGAGGCATCTTGCCGGCGGCAGTGACTTGGCCGGTGAAGACGCGGCCGAAGTGGCTGGCGGATTCGATGACGGCGCGGTACCCGGCAACGTTGGCCTGGGAGGAGAGGACGTCCATTGCTTGGGCACGTGAGATACGTGGAACGGCGTCCATCGCGAGGGCGGTGATGCCGGTGGATGCCAGGCGTGAGGCGAGGTCGGTGTCCTTGCGAGGAGCGAGTCGAGCGATGAGGGTGGCACCTGGGTGCATGGTGGCGATGAGTTCGTCAGCGGGCGTATCCAGTGTCGTGACGATGTCTGATTGCCAGACTTGTGTGGCGTCAACGAGGGTCGCTCCGGCATCTGCGTAGGCGGAGTCGGGGAACTGGGCTGCGTGTCCTGCCCCGTGTTGGACGGCGACCTCGTATCCGAGTGTGGTCAGGAGGCCGACGGTGTGGGGAGTCGCTGCGACCAGTGGTTGGTCGGGGCCCTCGGCTGGGACTCCGATGCGCATGGTGGCTCCTTCGGGTTGCTCGCACGGTTTGAGCTGACTGTGTGTGGCCGAGCTGTTGGGGCGTTCATCCAAACGCAGTGAGCTCTGGCCGAACAACATTCAGAACTGAAGAATTTGTTGAACCTTTCAAGGGTCCGGAAAGACCTTATTTGCCTGATCGTGCCGACATTCGGGACTTGTGGCCCCATATGGTGAGACACAAACGAACAAATTCTGGTGACGAAGGTGCCGGTTAAGTCTTACGGCCCAGAAAAATGGGCAGAATAATTCCCTTGCCGGAGAAGACCCCGTTGGTTACCGTTAAAGCAGGAACTTCTTCGGCGACGAAGCAGATGCTCAGGTCGAGGATGATTTCTAATGTCTCGCCCACTACGTTCCACGCCCTGTACGAGCACATCCACATCAGCCCAGACGGGCAAGCAACCGTGGTCTAGAAAGACAACACCACCACGACGGGGATTGACTACCGGAATGAGATTGAGCGTTTCTGAACAGTGTTCGTGCGACAATGGCCGCATGAGTGGCAACGATGATGATGAGGATGATGTCCGCACCCTCGATTACGCCATTACACTCGAAACAGCAACACGATTGGAGTCTTGCGGACTCAAGCTACGCTTCCCTGAAGCACTCAAAGCTCTCGACATCCACGACCCTGAATCTGTCCTCTGGGCGAAAAATGCGGATATGAAACCAGCCTTTAGCCACTTCGTTGCCCTCGATTACGAGTGCATCTACACCGAACAGGATTATCCCGACTTTATTTATGAAATCGCTGAAGCCGTCGAGGTGGCAGATCAGCTTTCGGATGTATCCTCACGCTTCGATGCCACGGGGGTCAATATCACCGTGAGATACACCTTTCGTGGTATGCCGCGAGAACTGACTTTTGCGCAAGGCACCGACTGGATACCAGCTGACGTAGCCCTAGCCATCATCAAAGACCTCGCCACCCTGCCTGACCGAGTGTGTCTAGCTGAAGTTGACGGTCAAGGCCCAACTATTGCGTGGGTCTACCCGGATCGAGTGGATGAGTTCCTACAGCTAGAACCCGATTTCGCACCCTGGCCTCCAGAGCATAAATGCTGATAAAACCTCTGCTCAGCACAACGATTTCGCGTCACTCGATTTGGCGGCCGCAAGCGAACAAAAACCTGCTGGGCGTGAAACTCTATCAACGCCAGCAGGTGCCGGTGGAGCTAACGGGACTCGAACCCGTAACCCCCTGCTTGCAAAGCAGGTGCGCTACCAATTGCGCCATAGCCCCTAGGGGTGAGCGGGTGGAACTAGTCCACCGCATCCGTAACGGAGTTCCACAGATCGGCACGATCTGAAAGATCGAGGACGACCTGCCGGATAACGAGGCCGAGGACGACGCTGAATGACAAAGCAACTGTTGTCGTAAGAAACTTCTTCATTGTCAACCTCCGCCTTCGGATCCGTCGCGGATGGTGGGCCTAGGTGGGCTCGAACCACCGACCTCAGTCTTATCAGGACTGCGCTCTAACCTACTGAGCTATAGGCCCGCTCTTCTATTGTGGAAGAAATACCCTTTTCAGGGCACGCACAATGGTACACAAGTCGGCGCCAGACAAGCAAAATGCAGCCAAGTGACGTCAGCCACGGTCAACAACCGGGCCAACGCGACCGGTCACTCACTCATCCATCAGCGATACTTTGATACCGCCAACCAGCGACGCAATGACGTTGTAGAGGAGGGAACCCAGGGTGGACAGCGCCGTTATCAAGACAACGTTAATCACGGCAACGATCGTCGCATAGGACATCACTCGGGGCAGTCGGACGTAGTCAAGGAGTTTCGTGAACTTTTCAGCTCCGATGAGCTTGAGGAAGTCCTCGATCGTTGCGAACAGGTGCATGCCATCCACCATGAACCAGAGAATCGCTGTTGCAATGACCATTGCGATGCCGAGGGCAACGGACAGCAAGAAACTGACTTTCATGACGGTCCACGCGTCAACCCGTGCGATCGCCAGCTCAATTTTTCGGGGCGCGTCGTTATTCGGAGTCGTCGTGATGGTCATTCGTCTTCACCCTTCGTTGCGTTGTCCTGGTTAGACGCTACCGGTTCTTCGGCCGCTTCATCACCATTTTCGTCGATGTCGCGTTCGGGATTGGGGGTGATCGCGATAATTCGATCGTCATCGTCTGGCCGCGCAAAGATCACGCCCATCGTGTTGCGCGATGTCGGACGTACGTCAGAGGCATTAACCTGCACGAGCTTACCGGACTCGGTAATCACCATGACGTCCTCGTCAGGGTTGACGACGAGGGCCCCAACGAGGCCGCCGCGTTCGTCAACAAGTTTGCCCACGCGCACTCCCATAGTTCCGCGCCCCTTCGTGGGATATTCCTCAACGGGGGTACGTTTGGCGTATCCGGATTCGGTGACGATCAGGAGGTCGGCTCCTTCTCGCGGCACAACCATGTTCAGCAGCTCATCATCGCCGCGGAACTTCATGCCTCTGACACCCGATGTCGAACGTCCCATCGGGCGCAACTGATCATCGGTGGCCCTAAATCGCACGGCCTGGCCATCACGGGACACCAGCAGCAGGTCCTGATCTGCACAAATCACCTGGGCAGCAACGAGTTCATCCGGCCGACCGTCCTCGTCTTCACGCAGGTTAATCGCGATGATTCCACCGGTTCGCGCCGACTGATACAGAGCCAGCGGTGTTTTCTTCACCAGACCGGACTTCGTGGCGAGGACGAGGTAGTCCGCATCCTCGTAGTTACGCAAAGCGAGCACTTGAGCAATGTGTTCGCCGGGCTGGAACGCCAGGAGGTTGGCCACATGCTGCCCCTTGGCGTCACGTCCGCCCTCGGGAATCTCATATGCCTTCGCGCGGTAGACCCGACCGAGGTTCGTGAAGAACAGCAGCCAGTGGTGCGTTGTCGTCACAAAGAAATGTTCAACAATGTCATCCCCACGCAACTGCGTTCCGCGCACGCCTTTACCGCCGCGCTTTTGGGAACGATAGTTATCGGTCCGAGTCCGCTTGGTGAAACCATCGCGTGTGATAGTGACAACGACGTCTTCCTCGGGAATCAGGTCCTCCATCGACATTTCACCGTCGAAAGGAACGATCGTTGTCCGACGTTCGTCACCGTATTTTTCAACGATTTCACCGAGTTCCTCGGAAACAATCGCTCGCTGGCGTTCAGGCCGAGCAAGGATGTCTTCGAAGTCCTCAACCTTCCGCATGAGTTCATTGTGTTCGTCAACGATCTTCTGGCGTTCCAGAGCGGCCAGGCGACGCAGCTGGAGAGCGAGGATCGCGTCGGCTTGGATCTCGTCAACGCTCAGCAGGTTCATCAATCCGCTGCGTGCCTCATCCACGGTGGGTGAACGCCGGATCAGAGCGATAACCTCGTCAAGCATGTCGAGTGCTTTAAGGTACCCGTCGAGGATGTGGAGGCGTTCGCGTGCTTTACGCAGGCGGAACTGGGTGCGCCGAACGATAACGTCAATCTGGTGGTTGATCCAGTGACGGATAAATCCGTCAATGCTCAGGGTACGAGGCACTCCGTCAACCAGCGCAAGCATGTTTGCCGAGAAGTTTTCCTGCAACGAGGTGCGCTTGTACAGGTTGTTGAGAACGACCTTGGCCACAGCGTCACGCTTGAGGACGATAACGAGGCGTTGTCCGGTTCGACCGGAGGTTTCGTCGCGAATGTCAGCGATACCTTGGATCTGGCCGTCACGCACCAGCTGGGCGATCTTGTCGGCGAGGTTATCGGGGTTGACCTGGTAGGGCAGCTCAGTGACAACGAGGCATTGGCGCCCGTGAATTTCTTCAACAGACACAACGGCGCGCTGGGTGATGGAACCGCGTCCTGTGCGGTACGCGTCCTCGATTCCCTTGCGGCCAAGGATTGTTGCACCCGTGGGGAAGTCGGGTCCGGGGATCAGCTTGAGCAGTGCTTCGAGCAGTTCCTCACGAGAGGCCTCGGGGTGATCAAGCGACCATTGGACACCGCGCGCGACCTCGCGGAGATTGTGCGGCGGGATGCGCGTTGCCATGCCCACGGCGATGCCTTCGGACCCGTTGACAAGCAGATTGGGGAAACGCGCGGGCAGGATCGTTGGCTCCTGGTTGCGCCCGTCGTAGTTGTCTTGGAAATCAACGGATTCTTCGTCGATATCGCGAACCATTTCGAGAGCGAGCGGCGCCATCTTACATTCGGTGTATCGCGGTGCGGCGGGCCCGAGGTTACCTGGGGTTCCAAAGTTCCCCTGACCTGCAACGAGGGGGTACCGCAGCGACCACCACTGGACGAGCCGCGCAAGAGCATCGTAGATGGCGGAGTCGCCGTGCGGGTGGTAGTTACCCATGACTTCACCGACGATGCGGGAGGACTTGGAGAATGACGAGGTCGGCCGGTAACCGCCGTCGTACATTCCGTAGAGTACGCGCCGGTGAACGGGCTTAAGTCCGTCGCGGACGTCGGGGAGTGCGCGCCCAACAATCACGCTCATCGCGTAGTCCAGGTAGGACCGCTGCATCTCTTTTTGCAGGTCAACCTGGTGGATGCGGTCGTAGTCAACGACCTGCTCGGTACCGGTGTTTTGCTCGTCGCTCACATTTGTCCTTTGTATTGACGAGGACGGGGCCGCTTCGCGGCCCGGGGTCCCCCAGTGGTTCAGATGTCGAGGAAACGCACGTCAGAGGCGTTGCGCTGAATGAATGTGCGGCGTCGTTCGACGTCGTCACCCATGAGAATGGAAAATGTTTCGTCAGCGTCGGCTGCCTCGTCGAGGGTCACCTGCTTGAGGATCCGGTGTGCCGGGTCCATTGTGGTGTCCCACAGTTCGTGGTCATTCATCTCACCCAGACCCTTGTATCGCTGGATCCCGCCTTCCTTCGGGAGACGACGGTTCGCAGCTTTCCCCGATTCAAGGAGTTTGTCGCGTTCCGCATCGGAGTAAGCAAATTCGTGGTCGGCATTCGTCCACTTGATGCGGTAGAGCGGCGGCATCGCGATGTAGGTGTGTCCATCTTCGATGAGTGGCCGCATGTACCTAAAGAGCAGGGTGAGCAGCAAAGTGGCGATGTGCTGGCCGTCAACGTCGGCGTCGGCCATAATGACGATCTTGCCGTAGCGAAGTTTCGTAATGTCGAATTCTTCACCGATGCCGGTTCCAAACGCCGTGATGAGCGAACGGATCGTGTCGGATGACAGAGCCCGGTCAAGACGTGCTTTTTCAACATTGAGGATCTTCCCTCGGATCGGCATAATCGCCTGAGTCTCAGGATTACGGCCACCAACGGCAGAGCCGCCCGCGGAGTCGCCCTCGACGATGAAAATTTCACATTCTTCAGCTTTACGCGAGGAGCAGTCGCGGAGTTTTCCGGGCATGGAAGCGGATTCGAGGACGCCCTTGCGCCGCGTGGCCTCTCGTGCCTTACGCGCGGCAATTCGCGCGACCTGGGCCTGCTGACCCTTGTTGATAATCGCCTTTGCGTCTTGCGGATGCGCATCAAACCAGTCGTTGAGCTGCGAATACACCTGCTGCTGCACAAAGGTTCGCGCCTCGGTGTTCCCCAGCTTCGTCTTTGTCTGGCCCTCGAACTGCGGCTCCGTGAGCTTAATCGAGATCACCGCGGTGAGGCCTTCGCGGATGTCATCACCGGAAAGGTTGTCATCCTTTTCCTTAATGATCCCGCGGTCGCGTCCGTAGCGGTTAACAATTGATGTCAACGCCGCGCGGAAGCCTTCGTCGTGCATCCCGCCTTCAGTTGTGTTGATTGTGTTGGCGAATGTGTGCACCGATGACGAGTACGACGTTGTCCACTGCATCGCGATTTCAAGGGACATCGTTCCCTCGGCGTTCTCCGCCTCAAAGTCGATGATGTCGGAGATCGCTTCCATCTTCTTCGCGGAGTCAAGGTATTCGACATAGTCGCGCAGCCCGCGGGCGTACATGTATGTCACGCGACGAAACTGGGAATCTGCTTCATCAGTTTCTGCTGCCTGTTCCCCGGTGATTTCGTCGCCGTCGTCGCTGTGGTTGGGCCGCTCATCCGTCAAGGAGATGCGCAGTCCCTTGTTGAGGAACGCCATCTGCTGGAAGCGTTTCCGTAGCGTCTCGAAGTCAAAGTCGACGGTCTCGAAGATCGCCGGATCGGGGTAGAAGGTTTGCGTTGTTCCCGTGAGCTCGGTTTCTTCCCCGCGTTCGAGCTGCGTGATCGGGTGCCCGCCATTGGCAAAGGACATCCGCCAGACATATCCCTGTCGACGCACTTCGGTATCGACGCGGGTTGAGAGCGCGTTGACAACGGAAATACCCACGCCGTGGAGACCGCCGGAAACGGCGTATCCGCCGCCGCCGAACTTTCCTCCGGCGTGGAGGATTGTCATGACGACTTCAACTGTCGGCTTGTGTTCCGTGGGGTGTTCATCAACGGGGATTCCTCGACCATTGTCGACGACCCGCAGGCCGCCATCGGCGAGGATTGTCACCTCGATGTGGTCGGCGTATCCGGCCAGGGCCTCGTCAACGGAGTTGTCAACAACCTCGTAGACCAGGTGGTGCAGGCCTCGTTCTCCCGTTGAACCGATGTACATACCCGGGCGTTTACGAACGGCTTCCAGGCCTTCGAGCACGGTAATATCCGACGCTCCGTAGCTGTGTTCGCCGTCGGTGGTCTTCTCGTTATCAGCCACTAGATCCCCTCGCATGAATCGGACGATTTTCGCCCGATACTTAACCTGATCAATTCTACCAAGTAAGTGAAAAATACCGGCGATCTCCCCCGTGAACTGTGCTATAGAAACACGCTGTGACCTGCGGAATTATCGGTGTGACGATTACCACCTAGCAACGCTTCCCAGCACGTCTTCACCTACCCGTAGGTATCACGTGGACCCCGACCACGAACTGACCACGGGCCCTTCTTCCAGTCGGGAGCAACGGGCCCGCGAACGACAACCTGATGAACCACACCGGGGCCCACTTCCTCAGCAATTCGGCGCTCAATCGTCGGCAGGAGAAGCTGAAGTTGCTTCGCCCACGCCGTCGACGAACAGCGGACAATGAGCTTGTGGTTGTCAAAGGTTTCGATCCGGCAGTGTTGAGCAACGGTCTGTCCAACGATGTCGGGCCACTTGACCATGATCGACCCCATCTTCGTTGGGGTATCCCACTGCTGTGCCCGGACAATTCTTCCCAGAATTGACCCCAGCTTGCCAACGGAACGGTAACGCGTCCGCATCGGTGCCATCCCCGTTGATCGCGTCCAGTGACTGCGAGCCGATTGAGCTGCCGAACGCACAGACGTCAAGTCGCCCTCGGGATCAACATCTCTCAGCGCTGAAATATCAACGAGGCCGCCGTCCAACTGAGCATCGGTTGATTCATCCCCTCCGGAGTGTCCGTCAACGACGCGGACCTCGTCGGACCTCGATGACCTACCCGCCGAGCGCCGATTGCCCTCCTCAAGCCCCCACGTGGGTAGTGACCGACGCATGAGGCCGCGCCCCCTCGCAACATTCTGGGCACGCTCAAGAGCCCGAAGAACGTACTCTTCCTGCTGGGTACGCTCCTCGTCCTCGTTCATACCGAAACCGTAGGGCTCACGAACATCACCGTCGTCTGCTTCTGGCCACTCCCCCATTGTCACTGACCATCCGGATCTGTTAATTCGTCAATAAACGTTCCCCGAATGCCGTCATAGCGCACGTGCTTGACGCGGGATTCCACATTAGCTGGGACGTCCTCGTCAACGGCAGCGGTGACGATCACCTGGTCAGCACCCATTGCCATGTCCGCTAAACCCTGACGACGAGCCGCATCAAGCTCAGCAAACACATCGTCGAGAATAAGAATCGGCGTGTCCTCGTCGGTAGATAACACCTCGAAAGAACCAAGTCGGAGGGAAAGAACTGCCGACCACGACTCTCCGTGACTGGCAAACCCTTTAACCGGCATCTGACCTAAAAACACCGCAAGATCGTCACGATGGGCACCGACGAGGTTAATTCCCCTGTCAATTTCCTTGTCCCGCACCGACACCAACGCCGCCATCAGGCGATCAATCTGACCATCAACCGACTCAAGATCACCGCTGTCGAGGCGATCGGGATCCACACCGATCATGCGATCAACCGACGCATCTAATGCAATCGACAACGAACGCTCAGACTGCGCGATCATCTCATACGCTCGTCGCGCCGGCTCAGCTAAGGCACGCACCGCAGCGCAGCGGGCCGCCGTTACCTGAGCTGAAAGTCGAGCAAAAGACTCGTCGAAAACATCAATCGTTGAAAGGTCAGGAGTCCCTCCCCGACGCACCTGAACCTGAGCGGCCTTCATCAATGCTGCTCGCTGACGCGCCACTCGATCAAAGTCCGAACGCGTCGAGGCGAAAAGAGGATGAAGCTGCGTTGCCAAGTCGTCGAGGAACTTGCGGCGCACCGCGGGATCACCTCGAACAATCGACAGATCCTCAGGTGCAAACACCACGGTCTTGACGAGACCAAGGACATCTCGCGGACGCACCTGAGTTCGATTGATTTTCGCCCGATTCGCTTGGCCGCGAACGATCTCAAGTTCAATGACCTGTTCGCGTCCGTTACCGGCAACAAGTTTGACGCGAATAACCGCCCCGCCGGGTACGGCCTCGTCCCCTGACATCGGTACCCTAACGAGGGCGCCGTCGGCAGAGACCCGATGCGAAGAGAACGTCGACAGGTAAGCGATTGCTTCAACGAGATTCGTTTTCCCCTGACCGTTTGGACCCAGGAGAACCGTGGATCCCCGATCGAAAGTGACGACGCCGTGTTTCCACGACCGGAAATCGTCAACAGCGACGTGCGAAACCCACACGAAACCTCAGATCCCGAAGCGAATCGGCATGAGGAGGTAACGGAAGTCCGTCAGCTCGCCCTCGTCAATTTTCTTCTGTCCCGTCAGAACTGCCGGCTTTGTCCCGTGCGTGAAGCTGAAGCGGACGAAATCGGCGTCAATGACCGAAAGACCATCAATGAGGAACTGCGGGTTGAAGGCTGTGGAAATATCTTCGCCGTTAACGGTGGCAGCCAAAGCCTCGGAGGCCTGCGCGTTGTCACCCTGGCCGGCTTCAAGGACAACCTGTCCCTGAGAGAACGCCAGACGAACCGAGGTCTTACGTTCGGCAACTAGCGACATACGTTTGACGGCCTCGAGAAGTTCATGACGATCACAGACGGCATGAATTGATGTCTGCTCGGGGAAAAGACGACGCACCGGCGGGTAATCCCCGTCCATCAGCGTCGATGTTGTGCGGCGTCCCTGAGCGGTGAAACCAATGAGAGAGGACATTCCCGGCTGTGAATCGGCTGATAGGCCAAGCTCAACCTTCGCCCCCGAGGTCATTGACTTTGCAACATCCTGAAGAATGCGGGCTTTGACCAAAGCGATACTGTCGATTGAGGGATTTGTTGGCTCCCATTGAAGTTCACGCATGGCGAGGCGATAACGATCAGTTGCCAGCAGCGTGATGCGACCACCGTCAATCTCAAGGCGTACACCTGTGAGCAGCGGAAGCGTGTCGTCGCGCGAGGCAGCGATCGACACCTGGGCAATAGCCTGAGACAAAACGGTGGAGTCAACTGTTCCTGCGACCTCGGGCTGGGCGGGAAGCAAGGGATACTCATCCAAGGGCATCACGGTGAGCGTGAAATGGAAAGAGCCGCACAGCAGGTTGACTTTCTGGCCGTCGAGCTCGATGGTCACCGGTTTATTCGGCAAGGACTTGGCGATGTCGGCAAGCATTCGGCCAGAAACCAAAACATCACCGGGCTCCTCGACGCTCGCGGGAATCCGGGAATTAGCTGAAACCTCGTAGTCAAAGGAGGACAGCGTGAGTTCCTCATCGCGTGCACTGATGCGAACACCAGCAAGAATGGGGCTTGCAGGGCGATGAGGTAGAGCCCTAGCCGTCCAAGACACAGCCTCTGCGAGGACGTCGCGAGCGACGGTGAACTTCATGCCGGCCTCCGTTAGATCACAAAAATTCTTCTGGTCCACTCTACCTACTCCAAGCGACCGCTGTCGCATAGTCGGACTGAGGGATGTATGGCATTTGTGCTTTTCTTAGGTTTTTCCCAAGCAAGCACAGTGGACGCTGATGTTGTGCGTGCGAGCTTCGGATGCGTGCAGAACGCTCGGCACGAACAACTCAGCGGACACGTCTGTGGGTGAATAACATCTTTTCATTTCTCATGATGACACATCATCGTCATCATCAGGGTTGTGGATTCTGTGGATTCTCGAGGTTTTCTGTCATTTCCTGCGGGATACGGCCGTGGATACTGCTGGGCACACGACGGTGGATACGCGCTATGGACCTGTGGACAGCCCACAGCGTACGAACAGGTATCCACAGATCCACGTGTCCAACTCACAGATTCGTGTTGGTTGTCCACGGCCTATTCACAGGTGACTGTGAAGACGAGTGTTCCTCAGCTGACGGCGGTGCTGCGATCAGGAAGACGCCGGCAGATGTGTCTTAGGAATTGCGCGATTTCTGCTTAATCCGGTTCGTCAGCTCGGTGACATCGTTGAAGGTTTCTCTCTTCTCTTTCATCACGGCGACAATTTTCCGGTTCGCATGCATGACGGTGGTGTGGTCACGGTTGAACGCATCGCCGATCTTTGGCAAAGAGAGATCAGTGAGTTCACGGCACAGATACATCGCGATCTGGCGAGCCTGAACAACGTCGTGAGAACGATCCGCTGAACTCATCTGCTCAATCGTCACTCCGAAGTAGTGCGCGCACTGTCCCATGATCAGCGGAACCGTGATCTCGTTGTCGTCGGGATCTGAGATGAAGTCCTTGAGCATCATCTCAGCTAACTGCAGATCAATGGGTTCTTTCGACAGATTCGCAAACGCGATCACGCGCAGGAGAGCACCCTCGAGTTCGCGGATATTTGCCGAGATCCGCGACGCGATGTACTCAAGAACTTCGGGTGGTACTTGAAGAGAATCGGCTGTTGCTTTCTTCTGGAGAATCGCGATGCGCGTCTCCAGGTCTGGTGGCTGAACGTCAACAAGGAGACCGGAGGAAAATCGGGTTCTCATCCTCTCTTCGAAGCCGTTGAGGTTCTTCGGGGCGACGTCGGATGTCAGGACGATCTGCTTGTCGGCCTCGTATAGCGCGTTGAACGTGTGAAAAAAGCCTTCGACTGTCTGCTCTTTGTCACCGATGAACTGGATGTCATCAATGAGGAGGATGTCGAGTTCGCGGTAGCGCCTGTGAAACGCTTCGACCTGCGAGTTATCCGTCTTGTTCAGGCGGATTGCGTTAATGAATTCGTTGGTGAACTCTTCGGAGTTGACGTAGCGAACCTTCAGGTGAGGATAGAGCGAGAGCGCGTAGTGCCCGATCGCGTGAAGGAGGTGGGTTTTACCCAGCCCGGAGCCTCCGTAGATAAAGAGAGGGTTCCACTGGGTTCCCGGAGACTCTGACACGTTGAATGCGGCGGCGTGCGCGAATCGGTTGCTCGGTCCCATGACGTAGGTGTCGAAGGTGTACTTCGCGTTGAGATGGGTTCCGCGCAGATCCAGGGTTTTTCCGCTGGGAAGATAAAGGGACGAGGACGAGGCCGCACCTTCCCCTGTGTCGTCACCAGCGCTTGCCGCTGGGCTTATCGGTGTTTCGGCAATATCGCCTGCTGCGCCGACGATGCTCCGAGGTGTGTTCGTAAAAACGTCGCTTTCACTGTCGGATATCTGATCTGCTGTGAGATTCGCCAGGGGATCCGATGTGGGGTCATCGGGGAGCGAGGACATGTGAGAGTCAGGGTCAGCGTCGATGTATTGATCGTTGGGGAAAGTTGAGTTGATCTCTTGATCAGGATCGACGGTAATCGCGATGCGGATGGTGCGTCCAAGGGTTTGAGACAGTGCTGCGGTGATTTCAGTGAAAGCACGCGTTTCGATCCACGACTTAATGAACTCGCTCGGAACAGATAGGAGAATCGTCCCTTCGATATCGCCCAGTGGCACGGTGGCGCGCAGGTAGCTTTGAGCGGCTCGTCCGAGGTTCTGAGTCAGCGGAGATTCAAGGGCGTTGTTCCATGCGAGAGATAAGAAGTCGGTTTCCACCGATGTCCTCCGGATGTCGTTTTGTCGAAGTGGCTGTGGAGTCGATGTGCGGTTCCCGACGTCGGTCCGGCTTCGACTAACAAGTACCGATTCTATCCATCAACAAGCGAATCCACAGGCTGGGGAAAGGGATGTGGATAAAACCCACGAAACTACATCTGTGTAGTTACATCTGTGGAGATCCGCCGTTGCGCGGAAAGAGTCAATCGTTCATAGTTGTGGACAACTTTGTTCATTCACGGGGT